>CAYURX010000007.1:0-36461 GCA_964447245.1 uncultured Coprococcus sp. | reverse complement strand
GGATAATCTCATCGGAAAGGTAGGCGTCATGGCCGCAGCCGAAGCTGACGATCTGTACGTATTCGAGGTGGCTGCTGCGGGCAGCCAGAATCGCGGAGGACAGCATACGGGCGTGATAATTGTTGACAATATCCAGACGGCTGTGACTTAGATCGACCCGGTCGGCTTCCGGCAGGGAATCCGCCGTCAATACAGGAATGCCAAGACTGGTAAACATTTCCGGCAGATCGTGATTGACAAGGGCGTCATTCTGATAAGGGCGGGAGGCCAGGACGATGGCATAATTGCCGTTTCGTTCCACTTCATCAAGGACAGCCTGTCCGGCCTGTTTTAATTCACTGTGAAAAGCTGCCTGCGCCGCGTCAGCGAATTGAATGGCGGCCCGGGTCAGTTCCGGTGAAAGATGGAATGTATCCTGCATATATTGTGTTAACTGCCTGTCCCTGTCGGCATTGACATGCCAGTGAAACAGCGGCGCGTCGAAAGGAATCTGCCAGCGTTTTTCAGGGTTATCTGAATTGCGCACAACGATCGGATAACCTTTGACGACGGCACACATGGATTCGCTTGTTGCTTCCGTATTTTCTGATTCTACAGTCGTAATGGATGGCATGAAAATGCGGTCAACGCCGTGACTGACCAGATTGCGGATGTGCCCGTGCACCAGTTTGGCCGGAAAGCAGACCGTGTCGGAAGTAACCGCCGACAGGCCGTTTTCATATATTTTGCGGGTGCTGGCATCGGATATCTGAATTTTAAAGCCAAGGGCACGCCAGAAGGTCGTCCAGAACGGCATGGTTTCCCAGTAGGAGAGGACACGGGGGATACCAATGGTGATATCTTTCTCGGAATCCAGCACGGAATAAGGATAATCTCTGAACAACAATTTTTCACGCAGACGGTACAGATTTGGAACCTGAGTTTTTGCATGGACTTTTGCCTGCAATTGCTCACGGACTTTTGCTTCTTTTGGGTCACCGAGGATCTCACCCCGCTCGCAGCGGTTATTTGTTACCCATGACTGGCCGTTGGAAAATTTCACAATGGTCCGTTTACAGTGATTGGCACAGAACGGGCATGGGGCATTGGATTCCTGAGTGTAGGAAAAATGTTCCATCGCGTCCAGCCCTATGAAAGTCCGCGCCGGGTTTTGGCCGTTTGACTGCTCTTGTGCAAATCGTTCTTTTGTGATCAGTGCCACACCAATGGCGCCCATGATGCCGGGATAAGGTGCGCGCGTGACTTCACGGCCGATATATTGTTCCATGGCCCGCAATACGGCATCATTTTCAAAAGTACCGCCCTGCACAACGATTTTGTCGCCGAGACTGTCCAGGTTGGAGATGCGGATAACTTTTGTAAAAACATTTTCAATAATGGAGCGGCAGAGTCCGGCCATGATATCTTCGGACAATTTGCCGTTGCGCTGTTCAGTGACAATACTGCTGTTCATAAAAACCGTGCAGCGGCTGCCAAGCGCCGCCGGATGGCGGGATGAAAATGCGGCTTTGGCAATGCCTTTCACCGGTATATGTAAGGACGAAGCAAAGTTTTCCAGGAAGGAACCGCAGCCCGATGAGCAGGCTTCATTGACAACGATATTGGTGATAATGCCGTGATCCAGCCAGATGGCCTTCATATCCTGACCGCCAATGTCCAGAATAAACGTAGCGTCTTTGACATATTTGCCGGCGGCGCGGGCGTGGGCGACGGTTTCCACCACATGGCATTCGGTGTTAAATGCTTTAGCAAAGAGCAGTTCGCCATAACCGGTGGTCCCGGCGGCAATGATATCCAGTTTTGCGCCCGCTTCACGATAGCGGTTGCGCATGGCGATCAGCGCTTTTTTGGCAACGGTGAGAGGATCGCCTTCATTCGGAGCGTAAAAACAATCGAGCAGACGTTCATTTTCGTCCATCAGGACAAATTTGGTCGTGGTACTGCCGGAATCGATACCCAGATAGGCGTGTACAGTCTCACCCTTTGCAGGTTTGGTAAAATTGCAGGTTGGCAGTTTTTGCCGCTGCATAAATGCTTTATATTCTTTATCTGAACTGAAAAATGGCTGTGTCAGCGCGGTATCCGGCAAGGTTTCACGGATAGCGCCGTTTTTGAGTTTCGCCATCATTTCGCTGGCATGATGGATGGTCTGATCGCTGGCAAACATGCTGTTTAAGGAAAGGGCTGCGCCGTAGGCGATCATGATCTCAGGGCGGTCAGGCCGCAGCGTTTCCTCCGGGGTGAGTGCCAGCCTTTCGGCGAATACACGCACCAGTGTTGGGTTAAAAGTCAGCGGGCCGCCTTCAAAAACGACGGGTTTTTCAATATCCAATCCCTGGGCCAGTCCGCCGATGGTCTGTTTGGCGATAGCGTGAAAGGCCGAAAGGGCCAGATCGGATTTGGCGATGCCCTGATTTAACAGAGGCTGAATGTCAGTTTTTGCATAGACGCCGCATCGGCCGGATATATCGTAGACGCAGGTACCCTGACTGGCCAGTGCGTCAAAATCTTCGATCGGTACTTTTAATATAGAAGCAATTTCATCAATAAAGGCGCCAGTGCCGCCTGCACAACTTCCGTTCATGCGCATGTCGGCCACATTCAGTTCGCCGGATGTTTCGTCCTTGTGGAAGAAGATCATTTTTGCATCCTGTCCGCCAAGCTCGATGGCGGTGCGCACATTGTCATAACGCTCACGCAATGCAATGGAATTGGCCACGACCTCCTGGATGTAAGGAACGCCGAGGGCATCCGCCACAAATTTGGCGCCTGAACCGGTGAGGACAAGGCGCATGTCGGCATTCGGGAAACGGGCATCTAATTGTGCAAGGGCATGATAGACACTCTGCACCTGGGCTGCGTGATGTCTTTGATAGTCTGAAAATACGATTTTGTTTTGTTCACTATGATCCTTCTCATTGTGATTTTGATGAATGGCAACGATCTTCGTGGTCGTTGATCCGATGTCAACACCGACGAGAAGCTGCCGTTCGGTTGTTTGATGGTTACTCATCGTTGGTACTCCTGTTCAAGTTTCTTTTGTAAAATGATATCAATCACGTAGGATTGTGTTTTATGTAAAATTGCGCTGTATTTTTTGAAGCAGCCTGAGAAATTCCGTCTGCTCCGCATCGGTCAGCCCATCCAGCATTTTTAGCGCCGTTTTATCCATTTTGGCTCTGGATATTTTGCACATGGACCGGCCTTCCGGTGTGATCGTGACGATCCGGACCCGTTGATCTTCCGGCGTTTTACAGCAGTCAACGAATCCTTTTTGTTTGAGCCGTTTAACAAGACCGACGGTTGTTGACTGGCCGATCTGAAGAATTTTCTCCATTTCTTTTAGGGTATATGAGCCGTTGTCGGAATCCACAAGCGCGAATAGCAGGTACATCTGAGCGATGGTCAGATCGTTTTCACGAAGAATATTATTGGCGTTCTTCTCCAGTGCAGCGTGGATCTGCCGGAGAAGGGAAACACATTTTCTTATGTTTATCATTAGCTGTATTCCTTTCTTTACAGCAAAAAGTATAACATGCCTTTATTAAAAATTCAATAGCATGGCATTGAATTTTAAAACAAAGCCAAAAGCTATAGACCATTCATGCAGCAGAATGTTATAATATATTTATCAGTGTGAATCAATATCAATCAGGAGGGTTTAAGATGAGAGTATATAAAGGCGCGATTATTACATGTGATGAACATAATACGGTTGCGGAGTATCTGGTTGAAGACCAGGGAAGGATCGTCTACGTGGGGAATGAACTGCCTGCTCAGTATGCGTCAGCAAAGAAAATGCATCTTGGAAAACGGGCGCTGATTCCGGCCTTTACGGACAGCCATATTCATTTTGCCAGCTTTGCCACATTCCATGCGGGGCTGAACGTAATGAATGCCAGAAGCAATGCGGAGATTTTGGATATGCTGAAAACCTATGCGGCAAATACGAAGGAAAAGCTGGTGCTGGGATTTGGCGCTTCGCCTTATTCAGTGTCAGATGGACATCTGGTAACAAGGGAACAGTTGGACAGTGTCTGCCCTGACAAACCGCTTTTTATGGTAAAATATGACGGCCATGCCTGCGTGATCAATACAAAACTGCTGGAAAAGCTGAAGGATAAGCTATCCGGCCTGAGGGGTTATCATGAAGATACAGGAGAGATGAATCAGGAAGCTTTCTTTGCCGTGTCGGATTATGTGACCAACTCTGTTCCTGTGCTGAAACTGGTGGAAAATATGCAGCATGCCGTTGACTATATGGCTTCAAAGGGCATTGGCATGATTCACACAGTCAGTGGTGTGGGATTTGTGCGTGATCTGGATGTGGATTTGGAGAGATGGTTTGCCAGAGGACTGGATAATGGCATGCAGATGCGTATCTTTTTTCAGACCATGGATGTGAAGAAAGCGGCCAAACGTCATTTGCCGAGAATCGGCGGTTGTTTTGCGACGGCGCTGGACGGTTGTTTCGGTTCAAAGGACGCGGCGCTTTTGAAACCTTATGAGTGGAGTGACAGCAATGGTGTGCTGTATTATACGGACGAGCAGGTCATTGCATTTTGTAAGGAGGCTAACAGAGCCGGTATGCAGATCGAGATGCATGCCATCGGTGACGCCGCTTTCAGACAGGCGACCATGGCTTTGAAAGCGGCTCTTGACGATTATCCGAGGGAGGATCACCGCCATGCCATCATTCACGCCTGTCTGCCGACACAGGAAGGCATGGATATCTGTGAGAAATATCATATTCTTCTGCCTGTGCAGAGCGCGTTCATCAATTGGCGGCAGGAGCCGGATGAATATCTGGAGGAGATTTTAGGTGACAGAAGCGCGCGCCTGAATCCGCTGCGGGATTTTTGTGACCGTCAGATCGTGCTGAGCGCAGGTTCCGACGGACCGTGTACGGATCCGGACCCGATCGAGTGGATTTACAAAGCATGTAATCACAGTGTGCCGGAACAATCCCTGACGGTTTATGAGGCCCTTCGCATGTGTACTTACAATGGTTATTATACGACTTTTGACGAGCAGGAGAGAGGAAGTCTGGAGACCGGCAAGATTGCGGATATGGTCATTTTGTCGGATAATCCATATAAGATGGAAGTTCAGCATCTGAACGATCTTCATGTGGAAAGATTGCTGCTGCAGGGCCGCCCATACAGAAAAGTCGCGAAGAAACCGATCCCGCATCTTGTGAAAGGTGTATTCGGGCACCAGAAAGTCTGAAATCATGGAGCATTCATATGTTTATTGCAGAGAGATTGGAGATGATCAGGATGGAGACCTGTAAACAAATTGCTGCGAGAAAAACAATAAAAGGGAAAAAACCTCTGCCAATTGGTATTTCTGACTATGTGCGCGCGCAGTCAGAGTATTACTATGTGGATAAGACATTGTTGATCAAGGAATTTCTGGATCAGAAGCCTCTGGTATCATTATTTACAAGACCGAGAAGATTTGGGAAAACCCTGAATATGGATATGCTCAGAGTATTCTTCGAATTATCAGATGAAGATACAAGTATTTACTTTAAGGATAAAGCAATCTGGAAGTGTGGAGAGGAGTACACAAAGCATCAGGGAAAATATCCGGTTATTTTCCTGACGTTTAAAGATGTGAAATTTCATTCATGGGAATCAACACTGGATAAAATCAGAGGACTTCTGCAGGCTGAATTTGGAAGACATCTGTTATTGCAGGAGAGTGAGAAAATAGCCGAATATGAGAAAGAATACTTTAAAAGGATTATAGATGGAAGCGCAACGGAAGTAGATCTGACATCGGCTTTGGAACATTTGTCAAAGATGTTGTCAGAGCATTATGGAAAAGCTCCGGTCATTATTATTGATGAATATGACATACCGATCCAGGAAGGCTATGCGAAGGATTTTTATGGTGAAATTATAGGATTCATGAGAAACTTCTTTTCAGGAGCATTTAAGGATAACAGGAATCTGTCTTATGGTTTTCTCACGGGTATTTTACGTATAGCTCAGGAAAGTATTTTAAGTGGACTTAACAATCTGGTCGTAAATTCTATTATGGACGAGGAATATGAGAGTTGCTTTGGATTTACTTATTCAGAAGTACATGAAATGTTGGAATACTACGGAATGGCCGATAAAGAGGCAGAACTGAAGGAATGGTACAATGGTTATCTGTTTGGCAGTATAGAATGCTATAATCCATGGTCGGTCATCAATTATATTGCAAAAGGATGTATTCCCCGGGCATACTGGGTAAATACCGGAAAGAATGAAGTGCTCGAAGATGTTTTAAAGGTTGCCTCGCCCGAGATTACAGAAAGACTTTATGCGCTTCTGCAAGGTGAACGGGTTATTGCGAGGATAGATCAGAATGTGGTTTATCAATCGCTTTCTGAGGATCCGGCAAATATCTATAGTCTTTTGCTGGTCGCCGGATATCTGAAAGCACTAACGAAAGAATTGCAGGCGGACGGGGCATATTTATGTGAAGTATCGATTCCTAATAGGGAGATTGCATCCGTTTATAAGAGTGAAATTCTATCACACTTGCTGCAGATTGGAGCAATTACAAGAACTACTGCAAATCAAATCACAGAAAGTATTTATGCAAATGATCTTAAGAAACTGCAGCAGGCGATTACAGAATATATGGATAAGTCTATCAGTTATTATGACTCCGGCGCAGAAGGGTTTTATCACGGGTTGATTCTTGGACTCATGGCATTGATGGATAATCAGTACAAAATCAAATCAAATAGAGAATCCGGAGCCGGAAGATATGATATTTGTCTGATTCCGAGGGATGGCAAGCATCCTGGAATTATTATGGAACTAAAGTCGAAAACAGGATTGAATGAGGAGGAATTAAAGGCGTTGTCAGCAGAGGCGCTGGAGCAGATTAATGATAAACGATATGATTCGGAAATGTGCATGGATGGTGTAGAAAGTATTCTTAAGCTTGGAATCGCTTTTTCAGGCAAAAAAATGCAAATTAAAACAGAATAGGAGTTCTTATGGAATATAGAAAAAATAATTGGTCCATTCTGGGCTTTGGGTGCATGCGCTTTCCGAAAAAGGGCGGCAGTGTTGATCTGGCGGAGACGGAGCGTGAACTGGCTTATGCCATTGAACATGGCGTGAATTATTTTGATACGGCGTATATTTATAAAGGAAATGAGAAGGTTCTGGGAACGCTGGTGGCGAAGAATCACTGGCGGGAGCAGATCCAGATCGCAACGAAAATGCCGCATTATCTCATTAAGTCCATGGACGGTCTGGAAAAACTGTTTCAGGAGCAGCTTGAGCGGCTGCAAACCGATTATGTGGACAACTATCTGATGCATATGCTGCCGGATGTCCATATCTGGGAAAAACTGGTGCACATGGGGATTCTTGACTGGATCAAAGAGAAAAAAGCCAAGGGGCAGATCCGCAGGATCGGGTTTTCCTACCATGGCAACAGTCAGAATTTTATGAAGCTGATCGATGCCTATGATTGGGAATTCTGCCAGGTGCAGTACAATTATATGGATGAGAACAGCCAGGCGGGGAGAGCGGGCGTTGCGTATGCGGCTTCCAAGGGCATTCCGGTGATCATTATGGAACCGCTGCGGGGCGGACGTCTGGTCAATGACCTGCCGAAGAAAGCCGTTGAGTTGTTCGCGAAGACCCGGCCAAAGCGCAGTCCGGCCGAATGGGGCCTGCGCTGGCTGTGGGATCAGCCGGAAGTTTCTGTAATTCTTTCTGGCATGAATTCGATGGCGATGGTGAAAGAGAATATCCGTATTGCGGAGACTGTACGTGCGGGCGAATTGACAGAAAAAGACAGGCAGTTGTTTGAAGCCGTTAGGAGTGCCATTAATGAGAAGATGAAGGTGCCGTGTACGGGCTGCGGCTATTGCCAGCCATGTCCGGCGGGGGTGGACATACCCGGTGCATTTCGGTGCTATAATGTGCGCTATACGGACAATTTCTTTACCGGTATGAGAGAATATCTGATGTGTACCACTTTCCGGGCGGAGAGAACCAATGCTTCCCTCTGCAAAAAATGCGGTCTGTGTGAGCGGCATTGCCCGCAGCATATTGCGATCCGGAAGGAATTATCCCAGGTCGTGAAGCATATGGAAAATCCAGTCTATCAAGTCATCGCATTTTTTGCTAAAGGGTTGTTTCGGAAAATCTGAGTCTGGCCATTCTGGATATTATGCTGCCGGATGTGGATGGTTTTACGCTTTGTCAGAAAATTCGGGAAAAGCATTTATTTCCTATTATCATGCTGACAGCTAAGGTGGAGGATATGGACAAGATCACGGGATTGATGCTGGCTGAGGTTATGCAGCTGGTATAATGAATCATCTGAATCAAAATTTAAAACAGTAGTAATTTTAGGGCATATAGAAACGGAACATCTATATGTCCTTTTTATGAAAAAATACTGTAAACGATACAAAAAGAATATAATTCTGCGTTACAATAAATTCAGGAAGAAGGGAAGGTGATCGTATGAGAAAGAAGAAATTTATGATACCGATCGTGGCGGGGTTTCTGGTTTTGTATATGGTGATTATGGCAGGGGCCACCTGGCTGGTTCAGCAGAAGTATCTGGAAGAATTTAAGCTGTATTATGACGAACAGGTAGCGATGGGCAATGACTATTATCAGAGTATTGATAAACAGATGCACGATGGGGAGGTTGGCGATAAAGAGCAGGAATATTGGACCATGGTGAGTCCGTATACATTTACTGAATTGATGCCGAAACAATATCAGCAGTTCTCGTCGGCATTTTATAATTCGGAAACCGGTAAGGCATATATTGCCGATGATAAGCTGGGGAATGGATCTGCGATGTCGGATTTACTGACGGATGAGGAAATACAGACACTGGCGGAGTACCGGCTGGCCGTTTTTCAGGAGAAGGAGCCGGCAGAGCCTTACAGGTTTTATCCGTTATGTTCAGATCGATGATGAAATTGTCTGGGAATGGGTGAATCCGGAGTTCGCAGAAACAGCGGAATGGGAAATGGAGACCGCAGGGTTATGGATGAGTTTTCCTTATCTTTATCAGGGCTATGATAGCTGGCAGAAGTGGAAACAGAGTGATTTCCTGCAAAGCGCCATGAGGGATGTGGACGGGAAACAGGAGATCGATCTGGAAAATATTCCTGAATGGAACGCAAAATACAGCTATATTTATAACATTTATTCAGAGATAGACAGCCATATGATTGGACGGCTGATGCTGGCCTCCGAGTGTCATCCGTGGCTGGCGGCCATGGATTATATGAAATATGTTTATCTGACAGGATTATTGCTGATGGTGGTGTGTATGGCGGTCGTCATTCGTTCGACAGGCAAAACCTATGCGCAGAGGGAGGCCCTTGATGAGGCCAGACGGGATTTTACCAATGCCATGGCCCATGAAATGAAGACGCCTTTCGGTATCATCCGGGGATTTGCTGAGAATCTGCAGGAAAATACGGTGGAGGAAAAGCGGGATTATTATCTGGACAAAATTATTGAACAGACGGAGGAGATGGACCGGCTGGTGGCAGAGATGATTGATGTCAGAAAGTGATGCCCGGAACATGTGGCGGACATCAGTGTCGGCAGTGAACATCGGAGGAGTGTGGAGATATGGAAAAAGCCAAATTAAAGCTGCTGATCATAGAAGATGACAGGCTGCTGCAGGAGGCGATTGCCGACTATTTCAGAAGTAAGGGATGGCAGACTGACACGGCGGATGACGGGGAAACGGCCCTTGATCAGATCAAAACGAAACGGTACCATTTACTTTTGCTGTATGATTATGTGACAAAGCCGTTTTCTCTGCCCGTGCTCTATGCGAAGGCCATGGCTTTGATGGGGCGGGTTCGGGGAAGGCAGCCGGACCGGCGGATGCGATGCGGCAAAATAGAGGCGGATATTCATACCCATGAAGTATGGATCGCCGGGGCAAGCTGCGTTCTGCCGCCAAAAGAATACGATATGCTGCTCTTTTTCATGGAAAATCCCAATCGTATTTTCAGCCGCGAACAGTTATTGATCCGGTTTTGGGGATATGATTTTGAAGGGAATGAGCGGGTGGTGGATAACCATATAAAAAATCTCAGAAAGGCACTTGGCAACTGCGGCTGTATGATACGGACAGTCAGAAAATCCGGATATCGTATGGAAGTCAATATCTGAAAAAAATAAGGAACCGGCTGTACAGTTACAGGTCAATAAATGTACAGCCAGTTCTTTATTCATGTAATTCCTTATTTGTGACTTTATCTGATTTTTTATCCGAATTTTTATTATCCGAATCTTCTTTATCCGAATCATCCGGATCTTCTATAAATTCAATATTTTCCAGAGCATATGATAAAGCCATGCACATCAGTTCATTTCTGGAACGGTTGGTCTTCATAGCCCAGTCATCATATTGTTTCTGCAATTCTCTGTTTATGCGCAAAGTCATGTTGACAGACTTATCTTCTTTATATTCCGGTTTTCTGGTCACAGTGAATTTTTTCTGATTTTTGCTGCTCATATGCTACCTCCGATACATATATTATAGTATGTATTGTGAATGAATAATATATCGCAATAATGTAATATACACTATATTACAAAAGTGTAATATTCAATGCAATGCATCTGTGATATAATGTAGAGGAGGCGATAAACAGCAAAAGGAAAATAGACAGGAAAGAGTCCGGCAATCGTATGATTAGATTAATTGATCAAAGAATTCATCCATTGATTTTACTTTATACACTTCTTTCATGGCCAATAATACACTTATACGAATACTGTATTTTCCAAGTTCCATTTGTGATATGATCTCACGGCTGACGGGCAGTTCCATGACCTGCAATTTGGCGGCTGCGGATTCTTGTGACAGACCGGCTCTTTTTCTTAATGTGCGAAGATTATCACCAATTGATATGTCTTGTTTTAATTTAGTGGACAAAATAGTTCTCCTCAGATTTTTTGGAATGAATACGTTACAATAATAATTGTATTGATTTTTTTGCTGTAAATCGGAATGTATACGTTCCATTTGTGAATGTTACTATTTTACATGATAAACATAGTTTGGATAATTTGAGCGGATGAAAGGGGTAATTGTGGTATGAATTTGAACGGGTATCCAGTAGAGTTGAATCCCGCGATCAGAGATCAGGAAAAAGAAAATCAGATATGCAAAGAACAGTTTCTTTTTATGGCCTTATGTTCGGATGGAGACAGAGAGTTGATTCTTTCAAAAAAAGAGATGCGTATACAGGATTTCGACAGGATCCAGTGCCTGATGTCAGATTTAGGATTAGAAAATCTGCATAGCCATTTTTTAATGGAGCATGCAGATTTAATGTCGGTTTTAGGAAAACAGTTGGAAGAAGATCAATTGACGGACAGTGATATTGATCAGAAAATGCGGGAAATGTCGCAGTGGTATCGTGAGTTTCTGGAACAATTGCCATCCGAAAAAGTACGGTATTTTATTTCGAAAGTGTTGTCGGTGTAAAATCGGATCGGCTGTAAACAACAGTCTTACATCCATTCGAAGTTGTCATGTCCGGCACCGATTTCAAAATGGTATTTGACAATACCAAGATCGATTTTGGTATAAAATCCACGCCCGGCAATGGCCGTAACCCGGTTTCCGTTCAGGGATAGGTTAAAATTTTGCTGATTCACGGCTGTGGGCGCAAGAAGGGCCGCAGCAACCCCTTTTTTAAACCATTCAGGGGAAGCGGCACATACATTGCTGACGCTTTCCGGTGATTTGGATTTGTGCGCAGCGCCGTGAGCGGCTCCGTAGCCAATGGCGATGACAAGTACCAGCTTTTCGCCGGCCTCGACTCGGAAGGCACCTTTTATTTTGCTGTATGTTAAGGCGACCCAACAGGTGTTAAGCCCAAGCTGCTGGGCGTAGAGGACGATTTTTTCACCGTAATAGCCGCACTTTTCTTCAAGTTCAGGGCCTTTAGGGCCGATCACAGCGATATAGTTCCGGACGCCGGTGAACTTTCCGTAATGCGCCATGAAACCGCTGAAGGCCCTGGGTTCATCCAGCACAAGCTGCATATTCAGTCCGCCGTCTCTGTTGCACTGTTGAATATAATTTGTTAAGTCTTCCTTCATTTTTCCGTCTATCTTTTTGGTTGTGTAGGAACGGACAGAATGGCGATGCCGCATGGCTTCATAAAGCTCCATAAGTACCTCCTTAGTTGACGAACGATCTACTGGTAATAGAATTCTTCTGTTTTATCATTGCTAATAGTTCTAATGTTTTATGTTTCCGTTTCCCTATTGTATTATTCATCAATTATCTCCTTTAGTGTAGCATATATCTCCTTGAGTTACAACTCAGGGATAGCACGATTTATTTGCAAAACCTGTCGAAACCCGTCGTAGATAACAGATAATTTTATCAGTTATAGGTGAAAAAAATAATATAAATGAAAGGGTTAATAAGAAGAAAAAATGGATAAAAAGGTTGAAAAACGGATATAAATATGATAAAATATGGATAAATCGGGAGGCGATAGATATGACGATTGAAGAAATGAGAGAGCGGAAGAAAGCGCTTGGTTATTCCTATGAACAGATTTCGGAATTGTCCGGGCTGCCGGTGGGAACTGTTCAGAAGGTACTGGGCGGCATTACGAAGTCTCCGAGGTATGATACATTGAGTGCGCTTGAGAAGGTGCTCGGAGAGCATGCGGATGATCATGCATCTGACCGGTTACATGAGTCCCGGGCATATTACGGGACGGTGAAGAAGCAGGGAGAGTATACATTGGAGGATTATTATGCCCTTCCTGATGAGCGCAGGGCCGAACTGATCGATGGTGTTATTTATGATCTGGCTTCACCGTCGAATATCCATCAGATTATCGGAGGTCAGATTTTCAGACGATTTGCTGACTACATAGAGCGAAGTCATGGACAATGTGTACCGGCGTATGCGCCGCTGGACGTTCAGTTGGATTGTGATGACAGAACGATGGTACAGCCGGATGTTCTGATTGTCTGTGACAGAGGAAAGTTCAAACGGGGAGTTGTGTACGGAGCGCCGGATCTGGTAGTGGAGATCATGTCTAAATCCACCTGGAAGAAAGATTTGTATACAAAGTCTATGAAGTATGAGCAGGCCGGCGTTCGGGAATACTGGATGATTGATCCGGATAAGCAACGGATACTTGTTTATGACTTTGGGCATAATGAATTTCCGGCCATCTATGGATTTGATGATGTGGTACCGGTTGGTATATTCGATGGCATGTGTAAAGTGGATTTTTCTGAAATTTATGAATATGTGAGTTTCCTGTATGAACAGGATTAGAAGGGCTGCCGCTTTCATTTGCGGCAGCCCTGTTCGTTTCAGACTTTAATGCGTTCGGCAACTTCATTGCCAATGGCAATTCGCCGGTCATGTGTGCCGATGACGAGACAATCACGGTATTTGTGGATGACCTGGACTTTGCTGCCGACATCAAGTTTGTATGCGTGCATTTGTTCAAGCACTTCCGGTATACCGAACATCCATTTAATTGTGTAAACTGCGCCCTGACTTGTTTCTGATAAAGATAGCATCATAACCCCTCCAATATGATAGTTTTATTGTAAGGCTCAGGATGGCGGTTAGTCAATTGTAATGGATGATTTTATTTTTCAGTAGTTGAATTATTCGAATAATTCGGATACTTTCTGCATATTTTCAATAATCGGCAGGTGCTGTGGACAATGGCTTTCACATTGGCCGCAGGCAATACATTCGGATGGTTTTCCATGTTTGCCGGAAAGATTGTCAAAACCTGCTCTTGCGTGGGAAGCATCGCCAAACTGAAGTTGTTTATTGTATAGAGAAAAGTATTCCGGAATGGCAATTTTCATTGGACATCCTTCCACACAGTAACGGCATGCTGTACACTGAATGGCAATGCGGGAATGGATGATGTCAACAGCCTGATCAACCGTTTTCCTCTCAGTGAGGTCAAGCGGAATAAAGTTCTGCATATAGTCTGTGTTGTCCAATAATTGCGCAGAGTTTGACATGCCGGATAATACCATGAAGACATTCGGCAGGCTGGCAGCATAACGGACAGCCCATGAGGCAACGGACATATCCGGCCGCTGTGACTGAAAGAGTGCGGACACATCTTCAGGGACACTGGCCAGCATACCGCCCTTTACAGGTTCCATGACGATCACAGGTTTTTCATGTTTGACACAGACTTCGTAGCATTTGCGGGACTGCACTTTTTCATCCTCCCAATCCAGATAATTGATCTGAAGCTGGACAAATTCGAATTCCGGATGGGCGGTGAGAATCTCATCCAGCAATTCGGCGCTGTCATGATAGGAAAAACCAATTTTTTTAGCTTTTCCTTCGGCTTTTTTTTGGATCATGAAGGTGAAGCAGTCCATATCCTTTGCAACCTTATAGTTTTCGGTATCAAGACAATGGAGAAGATAATAATCAAAATAGTCAACGCCGCATTTTTGGCGTTGTTCTTCAAAAATTCTTTCTACATCCTCTTTTTGTTTCAGCATTCGCACAGGCATTTTGGTGGCCAGTTTGAAGCTTTCCCTTGGATGGCGCTTGACAAGTGCCTCTTTCACTATATTTTCGCTGGCGTAATTATGATACATATAGGCCGTATCAAAATAGCAGAATCCCCGGTCAAGGAAAGTATCAACCATTTGACAGACCTGAGGCAAGTCAATTTTAGTAGGATCGTCCGCCTGTGTCAGCGGCAGGCGCATCATACCAAAACCGAGTTTTTTCATATTCATATTAAAATCCCCCCGTTAAAATCCCCTGTTTTTCGGATAATATTTTAAGCAATTTTGGTTTTCAGATGATTAACTTCTTTTTTGAGTTTTTCCATTTCTTCAATCAGATAATTGACTTTGACTTCGTATGCAAGATTTTTATCAGCTACAGGGATAGCCTGATTCAGCTTTCTGGTAAGATCAACAAAATTCTCGGCAATTAACTGAATATTTTTATCGGTAACGTTTTCAATATGATATTCGATGTTTGCAATCCTGCGATTCATATCGTTCATCTCGGATTTCATGTCTTTCATCTCAGATTTCATGTCTTTCATCTCAGATTTCATGTCTTTCATCTCAGATTTCATGCCCTTCGTTTCGGATTTCATGTCCTTGATCTCGGACTTGATACCTGTTAATTCTGATAATATCAGATCTAGTTTTTCGTTATCTGTCATATAATCACGCTCCTTCGGTAGAAATATTATAGCATGTACAGAAATTAAAGTCTATGAGATTTTTGTATCTGTGGCAGTATGCATCATGTAAACAAGAGGAAGAAGCAGAACAAATCAGAAAAGAGTGAGTAAGAAGAAAAGACTGATGGCAATTAACGACATATATATCACAAAACAAGGGGGAAAGTCTATGTGCGCAAAAATGCGACTCAAATTTGACAACGGGTGCAGATGCGCACCTGCTGTCTCTTTGCAGGAAAGGGAAAAAGCTTGTAATTCCGGCTTTCTTAGGCATTTAAAAATTGGCACGTTTATTGCGTATTATTAAGATGAAAACAATAACTGAGATGTTTACTATCGCTGCAGAGATAACCAGACATTTGCAGGTGTGCCATTATAAATGGGAAAGCATTTATATGGACTATTGTTGGAGATTTATGTTTATGTTTTGTATAGAAAAAGAAAGGAAGATGTTTTATGAGTAGTAAACCGATTATTATTTCCTGCGCATTAACAGGTGCAGGTTCTCCAAAATCAAAGAATCCGGCTGTCCCGGTGACACCAAAGGAAATTGCAGATTCTGCCTATGCTGCATGGCAGGCAGGTGCAGCAATCGTTCACTTACATATGCGTGATGAGAATCAGGTAGGCTCAATGAGTACCAGGTTATTTAAAGAAAAGATCCAATTGATCAAGGAACATGAAGACTGTGATGCTATTATCAACTGTACGTCATCAGGCGGCACAACGCTGACACATGAGGAGAGAATTTATGTCATCCAAATTTCTCTGGATATCCATAAAAATTTTGTGCAAAACATCCTAAAAAACAGTTGAAAATAGCATGATAAAGGGTTATAATAACTATGTTTAAGAAATATTCTTTTCGGGGCAGGGCGCGATTCCCTACCGGCGGTGAGCCTTTGAGCCAGTGCATGGAGCTGTATTGGCAAATAGAAGGTAAGCCCGCGAGCGATTACTGACTGAATGGACAATGGACAATGGACGGTGAGTAATAGCATGATCCGGTGTGATTCCGGAGCCGACAGTATAGTCTGGATGAGAGAAAAGACATATGGTTTCATTTGTGTTTTTATTTTAATGTTGCCTTTTGTGTGCCCTGGATTCATATTTTTATGAATTCAGGGCTTTTTGCATAGCATAACTCCGGAAGAATGCACTTGTAAATGTAGTTGCAGTGGTTGCTGCAAATGAATTGAATGTTTTGAGAAAGGTATGGGATGACTTATGGCAAAGTATTATCTTGGTTTTGATGCGGGTACGCAGAGTGTGAAAGTGGCGGTTTACAGGGAAGATATGACGTGTGTGGCTTCATCATCGGCACCGACGACTCTGACGTATCCTCAGCCAGGATGGGTGGATATGGATGTGGATGAATATCTGGCGCTGACTGTGCAGGGAATGACAGAATGTGCAAAGCAGATGCGTGAGCAGGGTCTGGATCCGGCGGATGTACAGGCGATCATGGGAGATGGCATTATTTGCGGTATTGCGGGTGTGGATGCCGATGGCAACGCAATTACGCCGTACATCAATTATCTGGATTCAAGAACGCAGGAAGACGAATTGCTGATTAATAGCTGGGATCTGGACATCTGGGGAAAAGAAACAGGCAATCCGGAAGCGAAATGTATGTTCCCGGCGCTTTTTGCCCGCTGGATTTTAAAAAACAGCGAAGCTTTTAAAGAAAGAGGCGCAAAGTTCATTCATAACGCACCGTATGTGCTGGCGCACCTGGCGGGGCTGAAGGCCGCAGATATGTTTATTGACTGGGGCGCTATGTCCGGCTGGGGCATGGGTTATAAAGTTGAAGAAAAATGCTGGTCAAAGGAACAGTTGGATTTGTTGGGCATACAGGAATCCATGATGCCGAAAATTGTCAAACCATGGGATATTATCGGGCATTTGACGGAAGAAATGGCGGCGAAGACGGGTTTTCCTGCCGGTATTCCGATCTGCGGCGGCGCCGGGGATACGATGCAGTCCATGCTTGGCAGCGGGAATATGCAGGCGGGACAGGCTGTTGATGTGGCGGGTACCTGTTCCATGTTCTGTGTATCCACAACGGGAATCGTGCCGGAATTGAGCAAAAAAGGTGCAGGGCTGATTTTTAATAGTGGTACTCTGCCGGATACGTATTTTTACTGGGGCTATATCCGTACGGGCGGGCTTGCTCTCAGATGGTTTAAGGATTCGGTGTGCGGACAGGAAGCAGACGGTGATTATTTTGATGTATTAAATGCAGCAGCAGCGGATATTCCGGCTGGTTCCAATGGTGTCTTATTTCTGCCGTATCTGACCGGCGGCACCAATGACGTGAAGGAAGCAACAGGCTGTTTTCTGAACATGACATTGGATACGGATCAGGCCACACTCTGGCATGCGGTATTAGAGGCCATCGGCTATGATTATATGGAGATCACGGATTTATACCGGTCGGCGGGAGTGGATATGAGCCGAATTACCATTACGGAAGGCGGCAGCCGGAGTGAGATATGGAATCAGATGAAATCCGATATGCTTGGCAGTGAAGTGATCACACTGAAAAATGCCGGCGGCGCCGTTGTGACAAACTGTATTGTTGGCGCCTATGCGCTGGGTAATGTAACAGATATCAAGGAGGCGCTGAAAGAAAACCTTGAGATCAGGCGTTTGTATTATACGAACCAGGAAAATCATGATTTCTATGCCGGTCAGTATCAATTACAGAAAAGACTTGTGAAAGAAGATATGAAAGCGGCATTCCATACATTGAAAGCATTGCTTGGATAGAATGAAGGAAAAATGTGCCGGAAGGTCTGGTGACAGACCCGCCGACACAGAGGTTCGAACTGGAGTGGCTGAAAAGAATATCGAACGGAAACAGGTTCGATTAATGAGTTATACGTTTGGCCAATACGGCAAAGCGCCCGTCGGTTGTATAGTAATCGCAGGTCGACATTGTGATAATTTCATCACCGAATACAGGAGCATTGTCCTCGTCATAGTACAGGGACAATGCTTTTATATTGTCCAGATAATTGTTCAGATCTTCTTCGGTTTCAGCATTGATAAAGTCATAATATTTGAAGGTGTTCGAATCATCATCATAGCCAGCCGCCTGAAAGGCAGCAAATATTTTGTAAGTACCGCCCCTGTAGATGGTATCAAAAGTGACAGTCGTATGCTCCTTCAGATAGTCTATATCCTGAAAATCCATGAGAGGACCGAACATGGTGCCATTGTTCATATGGTGGCCATAGATAATGGTATCCGTGCTGCTCGGATCAAAGGTGCATCGGTAGTCAACAAAAAGCATACCGCCGATATCGTAATCACCATCAAAATTTTTGCGCAGATAGTGCTGCGGATCTTTAGGTGTATACATAACCGGATAATTAATATTTGTATCTTCAATAGAGAGCCAGCCAATAAAATCCTGGTTTTTCTCATAAAGGGAGCCGTATTTGGCCATCATCCGTTCAGCCTCAGCAGCTTTTGCTTCTTCTTCACTGAGACCGGTTTCATCCGGCGTCTGTATATTAATAGTGTCATCGTTGATCTCCTGGGACAATTTATCAAGATTTTTTACTGTTGTCAGTGTCTGCAGCGCATACCGGCCCAGGGAAAATGCACTGTAGCAAAAACAGATAATAGCGGCGATCAAAATAATGGTACTTAGAAATTTTTTCATAATAAGCTCTCTTTCACGTCAGGTTGTTTGTCATAGATTGCGTATAATTTGTTTCACATCATTATTATAATCAAATGCCTTTTTGTTGTCAATGCAGAGGCTGTTTTAATCCTGCATAACAAAATTTCCTGATTTTTTAAAATAAATATAGCCTTTTAAAAAGTAGTGTGTTAGAATACAATTAGAGAAGCTTTGGCTATTATGAACATTTTGCCAAGAATTTAACAAAATAAATTCGTGCAATATGCCTATGGTACCGAAGCAATTATGAAATTTTATCCAATTTAAGGAGGAATTAGTCCAATGAACATTTTAGTTATTAACTGCGGTAGCTCATCATTAAAATTTCAGTTAATTGATATGACAACTGAGGCTGTAGCCGCAAAGGGTCTTTGTGAAAGAATTGGTATTGAAGGCAGCCGTATCGTGTATACACCGGCTGGCGGCGAGAAGATTACAATTGAATCCCCGATGCCAACACATACAGAAGCCATCAAGCTTGTGCTTGACTGCCTGACAAATGCTGAGTATGGTGTGATCGAATCTCTGGCAGCTATCAATGCTGTTGGTCATCGTGTCGTACATGGCGGCGAGAAGTTTGCAAGCTCCACGATTATTACAGATGAAGTTATCAAAGTTATTGAAGAATGCAACGAACTGGCACCGCTTCATAACCCGGCAAACTTAATCGGTATCAATGTATGCCGTGAACTTATGCCTGGCGTACCGATGGTTGGTGTATTCGATACTGCTTTCCATCAGACAATGCCTCCAAAGGCTTATTTATATGGTCTGCCAATGAAGGCTTATACAGATTACAAGATCAGAAGATATGGTTTCCACGGTACATCTCACAGCTTCGTTTCCAAGAGAGTTGCAGAATTCCTTGGCAAGCCTGTTGAAGATCTGAAGACAATCGTATGCCATCTTGGTAACGGTGCAAGTATCTGTGCAGTTGACGGCGGCAAGTCTGTTGATACAAGCATGGGCTTCACACCACTGGCTGGCCTTGTAATGGGGACACGTTCCGGTGATATTGATCCTGCAATTCTTGAGTACTATGCAAACAAGGAAGGCTTGACATTAAGCGAGGTAACAACTGTTCTGAATAAAAAATCCGGTATGGAAGGTCTGACAGGCGGCAAGAGTGATTTCCGTGACCTGGAGGAAGGCTACAATGCAGGCGATGAAGCATGCGTCACAGCAATCGAAATCTTCTGCTACAATGTAGCAAGATTTGTCGGCGCTTATGCAGCAGCTTTAAATGGTGTTGATACAATTGCATTTACAGCAGGTATCGGCGAGAACAGCGGCTTTGTCAGAGGGAAGGTTTGCGAATACCTTGGTTATCTTGGTATTAAGATCGATGCTGAACAGAACAGCAAGCGCGGTGAGGACATCATTATCTCCACACCGGATTCAAAGGTAACTGTATGCGTGATCCCTACAAATGAAGAATTGATGATCGCAAGAGATACAAAGGCTTTAGTTGAAGCTCAGTAATGAATCATTCACAGATGAATTTTATGGGCGGCCCGTCATGATGACGGGCCGTTTTTTTGTCATACAGGAAATTTCGCTGAATTTCCTGTATGACAAAAAAACGCTCCGCACAGGATCATACTGTGTCCATCTCTGCTATTTGGCATATATTATAGAAAGATACGATACGGGAGTGGCGGCGCATGTGGAAATTCCTCGGATGGTGGGTGTTTTTACTGTTGATTCTGCCGTTTGCAGTGGCCGGATGGTATTCGGTGTCGACGGGGGAACGGGTGACGGATAAAGAAGCTTCAAGACTTCAGGTGACGGTTCAGACGGCGGGCGGTGAACAGCGTATGGGTGTAACGGAATTTCTGACGGGTGTTCTGGCCGGACAGATTTCGGAGGATTATGAGCAGGAAACACTGAAAGCACAGGCGGTAATTGCCAGAACCTGCCTTTTTGAGAAGGCTGGCGACAGGTTATATATAGATGCGGCTGAAACGGGACTTCAATGGCGGAGCGAGAGCGAACGCCGGAGTGCCTGGGGTGCCCGGTTCAAAGAAAATAACGAAAAAATGCGGCAGGCGGTACAGGCGACGGATGGCATTGTCCTTCGCTATCGGAATCAACTGATTACGCCTGCTTATTTTGCGGTTAGTAACGGAAGAACCCGCAGCAGCGCCGAAGCCTGGGGCGTGGAGGTGCCGTGGCTGCAGTCGGTGGAGAGTGACTGGGATTTAAAAGCGGGAGACTATGAGACAGTGATCGTGAAAACGAGGCGGCAGTTGATTGCGGAAGTCAGGGAATCTGTGCCGGATTTTGACTGCGATGCAGCAAGTCTCGCTTCGACCTGTCAGATCACGGAGACGGACAGCGCGGGATATGTGCTGCAGATGCAGATCGGGAATAAACTGTTGAGCGGTGATGATTTCAGATATGCCCTGAACCTGCCTTCCGCCTGTTTTGACATCAGTTTTGAAGGCAATGCGGTGACGCTGACTGTCAGAGGCAGCGGACATGGGGTCGGATTTGACCAGTATGGCGCCAATATGCAGGCTTTGCAGGGTAAAAATTATGAAGAATTGCTGCTATACTATCTGAACGGCGTGAAAGTCGGTGAATAGACTTGTTAAGCCTGTCTCTTTTGTGATAGAATGGACGATAGGCAGCGAACGCGCCGAAAAAAGATTTGCGGCATGGCGTTCGGGCGATGTAGAGAATGTAGGAGTGGAGGCAGTGAAGTGGGAAATAATAAGAAACAGAAAGATAAAACCGGGCCGCTGGATTCTCTGAGCCGGTATATAGCCCGGTTGGAAGTTGTGGATTATCGTATTATTATATCGATTATATTTTTGATGGTATTTGGACTGATTATGATCTACAGTGCCAGCAATGCGCTGTATGGCACTTCCATGATGCTGAAACAGCTGGTGATCGGTGCGATTGGCGTAGCCGCTATGCTTGCCATCTCATATGTCGATTATCATATTTACGCGCGGTGGGCCGGAGCCATTTATCTTATTTCCGTGGGTTCCCTTTTTCTGGTTCGGGTTCCGGGCCTCGGTGTGACAAAAAATGGCGCGAACCGCTGGATTGAAATTGCGGGTCAGTCTTTTCAGCCGGCGGAACTGCTTAAACCGGCAATGGTTATTTTGATGGCCTTTCTTCTGACGCAAATGGGACGTAAACTGACATATTTCAAGGCGGATGTTTACTTGCTGCTGCCGGGAGTTGTGGCGGTCGTTCTGATCCTGTATGTTACGAAGAATCTGAGTACGGCACTGATCGTACTTGGCATTATTGCGATTATGTTTTTTGTGGCATATCCAGACAAAAAGATATGGCGCTGGGTAGGTGTCTGCATTTTTGCGGCTGTGATTCTGGCACTGCTTTATTACAATTTTGTGATTGTCCGGGAACATGCGGCAGAAGGATCATTCCGTACAGGCCGTATTCTGGCATGGCTCTATCCCGATGAATATCTGGATACTTCCCGGCAGTCCAGGTATTCTCTGTATGCCATTGGTTTTGGCAGGCTGCTGGGCAGGGGCCTTGGCAGCGGAACGATGAAGTATTATTTGCCGGAACCGATGAATGACTTTATCTTTGCTGTTATTGCGGAAGAACTTGGTCTTGTGGGCTGTGTGATGGTTATCTTTCTGTTTGTTTATCAGGTGGCCAGGATTCTGACAGTGGCACAGCATGCCAGGGATTTGATGGGAAGCTATATGGCTCTTGGCATTGGCGCCCATGTGGCGCTGCAGGTGCTTTTAAACATTGGCGTTGCGACCAGTGTGCTGCCGAATACGGGCATCAGTCTGCCGTATATCAGTTACGGCGGAACGGCTTTGCTGCTTCAATTGTGTGAGATGGGGGTCGTACTTAATATCAGCCGTCAGATCCCGGGCCGGCGGATCAAAGTGGAAGGGACGTCACAAAACGAGAGTGATCAGGAACAGCAGGGGCAGCGTAGATCTGCCTGATGAAAAAACTTTAAAAAGAAGTGTATAGTTCTTCAGGATTCTGGCCAGAATATGACCAGAGGTGATAAGAGTGAAGAATATGATGAGCTTTTTAAAGAAGAATGCATTTTATGTGATGGCTCTCGTTCTGGTAGCCGGCATACTGGCGGTTTCCGGTATTGCAGGTTTTGTATCAGGACAGAGAGACCGTGAGATGGCGGAAAACGCCGCTGAATTTAAGGACAAGAACGCAACGGCCAATGAGGCGGAAACGGAGCCCGCAGCAGCCGCCGCCGTAGAAACTGAGGCACAGGTCGTGGATGAAGTGACGGGGTACAATGCTGATGTTGTTCAGAAAATTCTGAACATGATCGAGGATGGAACGTTGGCGCTGGAAGATTTCGAGGACGAGAATTCTATGATTGATGACCGTCTGGCTTCCGGTGATGATGAGCTTGCAGCAGAGGCAGCGGATGCGGCGGAGGCAGACGAAGCAGCCGAAGCAGCTGAAACAGAGGCGGCCGAGATGGCCGGGGCCACCATGAATGCCGGTTATCAGACAGCGGATCGTATGACCTGGCCCGTTGAAGGCGAGATCGTTCTTGATTACAGCATGGATACGACCACTTATTATCCGACGTTGAATGAGTACAAATGCAATCCGGCGATTCTGATCCAGAGTGAGGCAGGCACCGACGTGTCCGCCGTTTATGCCGGAACAGTTACAGATATTTATGAAGATGCCGAACTGGGAACCGTTGTTCAGACATCCCTCGGCAATGGCTATGAAGCATTTTACGGACAGATGACAGGTGTGGATGTGGCTGTCGGTGATACAGTAGAAGAAGGACAGATCCTGGGTGAAGTGAATACGCCGACCAGATATTATTCCGTTGAGGGCAGTCATTTGAATTTTAAACTGACGAAGGACGGAGAGCCGGTCGATCCTTTGGATTATTTGAATTAAAGCGGTACCTTTGGTGAAAAGCGGCATATGATATAGAAGCTGATGAAGAAATGGTACATATTGGAAAATATGCAACCGTTTTTTTACAACAGCTCCTGCTAAGGCATATGGCTGTTAAATAACTCTTTTCATCGGCTGCTTTCAATAGACTGGGCTGTCTTCTGACAGCCCTTTTTCTGGCGCTTGCTGCCGGTTCTCGGATCGAAAGGAACGAAAAATGAATTATACGTACATATTGCGCTGTGCGGACGGCACTTTTTATACAGGGTGGACAGTGAATCTGCAGAGCAGACTGAAGGCCCATAACGACGGCAGCGGCGCAAAATATACCAGAAGCCGCAGGCCGGTCGAACTGGTTTATTATGAAATATATGAAGAAAAGCAGGAAGCTATGCGGCGTGAATATGCGATCAAGCAGATGACAAGGCGTGAAAAAATGAAATTGATAGAGGAAAATCAAAAAGAGCCGCTGTGTGACTGAAATGATCGATCATATAACGGCTCTTGTAAAATCAGTTTTTGTAAAATTACCACCAGCGGTCGTCGATGGCCACATAGTCTTTGTGGTGGCCCACATATTTGTAGGCCGGACGGATGATCTTGCCGTCGTTGGCCAGTTCTTCTATGCGGTGCGCGCACCATCCGGAAATACGGGATATGGCGAAAATCGGCGTAAATAATTCCATTGGCAATCCGAGCATTGTGTAAACGAATCCACTGTAGAAATCCACATTGGCGCAGAGCGGTTTGAAAAGACGGCGCTCTTTCTGAGTAAGGCTGATGGCGAGGCGTTCAACCCGGTCATACAGCTCAAATTCTTTTGTCAGGCCCTTTTCTTCGGATAAGGCTTTTGCATATTTCTTCAGGATAATACAGCGAGGGTCGGATTCAGTGTAAACGGCATGACCGATGCCGTAAATCAGACCTTTGTGGTCAAAGGCTTCCTTGTGGAGCAGCCTGAGCAGATAGTCGGTTAATGCATCCTCATCTTCCCAGTCGGTGACATTTTCCTTGAGATCGGAAAACATCTGCTGTACCTTCAGGTTGGCGCCGCCGTGTTTTGGACCTTTTAAGGAACCAAGGGATGCGGCAATGGCGGAATAGGTGTCCGTGCCCGTGGAGGTGACAACGTGGGTCGTGAAGGTGGAGTTATTACCGCCGCCATGCTCGGCATGGATGATCAGGGCGATATCCAGGACCTTGGCTTCAAGGGCCGTATACTGGCCGTCCGGACGCAGCAGCCGGAGAATATTTTCAGCAGTCGATAATTCCGGTTTTGGACGGCGGATCACAAGACTCTTGTCCAATATGTAATGACGGTAGCTGTGATAACCGTAAACGGATATCAGCGGGAATCGTGCAATAAGCTGAAGTGACTGACGCAAAACATTGTTGACGGAGACATCTTCAGGTGAAGGATCGTAGGAGTAAAGTGTCAGGACACTTTTCTGCAGGACGTTCATCATGTTGGCATTTGGCGCGTTCATGATGATATCACGGACAAAATTGTCCGGGAGTTCGCGGTAATTGCCGAGAATATCAAGAAATTCTTCCAACTGTTCTTTGTTTGGCAGTTCGCCGAACAGAAGCAGGTAAGTGATTTCCTCGAAACCGAAGCGGCTGTCGCGGTTGCCCTCGATCAGATTGATGACATTGTAGCCCTGGAAATAGAGCTGGCCATCAGCAGGCAGCTTGCGGCCATGAACGGATTTAAATGCGACGACATCGGATATTTCCGTTAAACCGGTCAGAATACCTTTACCGTTGGAATCACGCAAACCGCGCTTGACATCGTATTCCGTATATAAATCCTGATCAAAACGGCCGGAATTCATGCAGTATTCGGCGAGTTTGTCCAGACGATTGTTAAATTCAGTTATATCTTTTTCCATGGCCATCAGTCCTTTTCTTAATAATATATGTATTATCATACTTTAACATTTTATTGCTGTTTTGGCAAGCTATTTTTAAGTTTTATGCAATCTTTGTGATAATTATAAGAATCAGGCATCCAATCCGTCAAACAAAGAAATATGGCGAAAAAAAGAGAAAATAAGATAATGTTAGAAAAAAATACAGGAAAATGCAAGGAAGGTATTTATACAAAATTAATATAGAAAATTAATATAGAAAATGCAGGATTTATTAATAAAATATTCAAAAATACGTTGGCAGGGAGGTGTTGACGTTTGGCATCAGAACTGATAGAGTATAATGTATAGGAAAGGCAGGTAAGAAGTGGATACATTAAAGAATAATACATCAGGCATCATTAGAGGTTTAACAGTTGCGATCGCTGTTATTCTGCAGGCATTAACCTTTGCGCTTTTGGGTTTTTATCTGCAGGAATATGCAACATGGGCGTATATATTACTGGAAATTGTCAGCTTTCTGATCGTTTTTGCGTTGGTCAATGATCAGGAATCTTACCGGCAGTTCTGGGTGATTATTGTTCTTGCGCTGCCGGTGCTGGGGTTATTTCTCTACTTTATGTGGGGGCGGAGAAGAACCAACAGCAAGATGAATGTGATGATACGGAATACGGAGAGAAAGATGCGTGCTTATGCGGAGGAGAAGCCGGAGGTTCTGCAGGAACTGCGGGAACTGCATCCGTATAAAGTGCAGATCGCCCATTATCTGAATGGTGAGGGTTTTCGACTGTACCGCCATACGAAGGTCAGATATTTTCCTCTGGGGGAGGAAATGCTGGATGCCATGATCGCGGATATGGAGAAGGCAACAAAGTGTATTTTTCTTGAGTATTTTATTGTGAGTGAAGGGGAAATCTGGCAGCGGGTGAAGAAAGTGCTGATCGAGAAGGCTCAGCAAGGCGTGGATATCCGTCTGCTGATTGATGATTTTGGCTGCCTGGGTATCAATACAGTAGAGTTCCGGAAGGAACTTCGCGGCGCCGGTATCCGGTTGGCTGTATTTGCCCCGATTCATAAAGATATCGACCGCTTATCCTTTAATTACAGAAACCACCAGAAGGTCACGATCGTGGATGGAAATATCGGATACTGCGGCGGCATTAATCTGGCCGACGAGTATGCCAATATTATTGAACGTTTTGGACACTGGAAGGATACGGCTGTCCGGCTTGAGGGTGACGGCGTGTGGGGGCTCACATCTATTTTCCTTGAAATGTGGGAAATTACCATGCGGTATGAGATCACGACAGATTATACCATTTATATGCCGACGGTACATCCGGAGAGCGACGGCTTTGTACAGCCGTTTTCGGACGGGCCGGCGAATAATCCGAAGAACCCGGCGGAAGAAGTCTATACGCATATGATCAATAAAGCCAGGGATTACATTTATATTACAACACCGTATCTGGTTCTTGACAGCCGGATGACGGAATCGCTGTGCCGCGCGGCGCGCAGCGGTGTGGATGTGCATATTGTGGTACCCCATATCTATGATAAATGGTATGTTTATATGGTGAATATTGCCAATTACGGTCAACTGCTGGCGAATGGCGTGCATATTCATGAATATATGCCCGGTTTTGTTCATTCCAAGACCGTTGTGTGTGATGATGAATGCGCGGTCTGCGGAACGATCAATACGGATTTCAGAAGTTTTTATCTGCATTATGAGTGTGGCGTTTTTATGTGTGAGTCCTCGTCTGTCCTTGCTATCAGGGATGATGTCAGGCAGATGTTTAAGCGCTGTGAGGAGATGGAGTATGAGGAATGGACGCGCCGTCCGCTTCAGGAGAAGGCGATCCAGTGGGTGCTGAAACTATTTGCGCCGGTATTTTAACAGGCTGAGCGGCAATAAAGCGCGTGCGGTAGCCGCAGCGGCGGCAAAGCCGCTCCTGTATATGATGATTTTGAAAGTCTTCGATGATTCGGAGACTTTTTTCTTTTTGAAGAATGCTTTCCAGAGATTCGGCAAAGATATTACCGAGAGTGATGCAGCCTTCGCTGTCGAGACAGCAGGGAACCACACTTCCGTCAGCAAGAATGGCCAGTTGACGGCGCAGTCCGTAGCAGGTACCTTCGGCGCCGAAATCAGGGGCCTGAAGATTGGGCCATTCAAAAAGATGGTCAAAGTTTAAGTAGGTGCGGGGAGCCAGTGTGTTGTCCTTATATTTGTGAATGCGGCTGTCAATGGGCTGCGGCAGTCCGTAAGCCCGTTCAAGGGTCTCCAGAATGTGAAGATTCCTGATGCGCTGGCCGACATTGGCTTCAGGTGTCAGATTCCACAGGCGGTAACTGATATAGCCCTTTGTACGGGCTGTAAAAGTCTGGCCGAATCGGATAGCTTCGGCTAAATAAGTGTCAAAATCCATAGTATGCAGATCATTGGCCTCAAAACTGTGCAGGGACAGGGAAACCTGCCGGGGCGCATGTTCTGTAAGCAGCAGATCACCTCTTTCGGAGAGCAGTGTCGCGTTGGTCGTTAAATTGACATGCAGCCGGTATTGTGCCGCGATATCCAGAATATCTTTAAGCTGCGGGTACATCAACGGTTCGCCTTTGACATGGAGACAGATATAATCGGTCCATGGGGAAATCTCATGGGCGATCTGCTCGAATTCCGGGACAGAGAGCATTCGGAATGGGCGGGCGCTTTCGGGGCAGAAGCTGCAATGAAGATTGCAGCGGTTGATGATTTCGATATAAATCCTGTGAAAACGTTTATTTTTTGCCATTGTTACCTCCGGGAGCGGGTAATTTTCCGTCTGTTGTTTGGTTTATTCTACAGTAAACTTGTTCGTATCAGGCACCATTACCTTATTCACATCATATATGTTAAAATATATATTGTCAATCGGATTCATGGATTCTTCATTTACGCTGGATTGGGATTGTGTTATACTATTGACAGAAATGATGATGAATGGTTGATCGCTGATAATTGGATGAATGAAAAAATAACAGAGATTAAAAGGAAGGATAGTGTATGATGAAAAAGGTTTTGACGATTGCAGGGTCTGACTGCAGCGGCGGCGCAGGTATTCAGGCGGATATTAAGACAATGACGGCACATAAAGTGTATGCGATGAGCGTTATAACGGCTCTGACGGCGCAGAATACGACGGGCGTCTACGGCGTTCTTGACGCAGGCGCGGAGTTTGTGGGGAATCAGATGGATTGCGTGTTTAAGGATATTTATCCGGATGCCATTAAGATCGGTATGGTTTCTAATATAGAAACGATTCAGATGATCGCGGCGAAACTGAAAGAATACGGCGCGAAGCGTATTGTGGTCGATCCGGTGATGGTATCTACGAGCGGATGCGCGCTGATGCAGCCGGATGCTATGGATACACTGATTGCAACCTTATTGCCTCTGGGCGATATCATTACACCGAATATTCCTGAAGCCGAGAAGCTGTGCGGATTTGAGATTAAAAGCGTAGAGGATATGAAGCGGGCGGCGGAAGTGATCGGCAGGAATTTGTCGGGCAGTGTTCTGATCAAGGGCGGGCACCTGACGGAGACAGCCGATGATCTGCTCTATGATAAGGGTGAATTTATCTGGTATCGCGGTGAGCGCGTCAATAATCCGAATACCCATGGGACAGGGTGTACATTGTCATCGGCGATCGCCAGCAATCTGGCCCTGGGATACGATGTTCAGACCAGCGTGAAACGCGCCAAGGATTATATCACAGGCGCTCTGAAGGCGAATCTGGATCTGGGACAGGGAAGCGGCCCGTTGAACCATTGTTTTGGCTTATAAACGTTTGGATATGTCCTGACTTATGAGAGGAGAAGTGAATACATGGAACGGCTGATTATGTTAGGAACGGGCAATGCCCTTGTGACAAAGTGCTATAATACCTGTTTTGCGATTCAGGATGATGAGGAATACTTTCTGATTGATGCCGGAGGCGGCAATGGCATATTGAGACAGTTGGAAGAAACGGGTATTGCGCTTGAACAGATTCATCATATATTTCTGACCCACGAGCATACGGATCATCTGCTTGGGATGATCTGGATGATACGTATGATAGCAACCAGAATCAGAAAAGAACAGTATGAAGGGGATCTGTACATTTATTGCCACAGCGATCTGGTGGAGACGGTGCGGACAATCGCCAATCTCACATTACCGAAGAAATTTACATGGCTGTTTGATCACCGAATCATATTTGTACCTTTATATAACGGAGACACAAAGCATATTCTGGATTATGACGTGACATTTTTCGATATACTTTCGACAAAGGCAAAGCAGTATGGCTTTACGATGACGCTGAAAAATGGCCAGCGTTTTTCATGTGCCGGAGATGAACCGTTGAATGAAAAATGTTTTGGTTATGTGCAGGGCAGTGACTGGCTGCTGCATGAGGCTTTTTGCCTGTATTCGCAGCGTGAGCAGTTCAACCCTTATGAAAAGCATCACAGCACGGTCCGGGAGGCCTGCGAATTGGCAGAGTATCTGGAAATACCGAACCTTTTGCTTTATCATACAGAGGATGAGAATATCCGGCGGCGGAAGGCGCTGTATACAGCAGAAGGAAGGCTTTATTATCACGGCAGCCTGTATGTGCCGGATGATCTGGAGAGTATTGAATTTGAATAAGCGGAGACGATGCGGGAAAACTGTATCGGCAGCGGATGCAGTATGGCAAAATGCCGGCGCCGGGATTTATATCCCGTAGCGCTGGCATTTTTTGACGAGGGTGGAATGATCGATGCCAAGAGCGGCAGCGGCCTTTCTTTTTGAGCCAAATTCACAGATGGCTTTCTCGATCAGAAGGCGCTCAACGCTGGTGGTGGCAGCCTTGAGATCGTAGCCGGTGTCAACGGCTTTAAAATTCTCCGTATCCTGCAGGCCGAGTACCATGGCGACGGTTTTTTTGTCGATGACATTTGTGTTGTTAATGACAACGAGACGTTCGATGACGTTTTCCAGTTCACGAATATTGCCCGGCCAGTTATAGGCTTCCATCAAATGCAGGGCGTCGCTGTATATTTCGATCTGTTTGTTATATTTTTTATTATAATGAGTCAGAAAATGCTGAAGCAGCACTTCAATGTCTTCTTTGCGTTCCCGGAGCGGAGCCAGTTGAATCGGCACGACATTCAGCCTGTAATACAGATCCTCACGGAAGGTGTGTTCTTTAATACTGTTGAGCAGGTTTTTGTTGGTGGCGGCGATAATGCGCACATTGACGGGGATCGGCTGGCTGCCGCCAACTTTGGTGATTTCGTGGTTTTGCAGGACACGCAGAAGTTTGGTCTGCATCTGGATGGACATCTCACCGATCTCGTCCAGCATCAGGGTCCCATTGTTGGCCAGTTCGAAAATACCGATTTTGCCGTTTTTGCTGGCGCCGGTAAACGCGCCGGGTACATAGCCGAACAGTTCGGATTCCATCAGCGTATCAGGAATGGCTGCGCAGTTAATTTTTAAAAATGGCTGACCATAACGGTTGCTGGCCTGGTAGATCTGATTGGTAATCACTTCTTTGCCGGTGCCGCTCTCGCCTGTGATCAGAACCGTGGCGTCTGTCGGGGCGACGGCCAGAGCCGTGGATACGGCCTGATACATGCGGGTGCTTTTGAAAATCAGTTTGACCTGCTGCATTTGCTGTGTTCGCAAATATTGAATCTCGCTTTCCTTTTTTTCCTGGGATTCCTTCAGCTTGAGGAGCTGATCTTTGGCCGTTTCCAACTGCTGAATATTGCGGTCATGGGCGACGGCGTATTTCAGTTCGCCGTTTTGGTCAAAGATCGGAAAGCCGGTGATATAGACCCTCGTGTCTGTGCGGTTCATAATCCCGATCTGCTCGTTCCTTTTCGGGTGCTTAAGTATCGAAGGTATAATGCCGTTGGTATATAATTTTTTTTCTTTATTAATGTGGTGAACATTTTCACCGATCACTTCTCCTTTCGTGATGCCGCTGAGCTGCTGGTACATATCGTTGACATAAATGGTTGTGCCATTTTTATCAGCCACATAGATGGCATCCGGCAGTTTGTCGCAGATTTCCTCAAAATCAATATATTCATCAAAAAGATCATGCTCGATCTGTTTGCCGCATTCGCGGATGGATTCCATAATTGTACGCTGTTCTTTGCTCAATTCTGTGAATGTAAACTTTTCAATCTGGTTTTTTAAATGAATAAATTCCTGTATAAGTGTTTGATATTGGCTCATGGCAGCCCCCTTTTATATGAATGGTGAAAAAATAAACCGATTTGGTGAATATTATCACCATAATGCGGTGGAAAATGTAACCGTAAGTTAATTTTATTATATATTTTTTTATTTGTTTTGTCAAATTTTAACTGTATTTATTCAAACACAAGTGTAAAAATTGTACAAATGTACAAAAATAAGTGCAATTGAATAAATTGGCCCGTATCTTGCTTTTTATATAGGCGTTAGAATTTTTTGAGCATCTAAAATAATTAAAGAGAAAGGAAGATTCAAATGGCAAACAAAAAAACGATCATTACAGCGGCTGTGACAGGTGCATGGCCGAAGAAGGAAAACAATCCAAATGTTCCGATGACACCATCAGAAATTGCAGATGATGTTTATGCATGCTGGAAGGCCGGCGCTGCAGTTGCTCATCTTCATATGAGAGATGATGAAGGCAACGGTACAATGGATACAGCAAAATTCACAGAGACACTTGACTTATTAAAGACAAGATATCCGGATTGTGATATTATTCTGAATCTGACAACATCCGGTGACATTCATGCGGATGATGATCTGCGTGTTGCTCATGTTGAAAAACTGAAACCGGAAATGGCTTCCTATGACTGTGGTTCTATGAACTGGCTGAACGCAAGCTTATTTATTAACTCTCCGAAATTCCTTGAAAGATGCGGCCATCTGTTCCAGGAACTGAATGTCAAGCCTGAAATCGAAGCTTTTGATCCTGGTATGATTGCCAATGCTGCTTACTATCTGAAGAAAGGTGTATTGAAGGCACCTCTGCATTTCCAGTTCTGCATGGGCTGCGCCAATGGTATTCCTGGTTCTGTTAAGAACCTTGTATTTATGAAAGAAACAATGGAACAGCTTTGCCCGGGTTCAACATGGTCCACATTCGGCGTTGGCCACAGCGCAATGGAAATCATGTATGCAGCCGTTGCCATGGGCGGTCATATCCGTGTTGGCATGGAAGATAATGTCATGTATTCCAAGGGTGTTCTGGCTGAAAGCAACGCACAGTTCGTTGAAAGAGCAGCCCGTGTTATCAGAGAATACGGCAACGATGTTGCAACACCGGATGAAGCCCGTGAGATCCTCGGTTTAAAGAAATAAGGTAAGCCAATGACCTGGGGACCATTGATGATGTATTATCATTGCCCGAAATGCGGCTTCAGATTTGAATATGCCCTTGATATGATGACGGAATTTGGCGAAGAATTCGGTTATTGTCCGAAATGCAAGGTCATGGGCGTTTATGAAAAGGAAGGCGCAAGACAGGCGGATGATGCAAAATATTTTGAAGTTGAATAATGATATCAGAATGGGAGAATAATCATGAAAGAGATTAAAAAGTTTCTTGTTTGCGGCGGCGGTATGATGGGAAGTGCCATCGCTCAGGTATTGGCCGGACTGGATGATGTGACCATTACAGTTTATGATAAATTCCCGGTTGATGTTGCCGCGAAGATTCGCAGTAATATGAAGCTTTTAGTTGAAAAAGGCATTGTGACGGAACAGGATGTTGAAAAAGTCATCAGCAAAGTCAGCTTTACACAGGATATTGAAAGTGAAGGTGTCAAATCGGCTGAACTGGTGGTAGAATGTGTACTTGAAGACATGACATTGAAACAGGATCTTTTTGCGCAGCTTGAAGGCATTGTGGCAGAGGATTGTATCTTCTGCACAAACACATCTGTCATGAGTCCGACGGAGATTTCCGCTAAATGTGTACATAAAGAGAGACTGGTCGGCACTCATTTCTGGAATCCGGGATTTTTGATTCCGCTTGTTGAGGTTGTAAGAACAGACGCAACAAGTGATGAGGTTGTTGAAACAGTGATGGATATTCTGACAAGAGCCGGTAAAAAGCCTGTTCTTTGCAAGAAGGATGTGCCTGGCTTTATTGCCAACAGAATGCAGCATGCCCTCTGGCGTGAAGCGATCTCCATCGTCGAGAGAGGGATCGCGGACGCAAAGACTGTTGATGATGCCTGCAAGTACAGTTTTGGTCTGAGACTGCCGTATCTGCCGCCGTTAGTCAATTCCGATATGGTTGGAACGCAGTTGACTTATAATATTCATAATTATGTACTGGCTGATCTGGAAGACCGCCATGATGCGTCGCCTCTGCTTCAGCAGATGATCGACGAAGGCAAGATGGGATTCAGAGCCGAAACGAAGGATGGCGTCAAAGAAGGTTTCATGTCCTATACGGAGGATGAAATTGCCGAAATCAATGGCGGCCTGAATGAATACCTGATTAAAATGCTGTACGGCAAATAATAACATTCAAAATGATGAAAGAACATCATGATGATCAAGAGAAAGGGAGTAGATTATGAGTACAAAAACTAAATCCAAGGGAACTCCGCTGTGGCAAATCAGCAAAAAATTTAATTTTGCAGCAGAAAAGATTATTCCGGATTCATTTGTTTTCTGTGTTGTTTTAACAATTGTGGTTGCTATTTTATCATTGATTCTCTGCGGCAAGGGCCCTGTAGAACTTTTAACTGCATGGTGGGACGGCCTGAGCAGCCAGTTCACACTGGCCTTCCAGATGGGACTCATGGTTGTCGTATGTGCAACCTGTGCCCGCAGCCCGCAGGTATCTAAATTATTGGATGGCCTGTCAAGCCTTGTACATACCCGTACAGCCGCATTAATTCTGTTAATGGCATTCGGTTATGTATCTTCCATGTTGAACTGGGCATTCTGTACAATCGTTACACCGATCCTGGCTATGCAGCTTGCAAAGCGTATCAAAGGTCTCCATTTCCCAATGATGGTGGCCGGCGGTTATGCGTGCATGATTCTTGGCCAGTGCCTTGGACCATCCGCGACACTTTATTCCAATCTGGCAACAGAAGGCAGCTCCTATGCTGAAATCGTTGGACAGACAATGAGCGTTGCAGATACATGTTATAACCCGATGAATGTGATCCTGTGGGTCGTTTTGGCAGTATGCTTTGTCCTGCTTGTATTATTTACACAGCCGGGTGAAGACGAACTGGTAGAGTTAAGAAACATTGCGGCACAGGCTGACGCAAAACCAAAGGATTATCAGAATCATGACAAACCAACGACATTTGCTGAAAAGATGAATACATGCAAACCGATCATGTGGGTCGTTGGCGCTGCAATTTTCATTTATATTATTTACTCGATCGCAACAAAAGGTTTCTTTGGAACATTGAACATGAACATGGTTATCTTCATGTTTATCGGTATTAACTGTTTCCTGTTCCCACAGCCGCATTCATGGATCGAGGCCCATGCCGACAGTATGCATCTGGCAACGGATGTTATGCTTCAGTTCCCGTTCTATGGTGCCATCATGGGTATGATGTATGTAGAAGGCGGTCTTGGCTCCGTTATCGTTAATGCCATCGTATCTGTAGCAAACGCGCATACAATGCCGATCTTCTCCTTCCTGTCAGCTTGTATTGTTAACCTGTTTATTCCTTCTCAGGGCGGACAGTTTACTGTACAGGGTCCTCTGATCGTACAGGCTGTCAATTCCATCGAGGGAGCTAATCTGGTGAACTGCCTGAATGCGTTCGTATTTGGTGATGAGTGTACAAACCTTCTTCAGCCGCTGTACGTCATTCCGGCGCTGTCTGTTGTAGGTATGAAACTGAAAGATGTATGGGGCTTCATGGCTTTCATCTGCGTCTTCTGGGTCGTTATCACTTGTCTGGGATTGTATTTCATTCCGATGTTTATGTAAGCGATTCAATACACGATATGCCGGGTAGTGATGATCGCAATATAGTCATAAGGCCGGGGCGGTTCGCCCCGGTCTTTTATTATACTTGTGCGGTCAATGCAGCCAGTATGTCTTTTGGGTTGCGGCTGTTGACAGCCAGCGTATAGTTTGGTTCGTTGATATGTTCAAGAAAATGAGCATCAGAGTTGCTGATGATATGGCAGTGTTCCAGATAGGGGTGCTGCCTTTTTAATTCGTGATATTTGCGCATATCTTTGATCTCGGCGCAGGTAAAACGGCTGTCCGGAGGAACAGCGCCCAGATTGGCCAGCAAGCTGTTGGCGTTTTTGTCAATGTGGGCCGGAATCATGATACCGTTATAAGTCTGTGTCAGCTCATAAACGTCATCGAAGGAAATATCGGTGGCATTGATGAGCAGGTAGGGAATGGTGCCGGTGACATTTTCATCAGCATCCATGATCTGCTGTTTCCCGAATATTTTTTCATTGTTGGGAAAGGGCATCAGGTGCTGATAGACATATTCGTCAAAAGCCAGTGCGTCCTGCAGATCGGCAAACAGGCAGACAACATGGACTTCCTCTGCTGTGGTCAGTTCCATGCCCGGCAGAGCTGTCAGACCGTAGGCTTCAGCCACGGTGAGTACAGCGGGGCAGTTTTTGCAGGAATTGTGGTCTGTCACTGCGATAAGATCCAGTTCTTTGAGAGCGGCCATACCCACAATATTGGCCGGAGTCATATCGTCATCCCCGCATGGGGAAAGGCAGGAA
>CAYURX010000006.1:0-37164 GCA_964447245.1 uncultured Coprococcus sp. | reverse complement strand
CTCTATATCATCGGGGCAGTTGTCCGACATTTCCTTAAGCTCCTCGATTGAGCCTATCGCGTGCTGCTTGCCGCACTCGCACTGCCAAATATTCAGCGGTGTTCCCCAGTAACGGTTACGGCTGATGCCCCAATCCTGAATATTTTCCAGCCAGTTGCCGAAACGTCCCTTGCCGATACTCTCAGGGATCCAATTGACCGTGTTGTTATTTCTGATCAGGTCATCTTTAACGGCTGTCATCTTGATGAACCATGATTCTCTTGCATAATAAATCAGCGGTGTGTCGCAGCGCCAGCAATGCGGATAGCTATGCTCAAATTTAGGCGCGGCAAACAGCAGTCCTCTCTCATCCAGGTCTTTTAATACAAGCGGATCGGCTTTCTTCACGAATACGCCCGGCCATAAAGTATCCTCTGTCATCTCACCTTTGCCGTCAACCAACTGTAAAAACGGCAGGTTATATTTGCGGCCCACACGGTTATCGTCTTCACCAAAAGCCGGTGCGATATGAACAACGCCGGTACCGTCGCTCAGCGTTACATAGCCGTCACATACAACATAATAGCCCTTCTTGTTCAGCGGCTTCTTCGGCGCAAATAAAGGCTCATACTCCTTGTATTCAAGTTCTTTGCCCATAAAGCTTTGCAGCACTTCATAATTGCCTTCGCCAAGCACCGTATCGCAAAGCGCTTCCGCCATATAATAAACATAATCACTGTCTTTCATGGCGACTTTCACATAAGTCTCATCCGGATTGACACAAAGTGCCACATTGGATGGCAATGTCCATGGCGTTGTTGTCCATGCCAGAATATAGGCATCCTCACCTACGACTTTGAAACGCGCAATAGCTGAACGTTCCTTAACATCTTTATAGCCCTGCGCAACCTCATGACTGGACAGAGGCGTGCCGCAGCGAGGGCAGTAAGGCACGATCTTGTGGCCTTTGTATAAAAGACCCTTGTCCCAGATTTTCTTTAAAGCCCACCACTCAGACTCGATATAGTCATTGTGATAGGTAACATACGGATTGTCCATATCTGCCCAGAAACCAACAACGCTGGAAAATTCTTCCCACATGCCCTTGTATTTCCAGACACTCTCCTTACAATGCTGGATAAACGGCTCCATGCCGTAGGCTTCGATCTGTTCCTTGCCGTCCAGGCCCAGCATCCTCTCCACTTCCAGTTCAACCGGCAGGCCATGGGTATCCCATCCGGCCTTACGCGGAACCTTGTACCCCTTCATCGTCTTGTATCTTGGAATCATATCCTTGATGACACGGGTCAGCACATGTCCGATATGCGGCTTGCCGTTCGCTGTTGGCGGGCCGTCATAAAATGTAAATTCAGGACTGTTCTTTCTTAATTCAATACTTTTTTCAAAAATCAGGTTGTCCGCCCAAAACTTTTCAATTTTCTGCTCTCTCTCAACAAAATTCAGATTGGTATTGACTTTGTTGTACATTGAATTGCCTCCTTCTAAATTAAAAGAGCTCCCATCCTGAAACAGGATGAGAGCATACTCTCACAATAACCACCTATTCCGACATACTGACATATGCGTTCCCTGTAACGGCGGAAAACCGGCCCAGCTTACACAGCAATACGAAACAAATTTTAACCAATATCCAAATGCTCTTGCTGTTCGGCCTGCAACTCAGGAGTGATATTCACATCTGTTCTACTCGTACCGGCTCACACCACCCGCCGGCTCTCTGAAGCTTTCATACAGTGCTACTGTCTCCGTCCTTGTTTTTATTTACTTTGTTATCATAGTACAAACAAAAAAATATGTCAACTGAAAAATTTTATGATAGAAAAGCCCTCTCTTATATCATCCAAATTGGCACGATCAAATTATTTCTGTCGAATGCGCCAAACTGTTCAGCCATACAAAGTATAGCGCTGGTACCAAGTTCGAGAGGAGATTTATCAATAACGCCAAAAACACGGACGAGTCTCCTGTCCGGTGTTGCCGTTTTTTTAATTTCCAACGGATATAGCTTACCGTCACCCTCCATAATCACATCGATTTCTTTCGCATCGCGGTCACGATAGAAGTACAGATACGGCTCAATTCCGGCGTTCTGATAGCCTTTCATAATTTCCGATACGGTAAAATTTTCAAGCAGCGCGCCACTCATGGCACCGTTTTCCGCGACCTCCGGCGACGACCATTTCGTCAGATAACAAACAAGACCGGTATCATAAAAATATACCTTCGGCGTTTTAATCGTGCGTTTCAGTACATTATTTGAATAAGGATGAAGCAGAAAAATAATTCCAAGTGTTTCAAGAATATTCACCCATGCCTTTGCCGTTGGCATATCAATATCCGCATCATCGGCCAGTGCTTTGTAATTGAGCAGCTGCGATGTTCTCGCAGCAACAGCAGTTATAAAGCGATTGAATTTCAACGCATCAATACTTCCGGAAAGTTCCCTCACATCCCTCTCTACATAAGTGGAGATATAGGAAGAATAGTAGATATTCCGGTTGGTATACTGCCCGCTGATAATTCCGGGCATGGATCCTTTCCAAAGCCGTTCGAACAGCTCCGGCGTTTCAACCGGATCAATAACTTTGCTTTCAGCGAGCAGCCGGTCAAAATCAACGGTAAAAGGCACACATGGCGCACCGGTGATTTCGCGCTGTGACACAGGTGACATATGCAGCAGCGCCACGCGGCCGGCAAGAGATTCCTGCACGCCGCGCATCAGGCGAAAAATCTGTGAACCGGTCATCCAAAAGTCTCCGGGCTTATGATGCTCATCAATATGAATTTTAATATAGGTAAACAATTCCGGCGCATACTGCACCTCGTCGATCAATACCGGCGGCTTATGAAGCTGCAGGAATAATACCGGATCATTTTTTGCCATATCCCGCTCCGTGAGATCATCCAGTGTAACATATTCGCGCCCGATATTTTCCTTTTCCGCAAGAAAACGCAGCATTGTTGTTTTGCCCGCCTGACGTGGGCCCGTCACCAGAATCGCAGAGTAAGATTTACTGAGTTCCAGAATTCGATCTTCCATATGACGACTAATATATTCCATCATGCACCCCCTGATTTAATATTTCGGCTAATTTGAATTATATTGTTATTATAGCCGAAACCATCGCCATGCGTCAATGATTTTGCCCCAGATTTTGTAACAGCGGCTTATTCATCATATCATGTTTCTTTCACATTCTGACTAAAAATTTTCTTATATTTTGGTAATAAAATCACTTGTAAAATCAATATGAAATACTATAATAACATTGGATAGAAAAATATCACATAACGTGCAAAGGGGCGCTTTCTGTTCCCTGCGCACACAAGGAGAGGTCTTATGTTCAGAGGGAATGACATTTTAAAAATTTATGACGATGATTATAACAATATAGGAAGGGCCACACGGGAACAGGTGCACACCGAAGGGCTTCTTCATCAGGTCGCCCACCTGTGGATGTTTCAGCATCAATCCGGTGAAAATTATATTTTATTTCAGCAGCGTTCGTACAAACGTGAACTTTATCCCGGCAAATATGACCTGATACAAACCACCCACTGTGATCCGGAGGAGAGTTACGAGGATGCCATCGTACACAGTATGGACTACTATCTCGGCACAAAGTTATACGCCCGGAACATTATTCATGCCGGCAGCGTCCGCCAGCACATTGATCAGGGTGATTATCACGACAATGCCCTTGTTCAGGTGTTTGTCACAGCCGTATCCAAGGCCCTGTTCATTATGCCGGATACCGAGGAGATCATCAAGGTACGCTATGAAGATTTCCGCCAGATGGCCCATGGGCTTACAGACCGTATTCCGATTTACTCACTGGATGATGTTTTCTTAAAAGAAAGTTCACGGGATGAATGGTGGATACGTGAAGAAGAATATTCAGATGTTGTAGAACCTTATATAAAAAGCAAAAACCGCTATCAGGTCGGCGCCTGAAAAAAAGTACAGTTCCTGCTTATACCGGGAACTGTACTTTTTTTATCTGCTGATCATCATTATGAAAATTTTTCTATGCGGCGGCATTTTCCTGATCTTCCTTCTACCTGAATAACGTATTGTAAATCCAGCCATACTGATCTCTGGTGATCTGGATTTTTCCATGTCTGGCGGAAATGAGGCCTTCCCCATAAAGGCCATCCAGTTTCCTGTACAATGTCCGCAGATGGATATTGAGTTCTCTGGCCAGGTCTTCCTTCTTTACATTGACCACCTGCGGGAAATCATTTTTTTCTCCATAACGATAAAGCCAGCGCAGAATATTGCTTCTGGCATCATTCATCATTAATTCTTCATTCTGTTCAAGGGTTCTATAGATAAAATCAGACAGATAACAGAGGGAATGCCACATCCATTCCGTATCTGTTCTCATACACTCAATATAAGTCTGCGACGGGATCATCAAATACGTACAGTCTGTCAGGCAGCGGATAGCCGCTGTGTGCCAGGGTACTCCGCCAATAGCTTCAAACAGTCCAAAATACTGTACCGGCACGATCTGCATATCGATCATCAGATTCCCCTGAGGGCCATATTTCTCGATGCAGCATCTTCCCTCCAGCAGGATGATAATGGCGGTGACTTCTTTGCCCGGTTGGACCAGCAATTCATTCTTTTTCCGGCGTTTCAAAATATCCGGTGTAAACACCGACAGGGAAACATCTGTTACTTTCCCGTTGACAATAATATCTTTGAGGCTGTTCTTCGCCAATTCATCCATGACTGTACCTCCCTTTTGTGTAAAAATGACAATTGACATTTTTGTTTGTCTCTCATCATGGTATCATACCTTTATCAAAAATGCAAAGCAAAATTTTAATTAAATAAAAGGAGGAACCACCATGTCTGATCAAATGCAACTGAAAATGAAACAGGATGTCATGAACATCATCACCAACAGTGCCATGACCAATGAACAGGCCACCATGGCGCTGTCATCTGTTCCATTTAACTATATTGAATTTTTCCCAACCTCTGATGATTTCAAAAAGCTGAATGAAAGCGGCTGTATCTGCACCATGTCAGAAGGCAATGCCACTTACCAGCCCCGCTACATCCTGCCGGATTACCAGAAGCTTCTCTCCGAAGGATGTCAATTTCTGCGGCTTGCTCCGGCCCAGACACTGGATGAGGCCATCATGAATCTGGAGATCATGTACCGCCATGTGACTTCTGTCACCCATTATCCGGTCTATCTTGGCTCCGTTGACCTGATGCTGGAGCCGTTCATCGAAGATGAAGCCTATGCCCGCCGGCAGATCCGTAATTTTCTTATCTTTATTGACCGTACCATCCCGGATTCCTACTGCCATATGAATCTCGGTCCGCAGGCCACCAGAGCCGGCCGTATGATCGTGGAGATCCAGACAGAACTGGCCAATGCCATTCCGTCTATTACGCTGCTGTACGATCCGGATATCACGCCGGATGATTTTGCCGAAGCCTGTGTGCAGTGCGCTCTGACCTGCGCCAAGCCAAGCTTTGCCAATCACAAAGAATACGCCAAACTGTATCGGACGCCTTACGGCATCGCAAGCTGTTATAATGCCCTGCCTGTTGGCGGCGGTTCTTTCACACTATCAAGAATCGTTCTGGCCAAACTGGCTGACCATGCCGCTGGCAGCGAACAATTTATCAACGAACTGCTGCCGCATACAGTCCATATCCTCTGCGAATATATCGAACAGAAGATTCGTTTTCTTGTTGAAGAAACCCACTTTTTCAAGAGCAATTATCTTGTTCAGGAGGGCTTTATCAAACTTGAGAACTTTACGGGCATGTTTGGTATGGTCGGCATGAACGAATGTGTCAATACGCTGATGACCAAAGACGGCCGGGAAGGTACTTACGGCCACAGTGCTGAAGCGGACCAGCTGGCTGTGCGCATCATGGACAAACTGACGGAATGCATCGCGTCATTTACCAGCAAGTACTGTGACTGCACGAATCACCATTTTTCACTCCATGCGCAGGTCGGCATTGCGGAGGATTACGATATCAGCCCGGGTGCCCGTATTGCCATTGGCAGCGAAATTCCGCTCCATGAACATCTGACTCACTGCGGCCAGTTCCATCCGTACTTTACATCGGGCGTCGGCGATATTTTCCCGTTTGACAGTACGGCTAAAAATAATCCGGCCGCCATTGTTGATCTGATCAAAGGAGGGTTTGCTCAGGGCATGCGCTATTTCTCCACCTATTCCTCGGACTGCGACGTCATCCGTATTACCGGATATCTGGTAAAGAAATCGGATATTGAGAAACTGGATCACGGCATTGCCGTCACACAGGCCAACGCCACCTGGGGGCTTGGCGAAGTCAAAAACAGTCATGTCCTTGACCGTATGGTACGGAGCCTGCAATGAAAGCGCTTGTTAATAAAATCATCCACAGCAGTCTCGTAGACGGGCCGGGCAACCGGGCAGCTATTTTCTTCCAGGGATGCAATTATCATTGCAGCTACTGCCACAACCCCGAAACCATCGCCGTCTGCAGCGGATGCGGATTATGTGTCGAAAAATGTCCGGCAAAAGCCCTCACACTCACAGATGGGAAGATCGTCTGGAATGCCGGGCTGTGCTGTCAGTGTGATCAGTGCATTCACACCTGTCCCTCACTGGCTTCCCCAAGAGTCCGGGCTTATACGCCGGAAGAAGTCATGGCCGCCATCACGCCTGACCTTCCCTTTATCAGAGGGATCACCGTCTCAGGCGGCGAATGTTCTCTCCAGAGGGATTTTCTTGTGGCATTATTCCGGCTGGCCAAAGAAAAGCATCTGTCCACACTGATGGACAGCAACGGCAGCTACGATTACATGGCTGATCAGGAACTAATGGCTGTCTGCGACGGCATTATGCTGGATGTAAAGGCCTGCGACGATGAGGCCCATCGAAAGCTGACCGGCATGAGCAGCCAAATCGTCATGGAAAATGCCGTCAAACTGGCCCGCGCCGGGAAGCTTGAGGAAATCCGGACTGTCATTGTGCCGGATGAACTTCCGAACGCTGATACAGTGGAAATAATTACAAAGGAACTCCGGCCTTATCTTCAAATGCGGCAGATCCGGTACAAACTCATTGCCTACCGTCCATGGGGCGTACGCCCGCCGTACAAAGAGCAGTTTCGGACACCGGGCTCCGATGAAATGCGCCGGTATCAGGCCATTGCCCAAAAAAATGGTTTTCAGAATGTGCTGATTGTATAACCCGAATAATTCGGGTATCGTATACAGATTTCGCTAAATTTGTACAAAAAAACACATTTCACACATTGCTCTGTTCCTTTAGGGTATGTTATACTTGAAAAAAGCGGACCCTGATCCGCACATCCAAAACTTTAGAAAGGAGGTATATCGAATGACGAAAATATTCATAGATTGTGATCCCGGGGTAGACGATTCCCTGGCCATTCTGTTCGCGCTGAACAGACCTGATGTGGTCATCACCGGCATTTCTACAAGTATCGGCAATGTAACAGCCCGGCAGGGCGCTGAAAATGCTCTGCGCATCCTCAAGCTGGCCGGATATGAGGGCCGGATTCCGGTATGTGTCGGCGCGGAGGCTCCGCTGAAAGGTATGATGGAGGATTTTCCGGTCCTCATTCATGGCCGCAACGGCATTGGCGACACCGAACTGCCTCCGACAAGCCAGAAACCGGTCGAAATGGATGTCTGTGACTTTATTTATCAGGCCGCCTGCGAAAATGAAGGCGAATTGGTACTTGTTACCCTTGGGCGCCTGACGAACATCGCATTAACCATCCGGAAATACCCTGATTTCCAAAAAAAAATACGCCGCGTTGTCACCATGGGCGGCACCATTTACATGCGGGGCAATGTCAGCCCGGTGGCCGAGGCCAACATCGCCGGCGACCCGGAAGCAGCAGATATCGCCGTTTTGGCCGACTGGGACATGACCTTTGTCGGGCTGGATGTTACAATTAAGACACTCCTTAAAAAAGATGAAGTCGAAAGAGCCGCCAGATACTGCCGTCCGGAACGCAGGGCGCAGTTAGACTTTATCCAGCGCGCACTTATTCATTATATGAATGGCGCACGGGTACAGAACCAGTTCATCGACTGCTGTCCGCTTCATGACCCGCTGGCCATGATCGCTGCCGTCGATCCGAGTGTCGTTTTCACCCGGAAGATGATTACCCGCATTGAATGCGGCGGCGTCTACTGCCGCGGACAGGTCATCACAGATCTGCGGGAATACCCGATCAAAGGCCGTTTTGTAGCACATTGTCTGGATGTCGACAGCCAGAAAGCCCTGAACGAATTATTTGCAGCTTTTCAGTAAGCTGTTCAGACACAATTACTAAAGTAAGAAATGATTTTTATTGACACTATATCCTGTCCGATGCTATAATATTTATACAACTTTTAGGATATTTGTCTAAACAGGAGGACACGTCATGAAAAAGATGATTACAGCTTTATTATCTTTGACACTTGCTGTATCCGTTATTTTTACAGGTTGCGGATCAGACAGCAAAGAGACATCAGCACCTGCCACAGAGGCTGCAGGTACTGAAGCAGCAGCCAACAGCGAATCTGAAGCACCGGCTGCATCCGATGTAAAGGCCGCATGTATTTTAGGTGTTGGCGGACTTGGCGACCAGGGTTACAATGACCTTGTTTATGCCGGTATGGAAAAGGCAAAAAGTGAACTCGGTGTAGATTTCGATTATGCTGAGCCAAAGCAGATTTCCGATTTTGAGGTTATTATGCGTGATATGTGCGATTCCGGCGCGTACGCCGTTATCGTCTGTGTTGGTTTTGACCAGGTAGATGCCCTCGGCAAGGTTGCCGTTGACTATCCTGATCAGAAGTTTGCCATCATTGATGGTTCTGTAGATGCTCCAAACGTTGTCGCTTATTCCTGTAAAGAGCACGAAGGTTCCTTCCTTGTAGGCGCTCTCGCAGCACTTATGAAACAGGACGCTGAGACTTTCGGTCTTCAGGATAACCACAAGTTCGGCTTTGTCGGCGCTATGGAAACTGACCTGATCGAGAGATTCGCAGCCGGTTATCTGGCTGGCGCGCAGTACATTGATCCTGATGCAACAGTTGAAGTTCAGTACGTCAGCGGTGACAACCCATTCAGTGATACAACAACAGCCAAGGAAATTGCGACAAGCGAATTCAATCAGGGCTGTGATATCATTTATCATGCCGCAGGCGGTTCAGGTCTCGGTGTGTTTACAGCAGCCGCAGAATCCAATTTCATCGCTATCGGATGTAATTCAAATCAGAACATTATCGACCCTGATCACATTGCAGCCAGCATGCTCAAGCGTGTAGATACTGCTGCATTTGATATCGTCAAAGCCGCTTCTGAAGGCACACTGGAAACAGGTACAGAAAGAGTCCTCGGTGTTGCTGATGACGGTGTCGGCTATACGATCGATGGCACCAATCTTCCGATTTCTGAAGATATTGTGAACCAGCTTGAAGACATCAGACAGAAAATTTCAAACGGTGAAATTACAGTTCCAGACGCATTATAAAATGAATGAACCAGGAAGGGTTGCCGCAGTCAATGATTGATGCTCGCGGCAGCCCTTTTCTTTATTAAAAAATAAATGAAAGGGTGAAAGAATTGCTGGCAGTTGAAATGAGAGGAATCACCAAGCGTTTCGGCAATTTCTCCGCCAACAGCGATGTCACGCTGCTTGTCGAGCAGGGCGAGATCCATTGTCTGCTGGGAGAAAACGGCGCTGGTAAAACAACACTGATGAACGTTCTTTTCGGTTTATACCAGCCGGAAGAAGGCAGCTTAAAGATCAATGATCAGGCCATCACGAACCATTCGCCTCTGAAAGCTTTTCAGATGGGGCTCGGTATGGTACATCAGCATTTCATGCTGGTAGACGCACTGACCGTGTGGGAAAATGTGGTCATCGGAAATGAACCGGGCCGGGTGGCCATTGACCGAAAACAGAGCATCGCCAAAGTCAAAGAGATTTCTGACCGTTACCATTTTGATCTGAACGTTGAAGACAAAGTATCCGAGCTCTCCGTCGGCATGAAGCAGCGTGTGGAGATTTTGAAAACATTATACCGCGGCGCGGAGATCATCATACTGGATGAGCCAACGGCCGTTCTGTCTCCGCCTGAGGTCCTCCAGCTTCTGGACATTCTGCGGGACATGCGCAAACAGGGCAAAACGATTATTTTCATTACTCACAAACTGAACGAAACAAAAGCGGTTGCTGACCATGTCACGGTTCTGCGCGACGGGCGCTCCATCACAACCGTCAAAACCGAAGATGTCACTGTCAACGAACTGGCCAGCCTCATGGTCGGCCACGAAATTGCCACTGAAATCGAGCGGGAACCAAATGAACCGGGCGAAGTTGTTTTGTCGCTTCAAAATGTACGGCTTCTGCCAAATGCGCAGAATACCGTCTCCTTCGACATCCGGGCCGGAGAAATTCTCGGTATTGCAGGGGTTGAGGGCAATGGTCAGAGGCAGTTGGAGGAAATCATCATGGGGCTTCAGAAATGCACTGAAGGCAGCATCATTCTCAAAGGTGATGATGTCACCCGATGGACCACCAGAAAACGCTGTGCCAAAGGCATCGGCTATATTCCGTCCGACCGCTATCAGCGCGCGATCCTGCCGGGTTTCTCACTGATCGACAATTATCTGCTCGGCAACCAGTTCTCAGACACTTATGTCAAAAACGGACTGATCCAGAAGAATTTTTTACTACAGCGCACAAAAGAACTGATGAAAACCTATGATGTGCGTGCCACTGATGAGAAACAAAATATTGGCTCTCTCTCCGGCGGTAATCAGCAGAAAATGGTACTCAGCCGTGAAGTCGGCAAGGACGCGGATTTTATTCTGGCCTGCCAGCCTGTGCGCGGACTTGATATCGGCGCCATCCAATACATCCATCAGATCCTTTTGGATCTGCGCAAACAGGGTAAAGCCATTTTGCTCATTTCCGCGGAACTGACGGATATCCAGCAGCTCAGCGACCGTATTGCCGTATTTTATAAAGGTGAGATCATGGATCTCCGCAAAAATGAAGAATTTACCAACGAAGCCATCGGCCTGTTAATGGCCGGACAGAAAGGCGGCGAATAATGATGGATACAAAAAAAGAATCAAGAGAAAACCTCATGGAGGTACTCAGCACAATTTTTATATCAGTGATTGCTGTCATGATGTCCTTTATTGTGTCGGCTCTCATTATGCTGATCGCGGGCTACAATCCATTAGAAGCCTATTCAGCCATGCTTCAGGGCGCTTTCGGCACAGCCAATTCCATCGCCAATACACTGGCTAAAAGCGTTCCTCTGATTTTTGTCGGTCTTGCCTGCGCCTTCTCCAACAAGGGCGGCATTTTCAATATCGGCTGTGAGGGCCAGCTCTACATAGGCGCATTTGCCGCTACAGTGACTGCCCTGAATCTGCAGGGACTGCCGCGAATGGCCATCATTATTCTCTCACTTATAGCCGGTATGATCGGAGGCGGCCTTGTAGGCGCTTTTAATGGCGTCCTGAAAGCCAAACTCCATATCAATGAAGTTGTTGTTGCCATCATGTTAAACTATATCATGAAATTTTTTACCAGCTACTGGGTCAACGGACCGCTTCAGGAAGAAGGCACCATGGTTGCCCAGACAGCATCCATTGGCGACGCCAATATGTTCACCAAGCTGATACCTAAAACACAGTTGACAACCGCTCTGTTTCTGGCTATTATTGCTGCCGTTGTACTCTGGTTCTTCTTTGAGAAAACCCGTGCCGGTTACAATATCCGCGCTGTCGGTGAAAATCCTCTGGCTGCGCAGGCTTCCGGTATCGGCATGTCCTCAACGATTATCATGACCATGGCCGTCAGCGGCGCCCTGGCTGCATTGACCGGCGTCACAGAAGTATTTGCCAAGTCCGGTAAATTCATCGACGGTTTCTCTCCGGGTTACGGTTTCACAGGTATTGCTGTTGCCTTCCTGGGAGGCAACCATCCTTTTGCCATTATTCTGAGTGCCCTGCTCTTTGGCGTCATTGAAGCCGGTTCCATGAAAATGAGTTACATTGCCGGTGTTTCCACCAATATGATCAGTGTCATGCAGGGCCTTGTGATCCTGTTTGTCGCAACACCGAATCTTGTCCGTTTTGTAAAAGTAAAAAAAGGAGGCAGGAAATAAAATGAGCAATCTTGAAGCATTATTTTCAATGAATATGATTTTGGCAACGCTGCGTCTTGCCATTCCTCTGACCCTGGCCTCCATCGGCGGCGCGATCTGTGAACGCAGCGGCATCATCAATCTTGGTGTTGAAGGTATGATGCTTGCCGGCGCATTCGGCGCTGTTGTCGGCTCCTATCTCACCAACAGCGCGTGGATGGGCGTTTTGTTCGCGCTCCTGATCGGCGGTATCTGCGGCTGGCTCCATGCCGTCTTATGTATCCGCTTCAGAACCAACCAGTCCGTCAGCGGTGTCGGCATCAATATTTTTGTACAGGGTCTTACCGTCGTACTGTGCCGTGCCTTCTGGGATTCCGATGCCATCAGTGTTTCCGTTGCGCAGGTTCCGACTATTACGATTCCGCTTTTAAACAGGATCCCCGTTATTGGCGCTCTGTTCAACAATCAGTCACCGTACCTCTATCTGACAATCGCCATCGTGATCATTGCATGGTATATTATGTACCGGACAAAGGTCGGGCTGAGGCTGCGCACCATCGGCGACCACCCAAAGGCTGCAGCCACGGCGGGCGTCAATGTCACCAAATACCGCTATGTTGCGGTTATCACCTGCGGTATGCTCTGCGGTCTCGGCGGTTCCTTCCTGTCGATCGTACAAAACAACCAGTTTGTTAAAGACATGGTCGCCGGTCGTGGATTCATGGCGCTGGCTGCAACGATTTTTGGCGGATGGAATCCTGCAGGTTCATTTTTTGCCAGCCTCTTATTCGCGTTTGCGCAGGCTGTCCGTATCAATCTGCATATCAATATTCCTGAACAGTTCCTGCAAATGCTGCCGTACATCCTGACACTGCTCGTATTGATGGGCGTCGGTCGCCGTGTGAAAGGCCCGCAGGCTTCAGGCGACATTAAAGAATAAAGATGACATAACAGTCAAAATCTGTTAAAATTGAATCAGGAGGAAATAAAATGAGTGAAGTATTAGATAAAAAAGCGGTCACACTTGGCCAGAAACAATATCATATTGCGCTCTCTCCGGGTGATATCGGTGACTATGTCCTGCTTCCCGGCGATCCGGCCAGAAGCGATATCACGGCAAAGTTTCTCGATGATGCACGGCTCATGGCGAATAACCGGGAACACCGGACCTTTACAGGCTATTACAAAGGTGTCAAAATCAGCGTTACTTCCACCGGCATGGGCTGCCCTTCCACAGCCATTGCCGCCGAAGAACTGATCAATATCGGCGCCAAAGCCTTAATTCGTATTGGCAGCAGCGGCGCTCTTGATCCCCGTATTCAGATCGGAGATCTGATGATCACCACCGCCGCCATGAAAAATGAAGGCACTTCCAAATTTTATGTACCGGAATGTTTCCCGGCTGTGCCGGACATGGAACTGACCTGGTGCCTGATGCAGACAGCGAAGGAAATGGCGCCAAAGATGAACCAGAAGGTTTACTGCGGTATCACTTCCTCCGATGATGCCTTTTACGGCGAGACGCCTGAATTTCTCGACAGGCTCCGCCGATACAAAGTCATGAATCTGGATATGGAGTCCTCCGCGCTCTACACTATCGGCCACCTCAGAGGTGTGCGCACAGCCACCATCAACGGTACTTCCGGCAACCTGACCAATGCCGATGTGATTTACACAAAGAAAAATGAAAAGCTTCACGATGCCTGGGAACAGGAGATTCAAATCGTTCTTGAAGCGATCTATCGTTTTGAACAGGAGCTCCATGCATGAAAAAACGTGTATACGTACAAATTTATAATCGGTTAAGAATGATGCTCGATGAGAGTATTTTTCCTGTGGGAGCCGCCCTGCCTACCGAGCCGAAACTGGCTCAGATGATGGGGACGAGCCGCATGACGCTGCGTCAGGCCCTCGATCTTCTGCAGGAAGACGGTCTCATTGAGAAAGTCCGGGGCTCCGGCAATTATGTCGCGGCCCCTGTCACCGGTTCTTTGCCCATTTTAAATAAAATGGGCAATCCCATTGACAAATGTCTGCGGGAAGCCTATGACCGAATTGAATTTGAACACGCCATTGAAGTATCCAATGACTATAATCAGAAACTTTTCGGTCAAAAACCGGAATGTGTCAATCACCAGCACATTTCCGCCTATCTCTATTATTATAGCGGCACCCGGCTGCTGGCCTATACCTACTCGGCCATCGCCATGAACGCCGCCGCCAATATCGGAGAAACTGAATGGCAGGATTTTATTGTCAAAGGCGTTTATGAGACAGCCAAACGCTCCCACATTGAGATCCTCCCCGATATTGATACCGCCTCTCTCTGGCCTGTACCATTAACCGAAAATGAGAAAGTCCTTTATATGAATGAAAAAATTTATGATGAGGACTGTACACTTCTTATTTGCAACAAACATTATTTTCTGGACAATAAGTGCAGGATCTCGATTGAAGCGGAATCTTAATTTTTTATCATATTTACAGCACTGCAGCATTAATAGTACTTATAGCATTGACAGTTGCTGTAACAACAACTCATATCTATGTAACTGTTTAAAACGTAGCACAGGCAGTACACCAGTCATAGCGTATGAAGATCAGTGACGGAGGGATAGATATGAATCAAACGTTATTAATTAAAAATATCCGACATCTTGTAACCTGCGATGAGCAGAACAATGTTCTTCACAACACCAATGTCTACATTCAAAATGGCGTTATTGCCGCCATCAGTCCTGAAAACTTTATGGCCGATGAGATCATTGACGGCTCTGATATGATCATGTATCCGGGACTGATCAATACCCACCACCATCTCTATCAGACTTTCAGCCGGAATCTGCCCCAGGTCCAGAATATGGAACTGTTTCCATGGTTAAAAACACTCTATGAAATATGGAAAAATCTTAATGAGGAAGTTATTTATTACAGTTCCATGACAGGCCTCGGTGAATTGCTGAAAACAGGCTGCACCACCTGCCTTGACCATCACTATGTTTTTCCAAAAGGCCATACGACCGGTCTCCTGGACGCACAGTTTGCGGCAGCGGACACACTCGGCATCCGCATGTACGCCACAAGAGGCAGTATGGATCTAAGTGTGAAAGATGGCGGTCTTCCGCCGGATTCCGTCGTTCAGACCATTGACGAGATCATGCGGGACAGTGAAGATGCTGTTCAGAAATTCCACGACAGCCGCCGTTATGCCATGCACCGCGTAGCACTGGCGCCATGTTCACCTTTCAGTGTCAGTGAGGATCTGCTTCGGGAGTCAGCCAAACTGGCCCGATCCCTTGGCGTCCGCCTGCATACGCATCTGGCGGAAACACTGGATGAAGAACATTATATGCTGAACCGCTATGGCATGCGCTCCGTCTCCTATATGGAAAGTCTGGGATGGGTCGGCCCTGATGTATGGTACGCCCATGGCATTCACTTAAACGATGATGAACTCAAGCTGATGGCTGATACAGGCACCGGAGTAGCCCACTGCCCGGTCTCCAATATGAAGCTGTCCTCCGGCATTGCCCGGATTCCTGAAATGCTTCGTCTTGGCATTCCGGTCGGTCTGGCTGTAGACGGTTCTTCCAGCAATGACGGTTCCAATCTGCTGGAGGAAATGCGTGTCGCCTATCTGCTGCACCGTCTGAATGCCAGCCAGAACGCGCCAGGCGGCTACGATATTCTAAAAATGGCCACCAACGGCAGCGCACGGCTCCTTGGCCGTGACGATATCGGAAGCCTGGCCGAAGGCATGGCCGCCGACTGCTTCATGGTACGCCAAAATCGTATAGAGTTCGTCGGCACACAGATGGATCTGTGCGCGATGCCAGCCACTGTCGGTATCAAAGGCGCTGTAGATTACACCATCGTCAACGGCCGGATCGTCGTCCGTGACGGCCGCCTCACCGGCATCGACGAGGAACAAATTGCCCTGCAGGCCAACCGGACTGTGGAAAAATATTTATCCGAATAACGAATAATGAAAAAGGCTTCGAACGTTCAGCCACTTGTGATATTCCGAGCAGCTATTGCTTATTCCATGACCAAAAAACACCCTGAAACCGTTCAGTCTCAGGGTGTCTTCGGGCTGGAATATGCAATAGCGTCAATTCGCCAATTCTACTATCTGATCATATCTCCTGTAATTTCTTTCAGGCTGAAAGCGCCGCACATTGCCATCGTATCAGCCAGTTCCCCGGCGATCTTATTGATATAGGCTTCCACACCTTCTTCAGCACCGCCATAAACAGCCGTTACGAACGGACGGGCAATAAGTACCGCATCTGCGCCCATAGCCAAAGCCTTAAACACATCCACACCGCTGCGGATACCGCCGTCAACAAAGATCTTCATGCTGCCGCCGACTGCCTCCACGATCTCCGGCAATACTTCCGCCGTTGCCGGGCATTGATCCTGAACACGGCCGCCATGATTGGATACGACTATAGCTGCGGCCCCGGCTTCTTTTGCCTTTAAGGCGCCTTTTACTGTCATAACACCCTTCACGATAAACGGTACACCGGCCATCTCCACGATTTCCTTCAAATCCTCAACGGACTTGCCGCCGGCCGGCGGTGTCATATTTTTCAGGAATGGCAGTCCTGCTGCGTCCACATCCATAGCGACTGCAAATGCGCCTGATCGCTTCACAAGAGCCATCTTCTCACGGATCGTATCAATATTCCATGGTTTCACCGTCGGAACAGCCATGCCGTTCACAGCAGCGATTGCATCAGTGGCCGCTTCCATAACCCTTGGATTGGTGCCGTCCCCGGTAAATGCTACGATACCATTCGCCGCGCAGGCGGATACCAGCACTTTATTGTAAGAAACATCATCATAAGCTTCACTGTAATGAAGATTGACAGCGCCTACAGGACCTGCAAAAAACGGATATTTGAATGTTTTGCCAAACAGTTCCAGACTCGTATCGACCGTTCCCGGCGCACATAACGTATCCATATTCACACGAATATCCTGCCATTTCTGATAATTGCGGATAGCTGTATCTCCCACTCCCTTGGCCCCCGGCCCAGGCAATGTATTTTTGCATCCCATACCATTGCAGACCGGACAGGCCTTGCAAAGCTTGCCAATATTGCCGCGCGCATTTACAATCGCTTCACTATAATTCATCTTATTCCTCCTTCAATATATATCTTAACCCTACAAACTAAGTATAACACCAATTACTCCAGATGCAATAATATAAATGATCGGATGTTTGCCAGTTTTTTTGAAAACGACGTACAACACGACACCAAACAGAATCGCTTTTATATTGAAAAGATTGATTATACCGCCCATCTCTTTGTAAAGCTGCGTATGCAAAAATGCTGCTTCCGCCACCCGCAGACCGGCAACGGCGATCAGACCGGCTGAAGCCGCGCGCAGACCATAAAGCCCGTACTGAACATATTTATTCGTCTTAAATTTATCCAGGATATTAGACACAATGATAATCACTACTACAGAAGGTGCCACCAGGCCGGTAACTGCTATCAGACCCCCTGGAATTCCCGCCGATGTAAAGCCTGTATAAGTCGCCATATTCACGCCCATCGGTCCCGGTGTTGACTCTGAAATGGCAATCATATTGGAAATATCATTCAGTGTAAACCATCCCGTCTTTGCCTGCATTTCATACAAGAATGGCAGCGTTGCGAGGCCGCCGCCGATGGCAAAAAGCCCTGTCTTAAAAAACTCCCAGAAAAGCTGTAAAAAAATCATCTCTATTCCCTCCTGCCTTTATGCCTTGTTCACTTTTGCCCGTTCCATGAACGTTTTGATGATAATACCTGCTATTGCCGCACAAACAACCCAGATGACCGTTGCCGCATCGGTAAACAGCGACAGCAGCATGACCGCTGCAAAAATGGCATATGTAGCGCCATCGATCAAAGACTTTTTCGCCAGTTTGAGAACTGCGTCAAAGACAAGAATACATACGCAGACGCGAATGCCGGCCAGGGCATGCTGTACCCATACAATATCCGTGAAGCTATTGATAAATGCAGCAATGATCGTGATGATCACAATGGAAGGCGCCACACATCCGGCTGTCGCAACAATGCCGCCCGGTATGCCTTTTTTCTTATACCCGATAAAAGTCGCCGTATTAACGGCAATAATACCCGGCGTACACTGGCCGATGGCGTAATAATCCATCAGCTCCTCGCTTGTGGCCCATCCACGGTTCTCCACCACCTCCCGCTGCAGAATCGGCAGCATGGCATAACCGCCGCCGAAGGTGAATCCGCCAATCTTGGCAAACACCAGAAATAGATCCAATAATTCTTTCAACATATTATAAAACTCCCTTCTACTAAATGAATCTCAGATTGAATAATCGGCCTGTTTGCGCTATACTTTTATCAGATGTACAGTGGAGGCCATTTTTATGACATTAACACAGCTTAAATACTTTCAGATCATATGCAAACATCATAATATTACGCGGGCATCCGCAGAGCTTCACGTTTCTCAGCCAAGTCTTTCCAATGCCATCAAAGAACTTGAAGAAGAATTTGGCGTGACGCTGTTTCACCGCCGCAGCCGCGGTCTTGAACTGACGCCGGAAGGCCGCTATTTTCTTGAAGAAGCAACCAGCCTGCTGACCCAGGCCGAGGAACTGACCGCACATATGAAGGAAATGGGCTCCGCCAACCACAGTATTACCCTTGGCCTGCCGGCCATGAGCGGCAGCCTTGTCTTTGCTGATCTGCTGCAGGCTCTCTATGCCAGTTCTCCGTCAACCCATGTGCAGGTCATTGAGAGCGGTTCCCTGGCCAACCGCCAGAAAGTCCTTGAGCACACCCTGGACGCGGCCATTATTACAAGAAACAAACCGCTGCCTGCGGCTTACGGTCATGTCGTGCTCCGGCATGTGGATATCTGCCTCTATGTTTCCGCCAGTCATCCCCTTGCTGCCAAAAAAACCGTGTTTCTTCATGAACTGGATGGGATACCCTTTGCCCTGCTGCCAGAAGATACCTTTTTAAATGACTGCATCCACCAGCATTTCAGAGAAATGAACCTGACTCTCAACACTGTCGTTCACACCAATCAGCTCACCACGATCCAGCAGCTTGTGGCCAACAATACAGTTGTGACCTTTCTGCTCGATAATGTTCTTGAAGAAAGCAGCGACATCGTGAAAATCTCTGTGCCTGATCTGCCGCCGACGGAAATCGACCTCATCTGGAAAACCGGGCGTCATCTCTCACCGGGACTTCGGGCTCTCATTGCAGCAGCAGTTCAGATATCTGCTTATTAAGCGGAGACTGAACTGCCTCAATCTCTTATTTCCTTCCGACCTTGTTTATTTTATCTCAATTTTCCTGAATAATCCAATACAGATGTTTTATTGTGATATAGTTTTTTTCTATATCACTTCTTTTTTTCTCGCTTTTTAGTCCAAAAATGAATTGGTTTTTACAAAAAATTCATTTTCTATCAATTTTCCTAATATATCTCGTGTATTTTTATTCGAAATGAAAGTTTATTATTTAACGCTTGCATATCGATTGTATATATCGTATAGTAAAAGTATTCGTGTACTGTTATTTAACAGCATTTTTTTATAAACAACGAAAAGGAGGCAGAAATAGTGAAAAAAGAGCAAATTAAACCGTTTAAACGTGTACTGGTGGCCAACCGCGGTGAAATTGCCATTCGCATCTACCGTGCACTCAATGAATTGGGGATCACGACCATTGGTATCTATTCCAGGGAAGACCGTTACGCTCTGTTCCGCTCAAAAGCTGATGAATCGTACCCGCTCAAGGACAATAAAGGTCCCGTTGATGCCTATCTGGATATCAAGGAAATCATTAATATTGCAAAGACCGTCAATGCCGACGCGATCCATCCGGGCTATGGCTTTTTGTCGGAAAATCCGGAATTTGTCGAAGCCTGTGAGGAAAACGGCATTACCTTCATCGGACCGACAAAAGAGATCATGAATGCCATGGGTGACAAAATATCTTCCAAACAAATGGCTATCCAGGCCGGTGTGCCAATCATCCCTGGCGTCGACCATGCACTGAAAACGGAAGAAGAAGTGTTGGAAGTAGCCGCCATGGTCGGCTATCCTGTCATGTTAAAAGCCTCCAACGGCGGCGGCGGCCGTGGTATGCGTATTGTCAACAGCGCAGCCGATATGCCGAAAGAATACCGTGAAGCCTGCAACGAATCCAAAAAGGCCTTCGGTGACGACCAGATTTTTGTAGAAAAATATATCCGCGGCCCGAAACATATCGAAGTACAGATTCTGGCCGACAATTACGGCAATGTGGTCCACTTATACGACCGTGACTGTTCCGTTCAGCGGCGCCACCAGAAAGTGGTGGAATATGCCCCGGCTTTCAGTGTTCCAGACGAGACACGCAATATCATTTTCGGCAGCGCCGTCAAGCTGGCCAAAATGGTCGGATACCGCAATGCCGGAACGCTGGAATTTCTCGTTGACCAGGACGGCAACCCTTATTTCATCGAAATGAACCCTCGTATTCAGGTTGAACATACCGTTACGGAAATGATCACGGGTATTGATATTGTTACCGCACAAATACTCATCGCAGAAGGCTATCGACTGGACAGTCCTGAAATCGACATCCCTTCTCAGGAAGCTGTCAAATGTCTTGGCTATTCCATCCAGACCCGTGTTACAACCGAAGACCCGTCCAACAATTTCCTGCCGGATACAGGCAAGATCACTGTTTACCGCTCCGGTTCCGGCAATGGTATCCGTCTGGACGGCGGCAATGCCTACACAGGCGCGGAAATTCTGCCATATTACGACAGCCTGCTGGTTAAAGCCATTTCCCTTGACCGTACTTTTGAGGGCGCCATCCGCAAATCACTGCGTACCCTGAAGGAAATGCGTATCAGAGGTATCAAGACCAATATTCCGTTCCTGATCAATGTGGTCAATCATCCAACCTTCCGAAGCGGTCAGTGCTACACCACCTTCATTGAAGAAACACCGGAATTATTTGAACTGCAGCGCAGTCAGGACAGAGCCACCAAAATCGTTGAATTTCTCGGCAATAAGATCGTCAACGTTACCAAAGGTGAAAAACCGTTCTATGAGAACCGGGTACTGCCAAAATATGACGACAGCCTGCCGGTTTACGGTGCAAGAGATGAATTTTTAAAACTGGGCGCAAGAGATTTTACCCAGAAAATTTTAAATGAAAAGAAATTGTATGTCACCGACACGACCATGCGTGACGCGCAGCAATCCCTGATGGCAACACGTATGCGTACCAAGGATCTGGCCGGAGCGGCGCGGGCGACCAACGCCTTTATGCAGAACGCTTTTTCCGTTGAATGCTGGGGCGGCGCCACCTATGATACCGCCTACCGTTTCCTCAAAGAATCACCGTGGAAACGTCTGGCCATTTTACGGGAACGCATGCCAAACACATTGATCCAGATGCTTCTGCGCGCATCCAATGCCGTTGGTTACAGCAATTATCCTGATAATGTCGTCAAAGAATTTATCCGCCTATCCGGTGAACGGGGCGTTGATATCTTCCGAATCTTCGATGCGTTGAACTGGATTGAAAATATGAAAATGCCGATTGAGGAAGCCCTGAAAACAGGTAAGATCGTAGAAGGTTCCATCTGCTACACCGGAGACCTGCTCAATCCAAATGAAACGAAATATACCCTTGATTATTATGCGAACAAGGCAAAAGAACTGGAATCCCTTGGCGTACATACCTTATGTATCAAAGATATGGCAGGCCTTTTGAAACCTTATGCCGCAAGAGAACTGGTTAAGACCTTAAAATCAGAGCTCACTATTCCGGTTCACCTGCACACCCATGATTCGACAGGCAGCGGTGTCGCAACTGTTCTTATGGCAGCCGAAGCCGGTGTCGACATTGTCGATCTGGCCATTGAATCCATGAGTACCCTGACCAGCCAGCCGTCCATGAATGCGGTTGTCGAAGCTCTGAGAGGTTCAGAGCGGGATACAGGTCTTGATTTTGACCAGCTCAGTGAACTGAGCCGCTACTACGCAAAAGTCCGCAAGGTTTACAAAGCTTTTGAAAGCGGCATGGACGCGCCGAATGCGGATATTTACAAATATGAGATCCCTGGCGGCCAATACTCCAACCTGTTGGCACAGGTGGAAAGTATGGGTATGAAAGACCAATTTGAGGACATCAAACGCCTCTACAAAGAAGCCAACGAGCTCCTTGGCAATATTACCAAGGTAACGCCAACCTCCAAGGTTGTGGGCGATATGGCCATTTTCATGCTGAAAAACAGTCTGAACAAAGAAAATATTTTCACTGTCGGACGGGATCTTTCTTACCCGGCTTCTGTTGTGGATTATTTCAAAGGCATGATCGGTCAGCCGGACGGCGGCTTCAATCCTGAACTTCAGAAAATTGTCCTGAAAGGCCAGGAACCGATCACTGTCCGCCCTGGCACATTACTGCCGGATGCCGATTTTGAGGCCATTAAAACCTACCTGAAAGGCAAATATGATCTCAGCAGCTTTACGGAACAGGATATGGAACAAAAAGCTGTCAGCTATGCCCTTTATCCAAAAGTTTATGAAGACTACTGTGAACATTTTGAAGCCTACAATGACGTGACCCGCCTTGAAAGCCACGTCTACCTCTACGGTTTAAGAAAAGGCGAAGAAACGACACTGAAAATCGATGAAGGCAAAGAATTGCTGATCAAGTTCCTCGAGATGTCCAGTCCCGATGAGGAGGGCAAACGGATCCTCACCTTTGAAGTCAACGGATCCGTCCGTGAAGTCTCCGTCATGGATGAACAACTGGAAGTCAAATCCGACAGAAAACTGAAAGCCGATAAGAATAATCCGGCTCATGTCGGTTCTTCCATCCCGGGTACCGTCAGTCAGGTATTCGTCAAGGAAGGCGAAAAGGTCGCCATCAACCAGCCGCTGCTGATCATCGAAGCTATGAAGATGGAAACGACCATTGTCGCCAAACAGGACGGCGTGATCGACAAGATCTATGTCAGTGCCGGCGAGCGTGTCAACTCCAACGATCTGCTGCTTTCTTTTGCAAAATAAAATAGAAATTCTATATGAGGGATTCCTGGTGGATCCCTCTTTTTTTGTCTTTAAATCCGAATTGTTCGGGTTAAAATCATTCTTTTCCGAAAAAAATCTACAATATCCAAACAATCATTCAAAAAACATTGACAAATTTTTAATAATGATATAATATAATAATGTCATGACATTATTATATTATATCATTAGTTGGCCAACAAATAAAAGAATGAGATGCAAGCAATGCAAAAGAAAAGGGAGGACGACAAAATGAAACCGTTACAAGGGATTAAGGTTGTTGAATTAGCATCTTATGTTGCTGCTCCGGCAGCCGCACGTTTATTAGGTGAACTGGGAGCAGAAGTAATTAAAATTGAAGGGTTTAAAGGCGATGCCAATCGTGGCATGGGCGCAATTAATAACGCGCCTTGCAGCGATGATGAAAACCCTATTTTTGACACAACAAATTTCAATAAAAAATTCATCTGTGTTGATACAAAGAAACCGGAAGGAAAAGCCATTCTTTTTAAACTTCTTGAAACAGCAGATGTATTTATAACCAATTATCGTTCAAATGTACTGGTAAAAATGGGACTCGATTATGATACTTTAGCAGAAAAATATCCGAGACTCGTTTGGTGTCAGTGTCTTGGTTTTGGCGAGCAGGGTCCGGAAAAAGACACGGCAGGATTTGATTTTACGGCATTTGGAGCAAGGGGCGGCCTTGCGGGTTCCGTCGGTCAGGATGGCGTTCCGATCAACAACATCAACGCTTTCGGCGATACACAGACCTCCATGGTTATGTGCGCAGGAATTCTGGCAGCTTTAGTGGGCCGCGCAGCATCCGGCAAAGGGGATAAAGTAACCGCATCCCTCCATAATACGGCATGCTACAACCTTCATTGGGGTATTATCGGTGCCAAATATGGTTCCCATTATCCGAAGTCCCGTAAAAATGTTCTTCAGCCGCTGATCAACGTCTATCCTACGGCTGATGGATCTGTTCAAATGTGCGGCGCAGCCTATGATACATATATGTCTCGCGTTGCCGAAGCACTTGGCCTTACCGAAAAGATCATGGGAAATGAAAAATATAACAAGTATGCAACAGTTTGCGCACTTGGCAATTCTTCGGAAGTAATCGCAATGCTGGATGAAGTATTTGCCACAAAGACTTCCGCAGAATGGGTACAGATTTTCCGTGATATTGATGTTCCGCTTGAAAAATGCTACACATTTGATGATGTACTCGTTGATGAACAGGCCTGGGCTTCAGGTATACTTGAAGAACTTGAGTATCCAAACGGCAAGAAGAATCTCATTGTTAATAATCCTATTCGTCTCCGTTCATGCGAAGGTGCAAAACCGATCCCATCCAGAAAAATCGGTGCGGATACAACGGAAGTTCTTGAAGCAGAAGGTTATACTGCCAACGAATTAACGGAACTCGCCAACAACGGCGTCATCAAATAATCATCATAAAGGAGCGATAAACAATGGCTTGGGAAACAATTATTTTAGAAGATACAGAAGTAGCCGGTACTGTTAAACTTACAATTAACCGTCCAAAGGCTTTAAATGCATTAAATCAGACCGTATTAAAAGAACTCAAAGCGGCAGTTGCCCAAATTGAGGCAGATGACAGAATAAAAATTGTTATCATTACCGGCGCAGGCGAAAAATCTTTTGTTGCAGGTGCCGATATCAGTGAATTGAAAGGATTGATCAACAATGCCCCTGCGGCCTATGCCCTCGCAAGAAACGGACAGACCATTTATCAAATGATTGAAGAATCATCAAAGGTCTACATTGCCGCAGTTAATGGTTTCGCTCTTGGCGGCGGCTGTGAGCTTTCCATGTCCTGTGACATGCGTATTGCCATAGCTAAAGCAAAATTTGGTGTTCCTGAAGTTTCACTTGGTACAGTTCCGGGCTATGGCGGCACTCAGAGACTGCCTCGTCTTGTCGGTGAAGGACGTGCAAAGGAAATAGCCTTTACGGCAAAACATATTCCGGCACAGCGTGCATACGAAATCGGTCTCGTCAACCAGGTTGTTGAAACCTATGAGGAATTAATGCCGGCTGCCCTCGAACTTGCAAAATCTATTTTAAAGAATTCCATATTTGCGGTAGGCATTGCCAAAAAATGTATCCATGAGGGTCTGCAGATGGATGTTGTAACCGGTATTCAGCATGAAGCATCCCTGTTCTGCCAGACCTATAATTACAAAGATACAGAAGAAGGCATCGGCGCATTTCTGGAAAAAAGAAAACCGCACTTCAATGCGGATTAGAGCAGATCACATATCATATAAAAATTTAGGGAGAAAATGATACAATGGGCGTTATTTTAATTATTATTGCGTTAGCTTTGCTAACTATACTTTGCTTTAAGGGTGTTCCTGTAATACTTGCAACCCTGATTGCTTCTGTCATATTTGCAATTATTGCCGATCCTTCTACCGCTTACGAAGCAATTTCCGCGACTTTTATGGGCGGTGTTGCTACATTCGTTCAGGCTTATTTCCTGACATTCCTCGGCGGTGCTATTTTTGGTACACTTGTTGATATGAGCGGCGCCGCTTCTGCGATTGCGGAAACGATTACCAGCCGTGTCGGCAAAAAATACATTGTTATTGGTGTCGTAGTCGTAACTGCCATCCTGACCATGGGCGGCGTATCCGTGTATGTCGCATTCTTCGCTGTTTATCCGATCGCAATGGGATTATTCAGAGAAGCAGATATTCCGCGAAGACTGTTTCCGGCTGTCTACATGCTCGGAGGCGGTACCTTCACGATGACCGGTGCATTCTCTCCGGCCATCCAGAATATTATTCCGACAACCTATCTTGGCACAACGGCTGCCGCTGCACCTGTGATCGGTGTTATCGGTATGGCATTTACATTTATCCTTGGTTCCATTTATCTTACATGGAGGGTCGGTAAATGCGCGGCCACCAATGAACATTTTGTTGCGCTTGAAAGTGATGTTGCGGCTACTTCTGATAAAAAGAAACCAAACTTCATTATTTCACTTATACCTATGATCATCCTTCTTGTGGTTCTTAACGGACTGAGTATGCCAATTGAAATAGCTTTACTGGCTGCCATTATCGCTGCCATTATCCTCTATTTCCCATATATTCCTCATGATCTGAAGACTTTATGGAAGAACCTCGCAAGCGGTGCTGAAGGTGCTTGTAAAACAGCCCTCAATACCGGTACAACTGTCGGTTTTGGTAAGGTAATTTCTGCATCTGCCGCATTCCAGAGCCTCATTCCGGTAGTTACGGGTATCGGCGGAAGCCCTCTGATCGGTGCTTCTGTTGCAACTGCTGTTCTTTGCTGTCTGTCCGGTTCAGCCTCCGGCGGTCTTGGCATTGCAATACCTATTGTTGGAGAAATTTATCTGCCAATGGGTGTTTCAGCCGCAGCTCTCCACCGTGTTGCCGCAGTTGCTTCCTCCAGTTTGGATTCGATGCCGCATAACGGCGGTGTTATCACCTTCCTTAACTACTCTCATACAACACATGCAGAAGGTTATAAGGATATTGCCGTTGTATCGGTTCTTATTCCTTTGCTGGAAGTTGTACTCACAATTATTCTTCTGACTGCATTAGGCCCTATCTAATACACAGTAGATGAAGAAACACACACAATAATTATTTTTACACATCAATAAACAAGAAAGGAAAAAGTAAAATGATTGAAACAAAGGGTTTATCTGAGACAGCTCAGGATCTTGTAAATGCTGTCAGTGATTTTATGGCCGGAGAAGTTGTTCCTAAAATTAAAGAGGTTGATGAATCGGGTGAATTCCCGGTTGATCTTTATGAAAAGGCATTTAACCTTGGCTACCATATGATTTCAATTCCGGAAGAATATGGCGGTCTGTTTAATCCTGAGGAAGGCATTGATCATCAGACCTTCGGCGCAATCCTTGAAACCATGGGGTACTATGAACCCGGCTTTGCGATTACAATGCTTTGCACCGCACTGGCACTTAAATGTGTCCTGATCGGCGGTAATGCTGAACAGAAAACACAGTGTGCTGAAATCATCCAGGATGGCGGTTACGGCGCATTCTGTCTGACTGAACCAGGTTCCGGTTCCGACGCTGCTTCTCTGATCACAAAATATCAGGAAGTTGAAGACGGTTACATTATTAATGGTTCCAAATGCTTTGTCACAAATGGTCAGTTTGCCGATTTCTTTATCGTATTTGCAACAAAAGATAAGAATCTGGGCGCAAAGGGCGTCTCGGCATTCCTTGTAACAAAAGACGATCCGGGTATTCAGATTGGCAACCATGAGGATAAGATGGGCCTCCGCTTCTCAAATACAACAGATATCGCATTTGTAGATCTTAAAATCCCGAAAAACCGTCTTCTTGGTGTTGAAGGAAAAGGCTTTGCGATTTCCATGGCCGGACTTGACGAGGGTCGTATCCATAATGCCTGCATTTCCGCAGGTATGTGCCAGCATGCTTTAGATATTGCGGTTGAATATGCCAACGAGCGTATTCAGGGTGGAAAACCAATTATCAGACATCAGCAGATACAGACAATTATTGCCGATATGGCTATTCGGGCCGAAGCTGCCAAACAACTTGTCAGATCTGCCCTTAAGAGACTCGATGAAGCTGAGCAGGTCAAAGATAAGGATGCCATCAGAGCTTTCGGCCGGTATGCTTCTATCTGTAAGACCTATTGCGGTGATAATGCCGTAGCATCAGCAGCTGATGCTATCCAGGTACTTGGCGGGTACGGCTTCTCCAAAGAATATCCCGCTGAGAAAATTTACAGAGACTCAAAGATCTTCCAGATTTTTGAAGGCACCAATCAGATTCAGCGCCAGGTTATTGCAAAATCATATACTGTTAAATCCAGATAGTAATTTATCTGAAGTAAAAAAACAATTATTCGCCTCAGGGCTTCATTAAAGTGACAGTTCAGCCACAATTTTTGGTAATCAATCATCAGAGGGCTGAACTGTTCTCCTTTGAGAGCAGGAATATAAAAAGATTCTTGACAAAACCGGTAAATTATGGGTATCTTAATATATGACTGCAATTAATTGAATTTTAAAATCTTTCTACCTGAGGCCGCTTTATTACACTGATTAATGATGCCGCCTCAGAAGATCTGGGGGGCAAATATATGAGTTTTTTTGATTACACATTAGATAAAAATATTCCGGTACCACTTTATTATCAGTTGAAACAGACAATACTTTCTGAGATTCAAAATGGCAATGCCAAATCGGGAGATGCCATTCCCACAGAAGATCAGTACTGCCGCCAATATGAGGTCAGCAGAACGACTGTCAGACAGGCGATTGTCGAATTGGTAAATGAGGGCTGGCTTTACCGCACAAAGGGAAAAGGGACCTTCATTTCCACTGTGCCAAGCAGGGTAACGACCAATCTTTCATGTATGTATACATCATTTATCGAAGGCATGAGATCTGTAGACCGAAAACCGCAGATGTGCGTCGGATCAATAAAAATCATCAGCGCACCTGCAGATATAGCGGAAGAATTGGGAATCACAGCCGGTGAAGATGTCATTTACATTCACCGCTACCAGAAAGTTGAAGAAGATATTATCAGTTGTATCACAAGCTATCTTCCATATCCAATGTGTGATCAGACGATGGATAAAGACCGTTTTCCCCGTGAGTCCATGTATCAGATTCTGGCTGAACGGCCTGATACAAAGGTGCGAAACGTAGAACGGAGAATTTACGCGCAGAATACAGATACCGTTAAGGCCAAACATCTGAAGATCAGCAAGGGCGACCCGCTGCTGATGGTCACCAACAAAGGATTCTCACAGAAAAACGGAACACCTGTCATATTTGAGAAAGTGTATTATGTCGGCAGCAAAAATGTGCTTGTTGTTGAATATGAAATGGGACAGGAACGGTTTTAAACGCCGTTCCTGTGCTGATTTACTTTATAATTGCTATAACTTCAATTTCTACGAGTCCGCCCATGGGCAACGCAGCAACCTGCACACAGGAACGGGCCGGATAATTATCCCCAAATTGTTCCTGATAAATAGCATTAACTTTTGTAAAATCTTTCAGATCTTTTACAAATACCGTTGTCTTTATAACATCCGCCAGCACACTCCCTGCCTCCTCAAGAATGGCTTCCAAATTGGCAAGGGACTGTTTTGTCTGCGCTTCAACTCCCTCTGGTAATTCTCCTGTTACCGGGTCAATGCCAAGCTGACCCGATGTAATTAAAAAATTTCCTGCTCGAACGGCCTGTACATATGGTCCAATAGCTGCAGGCGGACGGAAACTTGGTTTGAAAGTTTATCAGGACCAAACCACCAATGTTATCATCTATAAAACTGCAAGCGAAGGTTATGAAAATGCGCCGACGGTTATGTTGGCCGGTCATATGGATATGATCTGTACAGCAAACCCGGGCGTTATCCACGATTTTGACAATGAACCGCTGAAACTTATTCTCGATGATGATATGGATACAATCCATGCAGACGGAACAACTCTTGGAGCGGATGACGGCCTCGGCATTGCCTTTATCATGTCTGTGCTGGAATCCGATACGATTGCCCACCCCGCCATTGAGGCCGTCTTTACAACCAATGAAGAAACCGATATGAAGGGCGCATGGGAACTTCACTATGAAAAACTCACCAGCAAAATTATTTTAAGCCTTGATGCAACCCGCCTGTCTCTTGGCGGTGCCGGTGAACTTGAAATGGAAGTCTTTCTTGATTATAATCAAATACCTGTACGTGAAGACGATCTTCAGTCTACCATCACCATTTCAGGATTAATCGGCGGACACAGCGGTAAAAATGCCTTTGCAGAGCGCGGTAATGCCAATACTCTGCTTGTACGTATGCTGTCCGATCTGCAAAAGAACAAGAAAGTGCCTTTCTGCATTGCAAGTTTTGCCGGTGGAGACTATACAGCCTGCGCCTTTGCCAGAGAAGCATCCTGCACGATCAGTTATCCAAAAAAGTACAATGCAATCGTTGAGAATGCCGTTCATGAATGGCACAATATCTACAAATCCGAATTAAAGATCCCTGACCCGGATGTCCTGCTGACCAGCTCGGCCTGTGATACTATAACAGAAACACTAGATGACGATTCCACCAATCGTTTTATCATCCTGATGACGATCCTGCCGGATGGTTTATGCTCACTCCACAAGTATTTTGAACATAAATACGAGTCCTGTGTCAACATTGGTGTCGTTGAAATGACTGATGAGGCCCTCCGGATCATTATCTGTATTCGATCCGCTCTTGCTGCCAAAAAATATTTCCAGTTTGACAAAATTGAAAAAATCTGTCAGTTAATGGGGGCAAAATACAATATCCTGCATGACCTGCCGCAGTGGGAATATAATAATTACTCCCGTATCGGTAAACTCATCAAACCTATTTATCAGAACCTGGAACCAAATGTTGCTCAGGGCACATGTGAACAGGGCATTTTCCTCATGCATATGCCGGGCGCTGAAGCAGCCGGTGTCGGGCCTGTCGTCGACAGTCCACATTCCCCTAACGAAAAAATTTCTATTAAAGGAATGGCGGATGACTGGAACAAATTTGTCGAAGTACTGAAAACAATGAAAAACTATTAGCTTCAGGAGATCAGTGTCGTGCAGGTATCCATGTTTCATTTAGACTTATACGAACAGACAGGTGTTATTCTGGACGCTTTCAATATAAAGAAAATCATTTACTTTATATTAGCCTTTGCCGCAATAAAAAAATTCAAATTACATCCAATTATTTATATTGCTGTTTCTGCTGTTCTGGGAATTATCCTGGCCTTTTAACACAAAGAGCGTGTGCTGAATAATGGTTCTTGTTTGGGTATTTCGCCATTATTGCTTATTCCGCCTGAAACATATTGTGGAACAGTTCAGTCGATGTTTAATTGGACGGAATTTCTGACAGCCATCACCGTGAAACACGCTCTCGCTCCGTGAAAAACGCAGCGGATACTAAGGTTTTCTGTTCATTGCATTCCAGAAAACCAAGTACCGGCGTTTTTCAAGGGTTTCACTTGTGATGATCTGCAGAAAATTCCGGAATTGAACAGGTTGAGACTGAACTGTTTCCAAAAATATTTGGTTCCGGAATAAGCAATAATGGTTCTTTGTACCCAAATGTCAGAAAGAACTAATAATCACAGCACACGCCCGTTATATCTAAACCGCCACGTTTTTCTTCCATCTTCCTGTAACAAGGAACCAGATAATAATAACGAATGAACCAAAGGAAGCCACCGGAGCGCCAAGGCCAACACCCATCAACCCCATATGAGCGGCCAGCCCAAAGATGATGGCAGCCGGGATTCGAAGAATCAGGGCTGACATCATATTGTTGATAAGCGAAAAGGTCGTATGACCCGCGCCGATGAACATGCCATTGATGCAGAATACAAACGGCACCAGCAGATAATCAAAACTAAATGTTCTCATATATTGCACACCATAGGCAATCATATCCTGATCATCGTTAAAGATCATCAGAATCTGCTCAGGGAATAATTGCGCGATTCCGAAAATTATAAAACTGATACAGACGGCAATGGTCGTACCGATCTGACATGTCTTCTTTGCCCTGTCCCATTTGCCGGCGCCGATATTCTGGGCGCACATCGTTGACACAGAGGCACCCATGGCCACTGCAGGCATAATGGCAAAACCGTTGAACTTGGCAACGACCCCAACTGCCGCCGATGCATTCACACCGCCGATGGTATTGACCAGCGTCGTGATAATCAGGAAGGAGATGCTTGTAATACCATTCTGAACCGCACTCGGCGCTCCCAGCCTGAAGATCCGCACCATTTTTTCTTTATTGATTTTAAAGGATGATGGCCTGAAATCAAACACAAAGTCATTGCGGATCATCACCACAATACAGGTAATCATACTGACAGCCTGAGAGATGACCGTTGCAATGGCTGCCCCCAGGGCACCCATATCAAACTTCGCCACTAAGATCAGATCCAGCACCACATTTGTTGCACAGGCAATGGCAACAAAATATAAAGGCCGCTTGCTGTCGCCCATTCCCCGCATGATAGCACTGAATACATTATAACCGAAAATAAAAATCAGGCCAATGACAGTGACTGTCAGATAACGGCTGGCTTCTTCATAAGACTCAGCCGGAGTCCGTATCGCATGAAGGATTGCATCTTTAAAGACCAACATGCCCACCGTCAGTAAAACTGCTGCGATCAGCAGCGTCGTCATCAGGGTCGCTGTCGTCTCCTTCATATCTTCCCGGCGCTTAGCCCCCAGGTATTGCGCGATCAAAATCGTTCCGCCTGTACACAAACCAACGACAATATTCGTCAAAATCATGGTGATCTGACTGCCAATATTCACGCCCGACATACTGATCGTTCCGCTGAACTGCCCGACGATCAGCATATCCGCCACACTATACAGGGACTGAATAATATTTGACACCAAAAAGGGCAATGAAAACATGATTAATTGCTTAACAACATTGCCCTCCGACAGATTTTTCTCAAAACCGCTCATTCTATCGCCTCACATCTCTTGTATTATTACAGATTATAGCACGCGTACCATCATTAGACAAGAATGGAAATATCAGGCAATCCATTCATTAAGCCCGTTCATGTTCAATGATATAAAACAAATCCCCCGTCCATCGTCCGCATATCGCGAACGCAGCGGGGGATCATCAATAATTTACGCTTCGACACGCTCTGTATAGGTGGTCAGGCCATTTTCATTGGCATCAATGTGTACGCAGTCTCCCGGCTCCACTTCGTTGCCAAGTATCATACGGGCCACCATGGTCTCCACATGCTTCTGAAGGTAACGCTTCAATGGACGGGCGCCATATACCGGATCATAGCCATGGTCAATGATATAATCCTTCCCGGCGTCTGTCAGTTCAATAGTCAGTTCCCTGTCGGCCAGACGCCTGTTCAAACGCTCCATGAGGATATCGACGATGCCGCCGATATTATCCTTGGTCAATGGCTTGAACATGATAATTTCATCCAGACGATTTAAAAACTCCGGTCTGAAGTGGTTTCTCAGATCATTCATGGTCATCTGACCGGCTTCCTCACTGATATTGCCGTCAGCATCAATACCATCCAGCAGATAGGAAGAACCGATATTGGATGTCATAATAAGAATCGTGTTCTTAAAGTCTACCGTTCTGCCCTGAGAATCTGTCACACGGCCATCATCCAATACCTGAAGCAGTACGTTAAACACATCCGTATGGGCCTTCTCGATCTCATCAAACAAAATAACGGAATACGGTTTCCTTCTGACGGCCTCTGTCAGCTGACCGCCTTCCTCATAACCTACATATCCAGGAGGCGCTCCGATCAGACGGGACACAGAAAACTTCTCCATGTACTCGCTCATATCAATACGCACCATGTTATTCTCATCATCAAAAAGATTCTCGGCCAGTGCCTTAGCCAGCTCTGTTTTGCCGACACCTGTAGGTCCAAGGAACATGAAAGAACCGATTGGCCTGTTCTCATCCTGAATACCGGCCTTTGAACGGATAATGGCCTCTGTTACCTTGGCAACGCCCTCATCCTGTCCAATGACACGCCTGTGAAGCTGTTCATCCAGATGCAGGGTCTTGTTTCTCTCGCTCTCCGTCAGCTTGGCTACCGGAATACCTGTCCACCTGGAAACGATTCTGGAAATCTCCTCCTCAGTGACACGCTCACGCAGCAGGGAATTCTCACGGCCATGGATACGACTCTCCTCCTCCTCAAGCTGTTTCTTCAACTGCGGCAGCTTACCGTACTGCAGCTCAGCCGCCTTATTCAAATCATAATTGCGCTGCGCGATCTCGATCTGATGGTTTAAATCCTCAATCTGCTGACGCAGGTTCTGTACCCGCTCAACATCCTTCTTCTCGTCATCCCATTTTGCCTTCTGGCTCTGGAACTCTTCTCTCAGGTTGGCGATCTCCTGGGTAATATGGGCCAGACGTTCCATACTCAGCTTGTCATCCTCTTTTTTCAGAGCCGCTTCCTCAATTTCAAGCTGCATGATCTTACGTGAAATCTCATCCAGCTCTGTCGGCATGGAATCCAGTTCCGTTTTGATCATGGCACAGGCCTCATCGACCAGGTCGATGGCCTTATCCGGCAGGAAACGGTCTGTAATATAACGATGAGACAGGGTGGCCGCAGCCACAAGGGCCGAGTCTGTAATCTTCACACCATGGAAAACTTCATAGCGCTCCTCAAGGCCACGCAGGATCGCGATCGTATCCTCCACTGTTGGTTCATCCACCAGCACCGGCTGGAAACGCCGCTCAAGGGCCTTGTCCTTCTCAATATACTGTCTGTACTCATCCAGCGTTGTCGCGCCGATACAATGCAGTTCACCTCTGGCCAGCATTGGCTTGAGCATATTGCCCGCATCCATGGCGCCGTCAGTCTTGCCTGCGCCTACGATCAGATGCAGTTCATCAATAAAAAGAATGATCTCACCGTCGCTTTTCTTCACCTCGGAAAGTACGGCCTTCAGTCGTTCCTCAAACTCGCCTCTGTATTTTGCACCGGCTACAAGGGCGCCCATATCAAGGGAATAAATCTTCTTGTCCTTCAGACTGTCCGGCACATCTCCTCTGACAATACGCTGTGCCAGTCCTTCAATCACTGCCGTCTTACCAACACCCGGCTCACCGATCAGCACCGGATTATTCTTCGTCTTACGTGAGAGAATCCGGATAATATTACGAATCTCCGAATCACGCCCGATCACCGGATCAAGTTTCTGCTCTCTGGCCTTGCCAACCAGATCTTCCGCGTATTTGCTCAGGCTGTCATAGGTAGCCTCCGGATTGTCACTGGTCACTCTCTGATTGCCTCTGACCGTCGACAAAGCCTTCAAAAAGCCTTCTCTTGTCACTTCAAAATTCTTCAAAAGATTCTTGATCTCACTGTTCGCCGTCTCAATCAGCGCAAGGAAAAGATGCTCAACAGACACATACTCATCCTCCATCTGCTTCGCTTCTTCTTCCGCACGAATCAGTGTACGGTTCAGGCCATCCCCAAGATAAACCTGCCCGCCGGAAACCTTCACCAGCTTCTCGACCAGCTTCCGGGCCTGGAACTTAAACCCTTCATTGTTAATCTCCATCTTGGCCAGCAACCGGTCAATCAGGCTTTCTTCCTGATTCAAAAGACTCAAAAGCAAATGTTCCTGCTCGATCTTCTGATTCCCGTATTCATAGGCCAGTTTCTGACAGTCCTGAACGGCCTGTAATGACTTCTGTGTAAATTTATTCAAATCCATCATCATGCCTCCTTTGGCAACATGTTATGTTTCATGTGTTATTTGTTCTACATGTAATATAACACCTTTTATTAGCACTGTCAAGAGTCGAGTGCTAAAAACCTGTAAACAATTTTGAGATTCCATTGTTACTATTCACAGAAAAATTAAATACTTATCAGGCCGCCTATTTTACTGATTTTATTGTCTGAAAATCCAGTAAAATCAGTGGTTATATGGAATTTTCAATCGAAGGGCATTTTGCACAAAAAATGCCCTTTATTTTTGTTGGTATTTATTTTTAAATAATACCAACAAATCTATTGACATTTTTATTGGTATGATATATAATATATAGTACCAATCAATCAGAGATGGAGGGAAAGCAATGTCGATAGTGAGGTATGTGAACAAAAAGACCGGCACAGTTGCCATTTATGAATCAACGTCCCATTACGACCCGGAGACAAAACAGTCCCGGCCAAAAAGAAAATATCTTGGGACGGAAGATCCGGAAACAGGCGAGCTGATACCATCTTCCGGAAAACGCGGAAGAAAGAAAAATGCAGGGGGCGCTGCTCCAGGGAAAAAGGAAAAGCAGGAAGAGAACTACAAAGAAAAATACGAAAAGCTTTTAAAAGAATATGAAGAAAAAGATGCACGAGTCAGGGAGATTGAGCACGAAAACAAACGCCTCCTGTTCAGCCTCGCAAAACTGAGGGAAAGCATAACGGATATCATTGGCGCAAAGTGACAGGCATTTTTAAGGAGTTTCCATGGACAACCTGTTTGATAATTACATGGCAGCGCGCTGCACGATAAAAAACTTACAACGGACGGTAAACGAATTCAAGTCCGGCGAGAGATATCTCAAGCTCCAGAAGGATTACCATCTCGTGATGGCGGGATATATCAAGGAGATAAATAAACTCAAGCAGGAAGTGGGTTCCCTTAATGTGAGGCTTATCAGCACCCGAAACATGTGGTTGAAGGAATATTATGCGCTGTATGACGAAAAGGAAGCGGAGATACGGAAATTGCAGGAAACCATAAGGCGGACGGAGGACAAAGCCTGGGAAGCCAGGCGGGAATCGGATGCAAAGATCACAAAGCTCACTTCGGAATACGAAGACAAACTGCATGAGAAGGACTGCATTATAAAAGAACTTGAGAACAGGCTGGCTCACGCCGAAGCGCTCCTTTCACGCGATGGGACAAATGCCGGCATCCCAACATCACAGACCCCTATAAACAAGAAAAAACGCATCCCAAACACAAGGGAAAAGACCGGGAAGAAAAAAGGCGGCCAGCCCGGGCACGAGAAGCATGTGCCCGTGGCGCCGGATGATGGGGATATCACTGATATCGTGACCCACGGGGCGGATGATGAGGGATTCCGCTGCCCAGGATGCGGCGGGGATAATTATGTCCCTACAGGGGACTCGGAGGTAAAGTATGAGTATGATGTAGAAATCAGAGTTAAAAAGATAAAACATATTTTTTATTATTACAGGTGTCTGGATTGTGGAACGGAATTTCGATCCGCATATCCACCGACCCTTCGGGGAGAGATCCAGTATGGGGCTGGCATACAGGCGCTGGCACTGTCACTGACCAACACAGTGAATGCCGCAATGAACAAGACA
>CAYURX010000005.1:0-39485 GCA_964447245.1 uncultured Coprococcus sp. | reverse complement strand
GCGCGTACATTTCATCCCGGTTCATCGGCTTCACGGACCGGTAGGTATCAAGAATCATCAACCCAAGCGACTGATCCCAGTTATTTTTCTCCATCACCTTCCGCAGAAACTGATAAAGATCCTTCACCTGGATATCCATATGCATCCGGTCAAAGTTGATGATGGCCGTATATTTTCGGTTCAATATGACCTGATGATAATTAAAATCACCATGGCACAGTGTTTTCTCCGCTATGGCCCGACCACGCAGTTCGTCAAACGAAAACTGATTCAAAAGCTCCAGCGCGGCTTCGGCCTCTTTCATACTGTCCGCATAGGTTCGCATAAACAGCTTTTCAAAATCATTCCACTGCTTCTTTCTGCGGATATAACTGTGGATGGCTTTCATCTCTTTTCTTCGTTTTAAAAATACCGTCCTTGTGTCTTCATAAGTAAATGGCTTCAGCCGCTCGTCCGATGTCTCCGCATTCCTTAAAATGATATGCAGCCCGGCCAATTGGCGCACAGCCGCCAATACATCAGCCGCATTTCTGACATCGCATTCTCTGCCCTCAAACCAGTCCCGCACCACATACTGCTGACCATCCTGGTTCATATTCAGATACTGGCCCTCCTTATTCGGCACGAACTGATCCACATAATAGTACCCTCTGTCTCTGATGGTATATTTCACAAGCTGTTCAAATTCCAGCCGCTGCAAAGAGCGGTGCCAGGCTTTGACAAGCTTTAAGCCCTGATCCGTGTCACAGATAAAAGCGCCCCGGCCGCGGCTGACACGGTGAACCCGAAAAGGGTAAGCATCTAAAACATCCCTGATTTTATCTTCCACACTTTATCCCTCCCACCAGAATTGAACCGATCCGTTCAAACTCACTGACAGACTCCAACTACCTTTTAATGATATGTCAGGATTTGAAATTGTATGCCATTGATGTTTTTTCTGCCCTTTGATACAATAGAGAAAAACAGTACAAAGGATGGATATTTATGGATATAAAACTGATTGCGCTGGATCTGGACGGAACGACTTTGAACAGTCACGGATATGTCAGTCCATTGACGAAAGAGACACTTGAAAGAGCGATCGATCATGGGATCCATGTGGTGATCGCCAGCGGACGGGCCCGTTCTGCGCTGCCGGCGGACGTACTGGCCATTCGCGGATTAAATTACGCCATCACCTCCAATGGCTCCAGCATTTTCGCGCTGCCGGATTTCACTCGTAACTATGCCAACGATATGCGGCCGGAAATCGTTGACGCCGTGCTGGCCGTCGCCGCTTCAAGCGGCTATACATATGAGGCTTTTATTGCCGGAAAAGCGTACACGGCCCAGGCTTACTATGACTGTGCGGCCGCATTCGGCGTACCTGACAGAATGAATGACTATGTGCGAAACTCACGAACGCCCGTTGTGTCCATCCCTGATTTTATCCGCGCGCACCATCATGAGATCGAAGGGATCGCCATGATCGTACCGGACCCTGACAGGAAAGCCGCCATCCGCAGACAGCTTGCGCAGATCCCGGATCTCTATATCACCGGTTCCGAAAGCTACTATATCGAACTGGCCGCAGGCTCTGTCAGCAAAGCATCCGCCCTGCAGGCGCTGGCCGGACAATTGCAGATCCTGCCTGAAAATATCATCGCCTTCGGAGACGGCGGCAACGATATTGAACTGCTGACCTATGCCGGTCACGGTGTTGCCATGAAAAATTCAGCAGCACCTCTTTTAGATGCTGCTGATGCTGTCACACTCTCTAATGACGACGATGGCGTCGCCCGGTATCTTCAAAAAATACTGCCTGCTATTTTCCGCTGAAAAGGATATCCTGACTGACGGTTGTATAGAACAGCCTGCGGATGCCGGCCGGCTTTGTTGTCTGCCCCAGTATCCACATCAGTTTCGTTACAACAGCCTCCGTCGTCATATCATAGGCTTCCAGCACACGGTCATATTGTTTCAGATGATTGCCGACCTGATAGATGGTCATGTCGCTGCCTTCGTTCGGCACCTGCGTTGTCATGACGATGGTCTTGCCCTGGCGGATGCCCCATTCGACGGCTTCCCCGAAATGATAGCTTTCAAGCATCGGCAATCCGCCGACGCCAAAGCTCTCGATGATGATCGCGTCATTTCTGTCGAGAAAATACCTCAGATAATCGCCGTCGATCCCCGGTATCAATTTGAGCAATCCCACCTTCGGATTCATCCGGTGATAGAACTCGGGCGTTGCCGCCTTCACCTGATGGATATACTGAACTAACCGGCCATCCTGCACGACGGCCAGATACGGGTAGTTAATGCTTGTAAATGCCTGAAAACTTTTTGTCCGCACTTTGCGTGCCCTCGTTCCCAGTATGACTTTCCCGGAGAATACGATCTGCACACCGCAGGCATTATCTGATGCCGCATAGATAAAGCTGTCCAGCAAATTGGCCCGCGCATCCGTGATTTCCATATTGACCGGCTTTTGAGAACCCGTCAACACGATCGGTTTTGGCGAATGCTGCACCAGATAGGACAGAGCAGCCGCTGTATAGGCCATGGTATCCGTTCCATGGCAGATGACAAAACCGTCGTATTTTTCATATTGTTCCTCAATGGCCTCCGCCATCATCAGCCAATGCGGCTGTGAAATATTGGTACTGTCCAGATTGCATAGCTGCAGAGTTTCCACCTGACAGATATCTTTCAGATCAGGAATATAGTGCAGGATATCCTCGGAAGTCAGTTCCGGCGCCAGCCCATCCTCTGTTTTCTTGGAAGCAATGGTGCCTCCCGTTGCAATCATCAGAATCTTTTTCATACATTTCCCTCCGTACAGAGCTTCCCGCGCAGCCCGTTGTTCTGCTCTCTTTTTCGTTTTTCCAGTCTTCGGACTGAGTAGAAGAAAGCCGGTATCAAAAATACATCGGCCATGAACCAGGCCAGCGGACTTGCAAGGCATACGGCGATATAACCCACCTCTGGCACCAGCAAAAATCCGGCGCAGCTTCTGGCGATCATTTCGCAGACGCCTGCAATAATGGCCATTTTACTAAATCCCATGCCCTGTATCGTAAAGCGGACAATATTCACCAGCGCCAGCAGGAAATAACAGGAAGCATTGACCATCAGGAACAAATGGGTCCGGTCAAGAATCTCTGTTTCCCCCGCATCGACAAACAGCATCGCCGTGTGCCTGCCAAACAACGCAACGAAGCCAAAGGCCAGGGCTGAATAGATGAACCCCAACAATATGCAGGATCTCTCACCCTGTCCCAGCCGCTCCAGTTTACCTGCGCCCACATTCTGTCCGGCATAGGTGGCCATTGTCGAACCCATGGCCTCATAAGGACAGGTCAGAAACAGGCTGATTTTTGAACCGGCTGTCACTGAAGCCACCGCAATTGACCCCAGTGAATTGATCGCTGCCTGCAAGATCACGCTGCCAATGGCTGTAATGGAATATTGCAGCCCCATAGGGATCCCCATATTACATAAATTGACCAGACAAGACTTATCTGGCCGCCACTCATCTCTTGTCATGCGCAGTACCGGAAATTTCTTTCTGATGACGATCAGACAGCAAAAACCGGATATGGCCTGCGCCAATACAGTGGCCCATGCCGCTCCGGCCACTCCCATCTGAAGCACAAGAATTGCGATCAGATCAAATATAATATTGAGACCTGATGAAAACACCAGAAAAAACAGCGGTGTCCTGCTGTCCCCCAGTGAACGCATAATTCCCGACAGAAGGTTATATAAATAGGTCGCCGGAATACCAAGAAAAATGACAAATATATAGGCATAGGAACCGTCAATGATATCTTCCGGCGTATCCATCAGTTCCAGAATCTGTCGGCAGAACACGCACACCAGCACCGTCATGACAATGGCAAACACAAAGGCCAGCAGCACGCTGTTTGCCACATATTTTCGCAATCCATGAACATCCTTCGCGCCAAACCGCTGTGCCACAGGAATCGCAAAGCCATTGCACACGCCCATACAAAAGCCAATCACCATAAAGTTGATCGATCCCGTCGCGCCAACGGAAGCCAGAGCGCTGACCCCTAAAAATTTTCCGACAATAATCGTATCGACCATACTGTAAAACTGCTGAAACAGCATTCCAAGAAGAAGTGGAATGCCAAAGCCGAGAATCAGCCGCATCGGTGATCCGGTCGTCAAATCCTTTGTTGTCTGCCTACTCATTACAATCCTCCTAAAATCCAGGTATCAGGGCAGCCATCTGCGCCGCAGTCCCTGTTTATCTATAGCAAGTAAAATATATGCTTATCATTCTGATTTGTCAAGAGGATTCTTGTGAAAATCTGCCGTTCAGACTGTCATTTTGAAGCACAATACGGACAGTCTCTACCTGTAAAACCCGTTCTCACTCGGAGAAAAACGCAGCGGATACTAAGACTTTTCGGTCGCACAGCTCCGAAAAGTCAAGTACCGGCGTTTTTCTACGGTTTTCAGGTAGAGAGCTGCCGTAATTGTGCAAACTAAAATGACAGAACTGAACTGTTCTTTTGGCTATTCAGCCACACAGTTCAGCATTAAAACAAGGATTCCCAGTATGATCCGATACCACCCGAATATCTTAAAGTCGTGTTTTTTGACGTATTCCAACAGAAATCGGATGATCAGCATGGATACTATAAAGGCGGTGGCCATTCCCACGCCTGCACAGAGTATCTGGTCAAATGACCAGGACAGCGGATAACCGATTATTTTCACAAGGCTGGCGCCAAACATTACGGGAACTGCCAGATAAAAAGTAAAGGCTGCGGCTGTTGGCCTGGCGATACCAAGTAGCAGCGCCCCGATGATAGTCGCGCCGGATCTTGATGTCCCCGGAAAAGCTGCCGCGGCCGCCTGACAAACGCCAATGAAAAAGGCCATCTGCCATGTAATGGCTTCCGTTGTGACAACCGCCGGCATTCCCCGTCCCTGTTTGTTTTCGATGACCAGAAATAAAATACCGACAATGATCAGGGCTGCGGCAACAGATTCAGGATGATAAAACCGTTCCTCAAGGACATCTCCCCAGAACAATTCCAGCAGACCGGCAGGGATGCAGGCAACGACTATTTTTATCCATAAATTCACAGTTTTCTTTCTGACGGTCAATCTTTGCTCTCTTTTTTCCAGAGGCCACATGTCTCTCCAGAACAGGCACAGGACCGCAGCGATGGCCCCTAACTGGATGACAATGCGAAACACCGACAAAAAAGCATCGTCGAAAGGCAGAACAAGCCACTCATCCAGCAAAATCATATGACCCGTGCTGCTGATGGGAAGCCATTCTGTAATCCCTTCAACGATGCCAAAAATAATAATTTTAATAAGTGTCAGACACATATTTCATCCTGTTCCTTTTTGTCCATAAATATATGTCTGAGTCATGTCTTTTATGTATTACATCACAATTAATTCATACTCCCGGCTGCCAACACCGATCTTTTCCGCATGTTCAAGGCATGAACGCCACTCTGTCGCCGGATTGGAATTCAGGAAATGATCGTGGTGGTCGACAAAATCCGCCGCATGGATATGATCGGACAACTGGCTGTTCGGCATTGGATCCGCCGCAAGACAGGCATCCACACACGCCTGATCCAGCGCCAGCGGGTCGAAGGATGCAAACATACCGATATTCGGCAGGATCGGCGCGTCATTCTCTGCATGACAGTCACAATTCGGAGACACATCGACAATCAAAGAAATATGGAAATTCGGCCTTCCGTCCAGCACCGCTTTCGTGTATTCAGCCATCTTGCAGTTCAAAACTGCATTTGCATTATCGTTTCTAAAAGAAATCGCGTCAAAATTACATGCGCCGAGACAGCGTCCGCATCCCACACACTTCTCCCGGTCCACCGTCATTTTCTTATTTTCCGCGTCAAATACCAGTCCTTCATTGGCGCATTCCTTCTGGCACCTGCGGCATCCGATACATTTCCGTGAAGAAATCGTCGGCGTTCCGTCACTGTGCTGCTCGGCCTTGCCGGCCCGTGAACCGCATCCCATACCAATATTCTTGATCGTACCGCCAAATCCCGTCGCCTCATGTCCCTTAAAATGGGTCAGACTGATGACAATATCCGCATCCATGATCGCGCGCCCGATCTTCGCCTCTTTGACATACTCGCCGCCAACCACCGGAACAGCCACATCATCCAGTCCCTTCAGGCCGTCTGCGATTAAAACCGGACATCCGGCTGAAAGAGGGCCGAATCCATTCTGCCATGCACATTCCAAGTGTTCCAGGGCATTTTTGCGGCTGCCCGGATACATCGTATTGCAGTCCGTCAAAAACGGCTTGCCGCCCAGAGATTTTACCACATCCACAACGGCCCTCGCATAATTCGGACGAAGGAAACTCACATTTCCCAGTTCTCCAAAATGCATCTTGATCGCAACAAATTTGCCATCCATATCCATCTGCTCAATACCGGCTTTTTTTATCAGTTTCTGCAGCTTTGTCGGCAAACCGTCACCGTATGCGGCTGTACGAAAATCTGTAAAATATACTTTTGATTTTTCCATTAAGGTATCACTCCTATTCTGAAATAGTTATTTATTAAAAAGTATACCTTAAATCATTCTGCAGTGCAATTGTTTTTACTTCTCTGCGATTCTCTATGATTCAACCTTTTCAAAATCCGAGGCCGGATGTTTGCAGATCGGACAGATGAAATCCTCCGGCAGATGCTCTCCTACATACTCATAACCGCATATCCGGCACTGCCAGACTGTCTCTCCATTTTCCTTTTTCGGCTTTTCCTGTGGTTTTGGCTTAATATGGGCATGATAATACGCATAAGTTGCCGACGGCTCATCGTTTAACACTTCCATGTCTTCCACATCAGCGACAAATAATGTATGGGTTCCCAGATCCACCCGCTCACGGATGAAAGCCGACAGCCAGGCATTTGTCCCCTCTGTCACATAATACAGTCCGTTGCGGCTGCGCTTTGCCTGAGAAAAATCCGCAAATTTATCCTTATCCTTTCCGGACACAAATCCAAATCGCTGAAACAGCTCAAATCGGGCTGCTTCACTCAAAACGGAAATATTACACTGGTCTGTTCGCATCAGATACTCATGGGTATAATTTTTCTTATTCACCGCAATAACTATGCGGTTCGGCTGGTCCGTTACCTGCATCACCGTATTGATAATACATCCATTATCCCTGCCTTCATGCTGCGCAGTCAAAATAAAAAGGCCATAGGTTAATTTAAACAACGCCTGTTCATTCATGTTCAGGCCCTCCTTACATTAATCTTTGCCCTTATTTTACCGCATACTTTCATATTTTATTCTATCAACGGACAGTTTCAATACTTTCAACCTCAAATCCGGCGCCCGCAATGGCACGGACGATCTCCGCATCCTCACACGGCCGTTCATACTGCACCGATGCAATATTCTTTTTCAAATTGACTTTGGCGCACACGCCGTCCAGAGAATTGACCGCATTCTCCACACTCGTCCTGCAATGGTCACAGTGCATCCCCTGGATATGAATGATCTTTTCCTGAATAACCGGACCGGACAGCTTCTTTTTCACAGGCTTTTCTTTGATCTCTGAGTCCCCGCCGCAGCATCCGCCCTCTCCTTTAAAATGTTTCATTGAAGATCTGGCCGCATAAACAATCAGCACTACCAGCACAAGACAAATAATAACTGTTGACATATTCTCACTCTCCATACGCTGTTTCTTATGTGATTAGTATAAACTAACTTCATAAAAACGTCAATCCGACCCAGTCTTTATTGATACTTTTTTTCAATAGCTTTTATCCCAGCGTCATATCGAGGATCATCATCACAAGGAATCCCACGCCAAAGCCAATCGTCCCCACGTTGGAATGTTCACCCACATTGGCTTCCGGTATCAATTCTTCCACGACTACATAGAGCATGGCCCCGGCGGCAAAGGCCAGTAAAAATGGCAAAACAGGCAGCATGATCGCTGTCAGGGCAATGGTGATCCAGGCGCCGATCGGCTCTACGATCCCGGACAATGCACCGTACATAAATGCCTTTCCCCGGCTGATTCCTGTTGACTTCAACGGCATGGATATGATCGCCCCTTCCGGGAAATTCTGAATGGCGATACCGATCGACAGCGCCAGCGCTCCCGCAAGTGTCAGCGTCTCGCTGCCTTCCTTCAATCCCGCAAACACCACGCCGACCGCCATTCCCTCAGGAATATTATGCAAAGTCACCGCCAGTACAAGCATGGTCGCCTTTCCAAAATGTGACGGCATACCTTCCGGCGTCTCGCTCTCCACATGCAAATGCGGAATAGTTTTATCCAGCAAAAGAAGCAGCCCCATCCCGGCCGCAATCCCCGCCGCAACAGACATAACCGGTGATTTTCCTGCCGTTTCCGCCATCTCCGTTGCCGGCAAGATCAGTGACCAGAAAGAAGCAGCCACCATCACGCCCGATGCAAATCCCAGCAATATCTTCTGTAAAAGCGGATTTAATTCATCTTTCAGGAAAAAAACACAGGCCGCCCCCAGCGCTGTCCCTACAAAGGGAATTAGAATTCCAACAAAAGTCATCATGGACTCCACCACCTTTATTGCATTTAAATAACACATTGATTGTATTCTTTCCTGATTATTACGTCAAATACAATCCCTCGACATTTATTCCTTCGCTTACTTAGATTTCTGCTTTAAATCTTCCGCTTTGTTTCTGCCATTGTTCTCTGGTGATACAGGTGATCCGTATTTGCTTTCAGACGGTAACCTCTTGGTGTCACCATCCGGCCGTTGATGATCCTGGTTCCGCTGTTGCCGATAAAAACTGTTGTAAACATATCGGCCTCATAATCAGCCAACTGCGCCAGTGTCATCACTTCACAATGCTCACCGTCCCGACCGATATTTCTGACCACACCGCAAATGGTGGATGGCGAAGCATGGCCCATGACGATCCGACACGCTTTCTGCAGATAATCCTTCCGCTTTTTGCTGGAAGGATTATAGAGACAGATCACCATATCTGCACTCGCCGCCGCATCCAGTCTTTTTTCAATCAATTCCCATGGGGTCATCAGATCACTGAGACTGATCACCGCAAAATCATGCATGAGCGGGGCCCCAAGGACAGCGCCGCCGCTTAAAGCCGCCGTCACACCGCTGATGATCTCAATCTCCACTTCCGGATATGCCGCGCCCACCTCATAAATCAGTCCGGCCATACCATAAACGCCTGCATCACCGGAACAGATCATGGCGACCTGCCGCCCGCATTTCGCTTCCTCAAAAGCCATCCGGCACCGTTTTTCCTCCTGCCGCATAGGTGTCGTCATCATTTCCTTATGCGGAAAATGCTCTGCAACCAAATCCACGTAAACCCTATAACCTACGATCACATCACAACGCTCCATGACTGCCGCCGCACGGATCGTCATATTCTCATAACCGCCCGGACCGATACCAACCACATAAATCTTACCCAAAATCAAGCCTCCTGTTCACGATTGCTGCCGCCAGTGTAATGCCCGGCCATTTTTGTTTGCTTATAATTAACGTACTGCCGTCACCCGCCGCACAGACAGCCGCCCGCTCACAGACGTTCTCCACACCCGTATGCTGACGTACAAAATCCGATGCCGTAAAATTTCCCGGCACAGCCATCAGTTCATCCGCTGAAAATGTCTGAAACCGCCATCCATGACGGCGGCAAAGCTGCAAAATCCCCGGTTCTTCCGCTTTTAATTCAATAGACGCGATTCCGGCCACCGCCTCCACACACAGATGATGTTTTTCCATCAATTGCTCAAATGCTGCTTCAATGGCCTGTCCATCCGTTCCCTTTTTGCAGCCAATACCGATCCAAAGCGCATCTTTTGGAATCAGATGCAGCGCGGCCAAATCCCCATTCATCCGATGATAATCGATCATGATCCGGCTGTTCTCCGGTCTTTGCACCCTGTACAATCCCTCCGGCATTTCGCACGGTAATTGATCCGGTGATTCAACGGATACTCCGTCTGACATTGCATTTCCTGATACATATGTCTGCGGCGCGCAGTATATTTCGTCAATATAAACACCCAGAGATACCCCGTTTAAAAGATCCGCCGATACCCTTTTCGCCTTCTTGCGGTCTGTCAAAATGAGCCGGTTTTTGACTGCAAAGACATCGACAGCAAACCGGTTCTGCACATCCGTCGCTGTCGTCAGCACCGGACATGCCCCCAGTTCTTCGGATAATTCCAGTGCCAGCCCATTGGCTCCGCCCACATGGCCCGACAATATGGGGATCACAAACTGTCCCTTCTCATCCACAACCAGAACCGCCGGGTCTTTGAACTTGTCCTGCACAAAAGGCGCAATACTCCGCACAGCGATCCCCGCCGCTCCGACAAAAATCAGGGCTTCATACCGTTTAAAGGCATCCTCCGTCCACTTCTTCAACGATGTTGTCAGGGGATGCACCGCAACGCCATCGTCACAGATCCCGACGGTTTCATCATCGGCACTGGTTTCAATGGCTCCACTATTGGCACTGGTCCCGGCGGCATAGCCCTCACACTGATGTCCTTTTGCATTCAGGCGCCGCAAAATCCCGGCATTGCACCGGCTGCCGTTTTTTGTAAAACTGATCACTGCAATTTTCATTCTTTTCCTTTCCGGTAACCCGTTGTGAATGCTGGGTCATAGAGTAATGACCGGTCATAGGCACTGTCGATCACTTTTCCGACAATGATTAATGCCGTGCTTGTGATGCCCGCTGCCTCTGCCGTTGCCGCGAGCGTGCCAACGGTACAATACAGTTTCTTCTCATCGGGCCAGGTGGCTTTATAACATATGGCTGCCGGCGTATCCGCCGGATACCCGCCGGTCATCAATTCTTTTTCCAGCTTCGGAAGCTGCCCCGTACTCAGAAAAAGGACCATCGTTGCCTGATGGACTGCCAGTTTTTCAATGGCTTCCCGCTCCGGCACCGGCGTCCGTCCTGCCGTCCTGCTGATAATCACGGTCTGGGAGACTCCGGGCAGTGTATATTCAATCCCCATGGCCGCCGCCGCCCCGCAAAAAGCACTGACCCCCGGACAGATTGCACAGGCAATGCCTTCCGCAGCCAGAGCATCCATCTGTTCCCGGATCGCGCCATACAGACAGGGATCACCCGTATGCAGCCGCACCGTCATTTTTCCTTCCTGTTCAGCCCGCCGCATGACCTCAAGCACTTCCTCCAGCGTCATATGGGCGCTGTTATAGACCTCGCAGCTTTCTTTTTTGACCTCCAGCAAAGCGGGATTGACCAGAGAACCGGCATAAATAATCACGTCGGCCTGTGCCAGTAATTTCTGTCCCCTGACGGTAATTAAATCCGGTGCCCCTGAACCTGCACCAACAAAATGTATCATTTCGTCCTGTTCTCCTTTTCCTTTACAATAACTAATGTATAGTATCCCGGCTGCTCCGGCATCTTTGACACATCGGTCCAGACATGTTCATCCGCCATACCGCAGTTTTCAACCATCATGATCTGCTGCGGTTGTTCCTGAAGAAGTTCTCTGACCTGCGGCATCTTTTTGCCTGCCTTCATCAGCACTTTCGTTCCCGGCAGTTTCATCGCCGCTTCAATATCATAGGAAGCGGGAATAATATGCATCTGTTCCCCGGTTTCAGCCAGTGAAACGCCCAGTCTTCCCGCCGCAGCGCAAAAAGACGGAACGCCGCTGATGATCTGCGTTTCAAATCCCATCGCCCTGATCCGCTGATGAATATACATGTAAGTTGCGTACACCGTTGGATCGCCAATGGTCAAAAAAGCAATATCCTTTCCCGCTACTAATATCTCCGCCACTGCCGCAGTTCCCGCCTCATGACTCTGCGCTAACAACTGCCGGTCCTTTGTCATCGGCATGACCACGGACACACATTCCTTTCCGGCAATTTCAGGTATTTCCTGCAGGGCGATCCTGTACGCCATACATGCGGCTTTATCTGCGGTTGGAATGGCAATGACCGGACAATGCTGAATGCAGCGTACCGCTTTCAGCGTCATCAATTCCGGATCACCCGGTCCAACCCCTACACCATATAATTTACCTGCCATCTATTTCCTCCATGACACATGCTGATTGTTCTGACGCGGCCTGAAGCAGCAATTCTCCCGCATTGTCCGTCTGCCCCAACAGCCCGTATACATTTGAAAACATCATCACGCCAACGGTCATTTGCGCACCGGCCCGGCGCTGCAAATGATACTGTATCCGCAAAACGATCAACTGCATCGTATCTTCCAAATATCCTGTTTTTTTTAAAATATCAAGCCCCGCATCGGTCGTAACCGCCTGCATGATTCGCTGCAGCGCCGCCGTTTCGGCCCCGGCCACAGCCGCATAGGCCGTCAGTATCTCCATTCTGGCATCCGCATGGTGGGAATGGGTATTCATAATACCTCCGGCCAGCTTGATGAGTTTACCGATATGCCCCACAAGCACAAAACCGGATGCGCCCTCACAAACCGCCAGGTCAATACTCTCACCCACATAATTGCTGATTTTAATGACCTGCTCCTGCCTGATATGATAGTTCTCCTTCAAAAAATCAAGCCCGTAATTTCCCGGCGCCATCACCAGTATCTTCTCCTGCTGCGCCCGGTGCATCCGGATCTCAACACCAATCGTATCGACCAGCGCCTGCTCGCTCATGGGTTCCACAATGCCGCTGGTTCCAAGAACCGACAGTCCGCCCTCGATACCGAGAACAGGGTTCAGTGTTTTCGCTGCCTTTTCCTCTCCCTCCGGGATGGAAATCGTCACCAACAGACCTTCCTCATAACCCCATGCCATCATGATTTCCTGCACGGATTCCCTGATCATCCGCCTTGGCACCCTGTTAATCGCTGCTGCTCCCACAGGCTGATCGAGCCCCGGCTTCGTGATCCGACCGACGCCCCGTCCGCCTTCAATATGTACGCCCATTTCCTGGCATTTCTCCACCTGCGCACAAATCATCAATCCATTGGTAATATCCGGATCATCTCCGGCATCTTTGATAATACCGCACAAAACACTGTCTGCCGTCACATGGACAAGACCCACTTCCAATAAAACCGTCCCGCCGTCTGGCAATGTCAGACTTATATCTTTATATGATTTCCCGCTTAAAAGTATGGCTGCAGCCGCTTTTGCAGCAGCCGCAGCGCATGTGCCTGTCGTATAACCGCACCGGAGACGCTGCTGTCCCCGGATCACGGTTCTTTTATTATCTTTTGCCATTTGTACCCTTACTTTTTTTCTGAACAGAATACCCGAATTTCCCTATATGCCGTCCGGTGCCGTAATATTGACCATGGGAATAAACCATCGGCTCCGCTTTCGCAAGATCAAAGCGCCCGCCTTCATCCATGTATTTTTCATCCGCGTAAACGCCCTTCACGTTGGCAATAAACATATCATGGCTTCCCAGTTCTTCCATACGAACGACTTCACAGGCAATACAGACCGGGCTTTCCTGAATCATCGGTGCATATTTGAGTATTCCCATCTCAGGCGTCAAATGCATCTTCGCAAATTTGTCCACATCACGGCCCGATTTTACGCCGCAATAATCCGTTGCATACGCCAGTGCCTCTGTTGTCAGATTAATAAAAAATTCTCCGGTTTCCATCAGCATCTGATGGGAATATCTGGACTTTCGGACAGAGATATAAACCATCGGCGGGTTTGTACAGATCGTTCCCGTCCACGCCACCGTCAGAATATTATATTTGCCTTCCTTATTACCGCATGAAACCATCACCGCAGGTAATGGATACAGCATATTTCCCGGTTTCCATAACTGTTTGCTCATCCCGCAGCGCTCCTCCTATTATTTCAATCCACGCCCGGCAATTTAAAAAAGTGCAACATGCAGATTTCTAAACTACTATTGAATTGCCTGCATCAAAGTCGGCACCAATTGCTTCTTGCGTGACACAACACCCTCCATATAAATGGTGCTGCCCTCTGCCGCACAGCCACTGTACTGAGTCATCGTCTCGAGAGCATCCGGACCGACACAGATCAGTCTTGTGGATTCCTTCAAAATATCCGTCAGCATAAAAAACAGCATATCCAGTCCGATATCCGTTCTGATTTCTTCCATATAAGCAGTCAGACGTTCCACAATATCTTCCAGTTCACCGCCATCCATGGACGTGATCTGTCCAACGCCATAGGAACGCTCTCCCGCCGTAAATTTTTTAAAATCCTGATAAAAAATTTCTTTTGATGTCTTGCTTCCAAGATTACTGCCTGCGGAAAACATGGCCTTCGCATAGTCTTCCGTCTCAATACCCGCAATACCTGCCAGTTCTTCCGCTGCGATCCGGTCAATGGCCGTACATGTCGGAGACCGGTATAACAGCGTGTCAGAAATAATTGCCGAACACATCAGCCCTGCGATATCCGCCGGAATTTCAATCTGGTGCTCTTTAAACATCATATAAATAATGGTTGACGTACAGCCCACCGGCTGATTCCGAAACATCACCGGCTTTAACGTTTCCACAAAACCCAGCTTATGATGATCGACAATTTCTTCTATTTCAGCCTCCTGCAGACCATCCACGGCCTGCCCCGCTTCATTATGATCCACAAGGATGATCTTCTTCTTGTCCATTTCCAACAGACTGTGCCGGGTCAGCATCCCGGCCAGTTTCCCCTCACTGTCAAGCACAGGGAACTCCCGGTGTCGCATTTTACCCATGATGCTGCGGATATCCTCCACATAATTATCCATTCGGAAATAGATCAGATTGCCGCGGATCATAAAATATTCAATCGGTATACTCTGATTCAGAAGTCTTGACGTAATAAATGTATCGTAGGCCGTCCTGAGCACCATGCAGCCTTTCTCCCTGGCCTGTTCCAGAATCGTCTCTGAGACCTCGCTGCCAATACAGATGATCAGGCATGAAGCCTGCATCTCAAGGGCACAGAGCTGGGATTCATAACGATCACCAAGGATCACCATATCCCCCGGCTCGATGGATTCCTCCATCAAATCAGGATTGGCCGCCGCAACAATGACTTTTCCCTGGGCTACGGCTGAATCCGCATCACCCACCAGCACCTCTGCCTGCAGCGTCTCCACAATATTCCTGTACGGTGTCTTCGCATCAGACAAAGCACGGCCGCCATAAACATCCATAATGGATTTTGCGATATCACCAATCGTAATCAGCCCCTCAAGGCCGTTATTATCATCCACGACCGCCAGCGTCGATTTATGCTTCGTACTCAGTATCTCCCAGGCTTTTTTCACGGAAAGCCCTCTGTTGACACGCTCGCCCTCAACAATACCCGCGTCTTTTACCTGTGCCCGCACATTATTGATATAGGCCGGCGCTTCATGGCCAAAATGCTCCAATACAAAAGCCGTCTCCGTATTCACATCACCGGCCCGCTTTGCCACATAGCGATGACCTTCCGTCAACTGATTTTTCAAATAAGCATAGGCGATGGCCGAACAGATAGAATCCGTATCAGGATTCTTATGTCCAACGACAAATATTTCTTTTTCTTTATTCATGCTTTCATCCTCCTATGCCATCAGCATACCCATCATGACTGGTACAAACTGTTTCTTACGTGAGACAACACCCTCAAGCAGTATTTCACTGTCTGCAGGCTCTTTATTAAATCCTTTGGCGATCATCTCATCCGCCTCTTTACCTGCAAATATCAGCCAGGAGTTCTCAGTCAGAATATCAGTCAGCATAAAGAAGATCATATCCGTATCCTCTTTCTTCCTTGCCTGTTCAAGGAACGGTTTCATCCGTTCTTTCAACCCCTTCAGATCTTCAGCGTTCATGGATGTGATCTGCCCGACGCCAAATGTCTTTTCCCCGGATTTGAATTTCTTGAAATCCTGATAGAAAATATCCTCCTCTGATCTGGATTTCAGATCACTGCCGGCATCAAACATGGCTACCGCATGCGCTTCCGGATCAATGCCCGCAATCTCCGCCAGTTTCAATGCCACAATTTTGTCAAGGGGCGTACATGTCGGCGATCTGAACAACAGTGTGTCGGATATGATGGCCGAACACAAAAGTCCCGCGATTGGAGGCGCGATTTCAATATGATTTTCAACATACATCTGGTAAACGATCGTTGCCGTACAACCAACGGGCTGATTGCGCACAACCACCGGTTTGATGGTCTCGATGGTTCCCAGTTTGTGATGATCCACGATCTCGATCACTTCCGCCTCGTTGATACCTGTAATGGCCTGATCAGCCTCATTGTGATCTACAAGAATCATCCGCTTCTTGTCCATATCGATCAGGTTACGTCTTGAAATCATCCCTGTATAGCGATTATCTTCCGTTACGATCGGGAAGTCACGGAAGCGTTCTTTCATCATCACACCACGAATATCACCAATATAATTATTCTCTTTAAATTTTATAATCTGCTCCTGCCGCGTCATAAAGTGCCGCACCGGCAGGCTCTGATTGATCAGTCTCGCCACTGCGTAGGCATCGTAGGCCGTACTGATCACCGCGCAGTCATTGTAGGACGCTATCTTTTTAATCGTTCTCGACACAGGCGCTCCGTCACACACGATAATCACCGATGCATGCTGCTCAATGGCACAGAGCTGCGCTTCATAACGATTACCGAGGATCACCACATCGCCCTCATCAATATGCTGGCGTATGATCTCCGTATTAGCCGCAGAAATAACGACCTTACCCTTTGTCACACACACATCGCTTCGTCCCGCCAGTAATGTACCATTTAACGTATCAATAATATTTTCAATGGACGTATTCGCCTGGGACAGAATACGATTATCAAAAACCGCCATATAGGATTTTGCAATATCGCTGGTCGTAATGAGTCCTTCCAAATGACCGTCACTATCAGTAACCGCCAATGTGGATTTTTTGATGGTGCGCATGATTTTCCATGCCTGCCTCAGAGAGATCCCATCAGAGACATTCTCCGGCACACTATAATCAATATCTGTAATCTGTGTCCTGGCATCCCGCATATAGACCGGGATACCGACGCCAAATGTTTTCAGGACATATCGTGTCTCCTGATTCAGATGTCCGGCCCGGACAGCCTTATAGACCACATCCTCCGGCTGATTTTCCGAATAGCTTGCTGAAATCGGTGTCCCCGTTTCTTTTTTCTTTGCCATCTGATTTTTCAGATTGGCCAGTGATATGGCCGAACATATGGAATCCGTATCGGGATTCCTGTGACCAATCACATAAATTGTTTTCTTTTTCTTATTTGACATTCCATTTTCTCCAATGTTTTTTATATTGATCAGACGCTGTCAGTGCCATGGCAGAAATAACTACAGCAATTCCCGGTACTGCACGGGATCACGCTTAATAAATCTCCCAAATCCCACCGGCACCTGCAAACGTTCATTTTCAATCACGATCTGTCCCCGGATCATGGTCATGACCGGCCATCCTTTAACTCTTAATCCTTCATATGGTGTATAATCCACATTCTCATGCAGAATATTCCTGCTAATCGTTACTTCCATATCAGGATTCATCAAAACAAGATCGGCATCACTGCCGACGGCCAGCACCCCTTTTTTCGGATACATGCCAAAAAGCTTTGCAGGTTGTGTGCTTGTGACCGCCGCAAATTCGTTCAGCGTCAACCGCCCCTTCGACACACCTTCCGAAAACACAACCGGCATTCTCGTCTCAACGCCCGGCGCGCCATTCGGACACCGGGTAAAATCATCCTTGCCCCTCTGCTTATCACCAGCATAATCAAAACTACAGTGATCCGTCGCTACTACCTGCAGCGTTCCGTCCTTCAATCCCTGCCAGAGCGCCGTCTGGTGCTCTTTTGGACGGATCGGCGGACTTAAAATATATTTTAAACCTTCCTTTGGATCTTCATAACAACTGTCATCCAGAACAAGATACTGCGGGCAGGTCTCGCCAAATACGACCGCCCCATCCTTTCTGGCCTGTCTGATGAGCGAAGCGCCCTCCTGTGTCGAAACATGTACAATATAAAGAGGCGCCCCTCCCGCAGCCTTCGACAATGCAATCATCCGGTGGATAGCTTCCGCCTCACAATAAGGCGGTCTGGACAGCGGATGATATTTCGCCTCCGTCCTGCCCTCAGACACCAGTTTTTTTCTCAAATACTGAATGATGGCATCATTTTCACAATGAACTGTTGTCATTGCGCCAATGGACCCAAGCTTCGCCAGCACCTTCAATGCATCTGCGTCATCCAGTTTGTAATCATATGTAAGATACATCTTAAAACTGGAAATGCCATCGGCCAGCATGACTTCCGTCTCGGCAAGAATATTTTCATCAATCTCCTGAAATACCCCATGCAGTCCATAATCCGTCACGCACTTGCCATCGGTATACCCTTTATAAACGCCAAACTGATGATGCAGATTACATCCCTTCGGACCAAAGCCCATATGATCAACAATGGTTGTTGTCCCGCCAAAGGCAGCCGCAATGGTTCCCGTACTGAAGTCATCCACCGACCGCACGCCCACATCAATATTGAAATGGGTATGTACATCAATACCGCCCGGCAGCACGATCAGTCCCGCCGCGTCGATGACCTGGCAGTCAGAATCCTCCAGACACGGGCCAATGGCAGTAATTTTCTCGCCTTCAATCAGCAGATCTCCCTGCATCACCGTATGTTCAAGCACCAGCAGACCATTTCTTATCAACTTCTTCATCCGCATAAACCCCCGTAACTAAAAGGACACAGAGAAAATCCCTGCATCCTTTTAATTTAGATTCGTCTGATTTTTACAGTCTCTTTAATAATGCTTCTGTCAAATCTTCATAACCCGGCTTGCCCAGAAGCGCAAACATATTCTTCTTGTAGCTCTCAACACCCGGCTGATTGAATGGATTCACACCAAGCACATAACCGCTGACACCGCAGGCAAATTCATAAAAATAGAATAATTCGCCAAGGTAGAATTCATTCTGCGCAGGAACTGTAACCAGAAGGTTTGGAACCTGTCCATCCGTATGAGCAAGTATCGTACCATTCATCGCACTCTTATTAATAAAATCTACAGTCTTGCCTGCCAGATAATTCAGGCCGTCAAGATCAACCGGTTCTTCTTCAATCACGATCTCCGCGCCTGGATCTTCGACAGCGATCACTGTCTCAAACATGGAGCGTGTACCATCCTGGATAAACTGTCCCATGGAATGAAGGTCTGCGGTCAGGGTAACGGATGCCGGAAAAATACCACGCAGGTCTTTACCTTCACTCTCTCCATAAAGCTGTTTCCACCACTCACCGATGTACTGTACGGACGGTTCATAGCTGGCTGTGATCTCAATACTCTTGCCTTTTCTTAATAAAATATTACGGATAGCCGCATACTGCAGCGCGTCATTATCTTCAAACGCATTTTCAAGGCATCTTTTTCTTGCGGAAGCCGCGCCGGCCATCAACTGCTCAATATCTGCACCGCTGACAGCGATTGGCAGAAGACCAACGGCCGTTAATACGGAGAAACGTCCGCCCACATCATCCGGCACAACAAATGTCTCATAGCCTTCTTCTGTTGCCAGATGCTTCAATGCGCCCTTGGCCCTGTCTGTTGTACAGTAAATTCTCTTTGCTGCTTCTTCCTTGCCGTACTTCTCCTCGATCATTTTCTTGAACACACGGAAAGCAACAGCCGGTTCTGTCGTTGTACCGGATTTTGAAATCATATTGATAGAGAAATCTCTGTCACCAATAACATCGATCAGTCCCTTGATATAGGCGCTGCTCAGATTATTACCACAGTAATAGATCTCCGGTGTCTTACGTAATTCTTTTGGAATGACATTATAGAAATTGTGTCCAAGGAATTCATTGGCCGCTCTGGCTCCCAGATAGGAACCGCCGATACCGATGACAAGCAGGACATCCGAATCACTCTGGATCTTCTTCGCTGCTGCCTGAATACGGGCAAATTCTTCACGGTCATAATTCACCGGAAGGTCGATCCATCCAAGGAAATCATTCCCTGCGCCTTCCTTGCTGACCAGAAGATTCTTTGCGTCTTCAACAATCTTGCTCATTAACTCAACTTCGCCTTCGCTGATATATCCGGCCGTCTTTGAATAATCAAATGTTACTTTGTTCGCCATTTTAAATTCCTCCAATTTTATCCACAATATTGCTGGTGCTCAGTTTCCTTTATCATACCAAATCATTGATCATTTATCAACCAATAACTCATTTTTCGGTGCAGGAATTCTTTTCGGATTCTTTTATAAATGCTTTGATGAATGCTTTTAACACAAAAATTCTTTTAATACATCTTCAACGATCTTTGCGTCTACTGCGTCCGCATTTCTGTCTTCCCGTACCGGCCGGTTCGTATGCCGTCCGCTTGTCCGTCTGTTGTACTCAGGACTGATCCCTGCCCCGTTTCTCACAGGCGCTGTTTTGGTAGCCGCTGTTTCACGAAGCGCACGTTCATAATTATCCGGTTCCTCTACCTGACGGCCGTAACCGTATTCGCCGTCCAGTTTGCTCTTAAGATAATTCTGAATATAGTCGCAGACCGCATTTTCCGCAATACGCCGCTGATTGTCAACGCCCAGCACCAGGCCGACCATCCACAATCCAAGTGCCATAACCAGGCTTGTCCCAACATAGACAATGGCCGGTCCGGCCTCATAAGCCTGCTGATAGCGGTAAAGACCTACGATCAGGCCATTTAACAAAATTCCGCCGGTCATCAGAACACGGATATAGCGATAGGCATTTAAAGGCAGTAAACCAATTTTGTGTAATGATAAATACCTTGTAATCATGGCTTTTGCATCCGACGGCTGCATCCCCAGTTTATAGTAACTGGAATATTTCTGTCGGATATACTGAAGCAGCGGATAGTCTGAAGTTCCGCATATCTGAGCCTCTCTGGCCAGTCTCCCATAAAATATCCGGCATATCATGCTGCCGATGACGCCTACAGCGGCCATACCGATCATTATGTATAAGCCCCATCCCTGTTCTGCAATCCAATTTTTCATAAATAAGTGCCCCTTTCAAGTATGATTTGCACTTAATTATAATCAATAAACCATTATTTGCCACTTTAAATCCAGCGGGAAAATCAGTCACAGAACTTCATGATTCGGGGCATTCCTCCCGTATTTTGCCGTCACATTCCGTCTTCTGTCAATTTTTTGAATAAATATGTGGTTACAGAGCAGGCACAGCAGCTTCCAGCAGCTTCACTGTATGCTCAATGGCTTTCGCCTCGAATTCCGAGTAATCCATCTGTGCGCTTCCGTCAGCTTTATCTGAAATCGCCCGGATAATCACAAATGGGATCTGATTCAACCAGGCAGCCTGAGCAATGGCTGCGCCTTCCATTTCTGTACAATAGGGATCAAACATCTCTGCCAGACGCGCTTTTACGCCTGCGTCCGATACAAACTGATCCCCGCTGACCACACGTCCTTCGAAAACGCCGATTTCAGGATTCACTTTCCGGCAGGTATCTACAATCAATCTGCGCAGCCGCTCATCGGCCTCAAAAGTTTTCTTACCCATCAGTGGGATTTCTCCAGGTTCATAGCCAAAACCTGTCGCTTCCATATCATGCTGCAGTGTATCCGTCGACACAACGATATCGCCAATATTGATCTCTGCTCTGAGGCTTCCGGCCACACCTGTATTAATGACGGCTGTCACACCATAGCAGTCTGCGAGTATCTGTGTACATACTGCCGCATTGACTTTGCCGACACCGCATTTCACAATAACAACCTCTTTTCCACGAAGCTTTCCAATATAGAAATCCATGGATGCCTTTGTTTCTATTTTTTCAACCGTCATCTCATCCTTCAGGATATTCACTTCCTGATCCATTGCACCGATAATACCAATCATTGTATTTCCTCCAGTTCTTCATTAAATTCTATTCTGCTGCTCAATCATTATATCACATTTTTCTCTGGCGTTCTTCAATAAAGTCTGTTATAATAATTTGATGAAACCAAAAGCTATATCATAGCTGATAAAATATTAAAGTGAGGTAATATACATGAGATACGCAACAAGCAAAACATGCTCCAAAGCAATCGATTTTGAAATCGAAAATGATACTGTAACAAGCTGTGAATTCATCGGCGGCTGCATGGGCAACACCCAGGGCGTTGCACGCCTTGTCGTTGGCCGCAAAGTGGATGATGTCATCCAGACACTTGAAGGCATCAACTGCGGCAACAGAGGCACTTCATGCCCGGATCAGCTCGCCAGAGCATTAAAGGACTACAAAGCCGGACAGCAGTAATCCAGTTCGTGTATCATTCACTCTTATTCAAAGGAGTCTTATCATGAAAAAAATCGTTTTGACAGGCGGCGGTACAGCCGGCCATGTCACACCTAATATTGCACTTATGCCTGAACTCAAAAAGCATGGCTATACCATCTCTTATATTGGGTCTTATGAGGGTATGGAGCGCAATATGATCACAGAGACCGGCACGCCTTACTACGGTATTGCCACCGGCAAATTCCGCAGATACTTTGACCTGAAGAATTTTACCGATCCATTCAGAGTGATCAAGGGTTATTTTGAAGCCAGATCACATCTGAAAAAGATCAAACCGGATGTCATTTTCTCCAAGGGCGGGTTTGTGGCCGTTCCTGTAGTTCAGGCCGCTAAAAGCCTGAAAATCCCTGTGGTTATCCATGAATCTGACATGACTCCGGGGCTGGCGAATAAAATCTGTATTCCATCAGCCGCTAAAGTATGCTGCAATTTCCCTGAGACTGTGCAATACCTGCCGGATAACAAAGCCGTTCTTACCGGCTCTCCGATCCGAAGTGAACTTTTCCAGGGCAATAAAGCCAAAGGACTGACTTTCTGCGGTTTCAACAGTGAGAAACCTGTTTTGCTCATTGTCGGCGGCAGTCTTGGCGCCGTTGCCGTCAATAACGCGATCAGGGCCATCCTGCCTGAATTATTAAAACGCTACCAGATCATTCATCTGTGCGGCAAGGGCAAAACCGATGCTTCGCTGAATGGCACACCTGGCTATGTACAGTACGAATTCATCAAAGATGAACTGAGCGATCTGATGGCAGCCGCCGATGTGGTCATCTCCAGAGCAGGCGCCAACGCTATTTGTGAACTGCTGGCTTTGCGAAAACCCAATATACTGATTCCATTGCCTGCAGGCGCCAGCCGCGGCGATCAGATTCTAAACGCCGAATCGTTTGAAAAACAGGGATTCAGTTATCTGCTTCCTGAAGAAAATATTACAAATCAACGGCTTCTGGACGCAATCAATGACGTGTATGCCAAACGTGCTTCTTATGAGAAGGCCATGGCTGCCAGCGAGCAAAATCAGGCCATTCAGATTATTGTCGGACTGCTCGACGATCTGGCTGCCCGCAAAAAGCGTTAAATCATTAAAATATTAAAATTCACCGGTATCCATACGAATATGAATATGGATACGGATTTTTCCATAGGATCGAAATCCACCCTTTCGGTCCTATGGTTTTTATTGTTTTCTTTCCATTATTGTTTTATTATAATGCACCGGCAATTTTCTTTGCTAACTCAGTCTGTTCATCCGGATCCGATTCGCCCGGTTTCCATCCAATCTGCTGACTATCATTCTCATATCTTGGAATGATATGCATATGGAAATGGAATACCGTCTGTCCGGCCGCCTCACCATTATTCTGTACAACATTCACGCCATCACAGCCAAGTGTCTCTTTCATGGCCTTTGCCACCTTCTTAGCCAGCACGATCAAATCCCGAAGCACATTTTCATCAATTTCATAAATATTGGCATAATGCTCTTTTGTCAAAATCAATGCATGTCCCTTTGTAGCCGGTGATAAGTCAAGGATGACCCGAAACTGTTCATCCTCATATACGGTTGACGACGGGATCTCCCCGCCTGCTATTCTACAAAAAATACAATTTGCATCTGTCATCTTTTCTACCTCCAATTACTGCTTTTTCATCTATTCTACCACTCTTTTAAAATGTTATCAGCCATTTTTTTTAAATATGTCACACAATTTGACCTCAAAATGTTTTAAGAATGAAGATATATCAATCATGGAGGTCCTTTTATGCATACATACGAAACCAGCGATTTTTATTCCAAACTGCGTCATGAAATACGCAACCAGCTCACACTGATGTCCGGTCAACTGCAATTACTTGCCAGCAGATACGATTTTCTAAATTCTGATGACATTTATCTGCAATTACTCAAAGATATCCGTTCCACTTATGTCATTTTAGACAATGCAGCCTTAAAATACCAGTCCCCAAGGCTTTTGCCCTGTGATATCCGCGCATTATTGCAGGAACTTTATCAATCCTACCTGCCTGTTTTCCAGCTAAAGGGCAAAACATTCACCCTTCATATACCCGATTCGCTGCCCGCCATCCGCGCCGATGCTCAATTACTGCATCAGGCCCTGTCCAACCTTATCAAAAATGCTGATGAAGCCACTTCAGAAGGACAGCAGGTATATGTCCATGCCTATGTCAAAGACCAGCATCTGATCATCAGCATCCGTGATAATGGCGTTGGCATGACCCCTGACCAGCAGGCGCATATCTATGAAGCTTATACTTCCTACAAACAGGGCGGCACAGGACTTGGCCTGCACATGGTAAAATCCATCATCTATACCCATCATGGGCAACTGGACTGCCAGTCCATGCCCGGCCAGGGCAGCGTTTTCCGTATCGCATTACCACTTTCTTCTCCGTCGGTATAGCAGAAATCCCAGGAAAATACCGATTACAAAACCGCCAACATGGGCTGCATTGTCAATCCCGGCGCTGGTCACACCATGATAAATGGTAAAGCCTGCGAATAATCCAAGCCTCGTGGAACTCAAATCCTCCAGGCGACCCTTATTCTTGATCACAATAATCAGCAAGGCGCCGACAACACCAAATACAGCCCCTGACGCACCGGCGGAAATACTATAAGAATCATTAAACATACTCCATGCAGCAGAAATCAGACTGGAACCAACGGCAACACAAAAATACAAAATAATATATTTGATTTTCCCCAGAGCCCGTTCCAGATTATCACCAACATAGGCTAACACAAGCATATTATTAAACAAATGTTCAAACCCAAAATGAATAAACGCACATGTCAGCAGCCGATAATATTCATGTTCAAGAAAAACATCCGGCCAGAAATTGGCCCCATGCTCATACATAAAATAACCATCCGTCGGGTCCCCCATTAGCCGCAGCCACAGAAAAGCCAGCACATTCACTGCAATAATGACGGTATTCACAGGGGAAATCCATTTCACACGCTGTCCCCTGTATCCTGCATAATTCCTCATCCTTACCTCCTGTATCATCCTTTATCTAATGTATGTATTTTAAAAATTGTATCAGATAGTTACCTTTAAAATTTGTAGGAGCTTTTATTATAACCCATTTATTTGTCCGCCGCAATACATATAACGGACATCTGCAAAAGCGATAACATCTTCAAAGAGCAATTTTTTTCTCTCATCTCCCTTTAACCGTTCTCCATTGACGAAGGTCCCATTGGTCGAATGCAGATCAGACAGATAAATTCCATCCTCTAACTGTTCCATCAACGCATGTTTCCGACTGATCCCTACTGCTCCTATGATCACCTCTGCATCCGGACGGCGACTGCCCAATAGACAGGGCATTTGTGTAATTACCAAATCATCGGCTATATTTTTGTTCAGGCTGACCAGACGTATTGTTCCTGCTGCACCGGATAATATCACCGTTTGATCGGACTCTCCCACAGACATATCTGTAAAAGCATAGATACCTTTATTTTCCTGATTGCCTGGCTCCAAATCCTCCCATACATCCTGTTCTTCTTTTTCTTTTTTGAACTGCCTCATTCGCTTTTCCAAAAACAGACTACCCACCAGCAATAATAAAACGACCGCCATGAGAAGCAATGCTGCTATACGGGCTTCCAGTGCCAGACCGATCCTGTCCAGCACCATCTGTAAATACCCCAGTCTGTAAATCACAAAGATCAGCAGCCATAGCCCAATACCAATAAACGGACGGACACCTGATAGAAATAATCCTGACTTTTTGATTGATTGTGATGTTTTTTCCTCAGCGACATCCTTATGGTCACTTCCCGTTTCCCGGATTTTTTCAGCTTTATATATCTCCACCGGTTCCGGTTTTTCCAATATCTCCGGCACTCTGCCTTTTTCCTGCCTCTTCAATAAATCTCCAAGCAGTCCCGGCGTAAAATCTTCCTGCCTGATGATTCGATATAAATCATAGGCAAGCAAAACCCCTTCTTTATCATGATGATCCGTTTTTTCAAGTAAACAGGCCGAAAGCGTTCTTAATGCCTCCGAAAAATCTCCCTGCAATCCCGGTACATAAGCCGCATACATTCGCTTTGTTTCAATATCTACATACATATAATCTGCTGCAACTAAAACAGAACCTAAATTCAGCAGATGTTCATCAACCGTATAACAAAGTTCCACAAGACAATGAATCAAATTCTCCAATACTAATGCATCCGCGGCCCTTTTTTCTATACAGCTTCTGAAATCCATTTTACCCGTAATCTCATAATAATACTGTTTTCGGCCATCCACACATTGTATATGAAACGGCAGCAATACGACAGACTGCTGGTTACCCATCATTTTTTCTTCATATTCAGCATCAGGTGCTGCATCATTCTCCACCACCATATAGGTATGATATGTATCCTTGCTGAAACTGATTTCCATCGCTTCTCATCCCTCCGTTTTATGATCCTTCAGACTTGACTCTTTGCAGCACAACCGTTTTCAAATAATCATCGACATACATCATCCTTCGTGTCTGCATGGAAACCTCTGAAGTCAGCCTGTTTCCCAAAAATGCGGCGCTGCCGGAAATGCCTGTATGAATGCTCCCTTTTACCTGTACCTGTGATTTTCTATAACTGCCTGCATACGCCAGTAATACATCCGTCCATTCGGCTTCAACGCTATCAGAGAAAGCGTCTGTCCGCATCATCAAAACCGACTTCTGAAACTGATCCTCAGAATTCTGACCTGAAACTTCTTCTCCCTGCTGCCAGAGCAGGGCTTCTCCCCTTCTTAGCGCATAACTTTGCATCATGACACAGTCATGCAGAAAAAACAGCATATAAATGACCGCTATCATTAAAAATAAAACGATTGGCATTAGCAGCGATGCCTCTACTGTAAAACTTCCCGTATATTTTTTTCTCACACTATCACCTGTCCCCAATCTGTAACATCAAACATGCCGCCAATAGAAAAGGTACAAATGGCAGCGCTGTTTTCCGCCCTGCCCTGCCCATTATAAGCATCACAAGTCCCAGCAGCCCGGCCATCCATAAAGCCAACAGACAAACTGTACTGACATATTCCCATCCGGCTATCATTCCGAGACACGTTACCACAATCACATCTCCAAAACCAACCGCACCCTTTGTCAGTTTTGAAACACCCCATAAAAATATACCCGGCAGACACCCTAGCCCCACGCTGAACAACGAATAAGAATCCCCTGCCAACCGAAATACCGTGACAAGCACACCTGTGCCAATAACCGGTTCAATATAAAATTTTCGATACCGCAAATCTGCTATTGCAGGGTATAATAATAAAATCAAACATCCCAGATTCATTCTCTGTATGCCTCTCACTCTTCCGTTTTTTTCATCTGCTGCAGCTTATATCCATCACATCTGATTATTCCTTCCTCTGTTTTATCCGCCGCATCTTGTACATGGCCTGAGTCCCTGATGGATGGCAGTTTCTTTGTCCAGCAAATGCATATTTCGCTTCAAGCCGCTGCACTGAGAGTCCGTATGCCACGCACGCCCCTGATCTGTAATATACACCGTGCCGCTTCCCGAAACCTGACCGCACCGTTCACAGGGAATATATCTGGCGCCATATCTATTTCTCAATGATTCTACAGATGCCGATCCCACCTGACGCACAGACAATCGCAGATACGTACAACTTTCACTGGTATGATAGACAACACCATTCTCAGCAACATACACACAGGTATGTTCAGCAGCATTGGCGTCTTCATGCCGGTTATCCGGTATCCCGCCGATCCATGCCCGTATACAGACTGTATCCGAAACAGATAAATTGCGGCTTCCGACAAAATATCCCGGAATCTTTATCTGATAGGAGGCTTTCAGCCGCAGCAGTCCCTCATCCTGTTCATCTTCCTCAAGCCCCAGCAAAATTCCGCCATAACCGCCCCGGATCAAACCCGAATCAATACGGCTGTCACCCATACAGGCATAGAAAGCTCTGTAAGCATCTGCCGTCCCATATCCGTCACCTGCTTCATGATAAGCGGCCAGACTTCTTGCCGCCGTGCAAAGATGCACATTCACCTGTTCGCAGACTGCCATTGCCTGAAAAAGTCCCATCATGAGAAACAAAGCCCCCAGACATACCGGCAGCGCCAACGCCGCCTCCACTGTCAGACTGCCCGTTTGACAATGCTTGAAGGAGGCGGAAGGGACTGCCCTTTTTTTACAGGTATCTGTTCCTCCGACTGCCTGTTTTAGTTTTTTGGAAAATACACAGGCGTATTTGCGAGGTTTGTTTCTTATACATGAGTAAGGGTTGGGTATCGCATATTTCGCTGCATAATTAACGAATTTTTTTATTAAACAAACACCCCTGCGTATCCATATGTGTGTTCTGCAAAAAAAGGGCATTCCGTTCCACCTCCTTCCGATTTAATAACCATACGCAACATGATAATGATGACACAATGCTTCCGGATGCTGCCAGAAGACCGGCAAGAGCCTGACGGTTCCTTCAAATTCCGCCGCCGTTATGCATCGGGAAAAACAAAAATCCTCATAACCCTCCATCAGCCTGATATTCGTTTCCATTAACTGAGTCATTCGAATCATTTTTTCTTCTGCCGGTGTCAATAAAAGCAAAATCAGCAGATAGTTTTCATAAGACAATCCTTTTGTCCCATCCCGGACATAATCCGCCGCATTCCCGCCATTCTTTCCAATGGCCAGCAACTGCGACATGGTCAGATTCCAACTGCTGTCATTTTTCATCAGGGGGACCTTCCGACGATCGGCCAACGCCGCGCAATCAACGACCGCTTCCGCCGCAGACCAGCAAATCATCAACAATAATTTCACTACCTGACCAATAACAGGAATCACAGCCGCCACAGACAAAGCATCCACTATATTCTCCAGAATTTCCCCTTTCCCCTGACTGGTATATAAATAAACGAGATTCAGCAAGGTTCTCAGAGCAAAAATACCTGTTATCGCGCTTTCCAGATTTTCCCTGTCCGAAGTATGACCATATAGGATATACTCCACTTCATAATCCAGCGCAAAAAGCTCATGATCTTCCCCGCTCTTTTCTGTGCTGCACAATTGATGGAACCGGTCAAGAATATACAGATTCACTATCAACTGTGTTTTCTGTTCCTCGATCCCTTTCTTCAACTTATCCGGAAACTTCTGGCTGTTAAGAGCTGTCGTTACATCGCCATACCGTTCAAAGCGGTCAACAATTGACCATTTTTTGCTCTCAGATGCCTGATAAGAACATTGGCCGTTTCGTATGACCCGATTTGAAACAGACCTGTCACCCATAGCCAGTTCCAGCAATCCCGATTTCAGCCATCGGCTGATTCCCGGTCTCGGATCAGTCACAGTCGGTACAGCCGGTTCTGCCACTGATTCATTTTCATTCATTGAATTATCCGAATCTTTTGCATCCTGCTCAGCTTTCCGGGCCAACGCGGCATCCATTGACTGCCCATCCGAGGACAGGTCGTCCTTATAATCTTCCACCACATCCGCCAGATCCGTCTGTGTCAATTGCCCGATCACATTCTGCAATTCCTGCAATCCTTTTTCACCCATTGCGTACTTTTCATAACGCTCGATTTGACTTTTCATAGATTTCCAGTCTTCATCATTCAGAGACACGGTTTTACCAACGGTCATCTCCTGAATAACGCCATGCAGATCAAAAATCCTGCTGCCCACGGAAGTATTTTTTTCCAGATTCATTCGCAGATAGTCTTCAAAATGCCGCAGGCCGGCGCCATCTTCTCCCGCATCCAGGACAAACAGGCCGTACCGGTCGGCCAGGGGCCGCACATAGGCGGAAAAAAGCATTTCCCCGGCCATATCCGCATAGCGCTCCGTCATCGTTCCAATAACATAAACTCTTGCGGATTCCAGCAATACCAGCACGAATGAAACCATCAGCAATAATACAATACTCAGATAAACCGTCAATACACCCCTGCGCATCATATAGAATTGCTTTGACTTGAAATTTTCTTAAAGATGGAGTTGACAAGAGTCGTCAACTGCTGTTTAAAAATAATGACAAGCCCGATCAGCACAACCAGAATTAAAATAATCTCCACAACACCAACACCTGATTCTTCATTTAAAAATCTCTTTCCTAATGTCAACATATGTACTCCCTTCTGTCCGTTACATTGATAAAAATGCCGGTACCATCACAATCACCAATACGATCACCAACAACAGCATCATCGGCAGCAGCAGTTTCGTTCCCGCCGTTTCACTCAAACGTTTTGCCAGATCCCGCCGCTGTTTTTCTGCCTCACACGCCTCCTGAAGCATCATTTCCTGCATCCCCTTGCTTCCTCTCCGAATGAATTGAATCAACAGCTGGCTGAATTTCATATACTGGGACAATTCCGTCCGCCGCCCAAAATTCATATAAACCTGTGTTTCCGGCATTCCCGCCTGCATTTGCAGCGATGCGTATTTTAATTCTTTGTATAAATACACATTCCGGCAATCGCTGCCATGATCCTTTTCATAGTCTTTCAATAATTGTTCCAGACTCCGTCTGACCGTCATCCCGGCGCCCAGCATCAGCACCATCCGATGAACAAAAACCGGATAATCACACAGCAACTGCTCCGTTCTCTGTTCAAGCTGCTTTTTCAGACGTTCTTCCTGATACCAGACGCAGCAGCCGATCAGACAAAGCGCCAGTGCAGCCAACCCCGGCCACATTGAATCATGCTGATAGCGCCATCGGACTGTATGCCCGTCAATGATCTCCGGCAGCTTCAGACTCATAGCTTCCACTGAATCATCATCCGCCGCCGATACCGCTGCCGTCAGCAAATCATGCCATATCTCCTTCTCTGTCTTATCTTTTTCCACGATCTGTACGGATTTTTCATAAGGCAGCTCATAATTCCCATAGTGAATCACTGCCGTCATCGTGGTTCGCACTGGCAGCTGATACATGGTCAGGTCTCCCAGCGTCCCATCCGCGTGAATCAGGTTATAATCCTCCGTCTGCCATTCAATCGTCACATTCTCTCCCGGAAAATCAGTCATCAGGCAAAGCGGTTCACAGACAGATTCCGAACTTTCATTGTTTCCAATAAAATTCCTGTCAATATAAGCCTTTACTCTTTCCATCAGGGCCGTCCTCTCATCTTCGGTATACTGCCTTGGTCTGATGGACAGCGTCAGTGTCTGATTACCGTTTTTTTCTTCTACCCCTTCAACTTCCGCCTCAATCGTGACCTCACGGCTGTTTCCCTGCGCCGCCTCGCGCTGGATACAGTTATCCGCCAGCTTTGGCTCCCTGTTCACACATCCATACAACAGCAACAGACACAGTGATAAGAGAATGCCGCCATAGACAAGCATCATCTTCTGAATCTGATGGCGCAGGCAAAAACTTTCTGTATTGGCGCCCGGATTCAATCGATCTGCCGCTGCCTTTGCCTGTCCCTTCAGCCACCGGTGTTCCCGCAATGATGGCGGAAGACGCAGCAGCAGCCATATGGCTGTCCATTGCAGCCACCCCATCCCTTTCTGTACAGGAAAATACCGTTTCCTGCGCCGGTTTCTCTGCCACCGCATAGCCAGAAATACCGGCAGCATCGCAACACTGATCATCACGCCGCCAAATAAAAACCAAAACATACGCCGCCTCCTCACTTAGAAAACACACACAATCACTACATCCGAATATCCAGAATTTTCTTTCCCAGCAATACCGCTATGGCATAAACGGCCATTGCCGCCAGCATAACGCACCGTCCGGTTAATGTCTCGTACAATACGGTCATATATTCTGCCGAACACAGATTCATATAAATTAAAATTCCCGCAGGCACAATCATCATCACCTTAAATTCCCCTTTTTTCCCAGCCAGCATTGTCTCAATTTCCTCATTCATTTCCATTCGCATTGTCATCGTATCCACTGTATGCCGGATTATTTCAGCCAGAGAACCGCCGCTTTTTCTCGCTATTGACAGAATACGGACAAATTGCCGGATATTCTCATCCCCGCTGCGCTGTGCAAAATCTTCCAGCACTTCTTCCATCGGAACATTCCGGTTCAGACGCACACAAATCCGCTGAAATTCCGGCAGCAGCAACGGATATTTTCCTCCGGAAGCTGCCATATCATCCGCTGTATCTCTGATTGCCTTCTCCAATGTGCCTCCGGCGGCTGTGCTGCTGTATAAAATGGCCATGGCATCTTTAAACTCCCGTTGGAGTGCCGCCTGATGCATACGCTTTGCCGTTTTTTTCCTGTATTTCAAATACAATGGCAATAATACCAGTCCGGCCCCGCACCAGGGTAGACTCCGAAAACACAGCCATCCAATCGCCATAATCAAAACGGTACCTTTGATGATCTCTTTTCTCATGGCCGTCATTCTTCCAGTTCAAGAGCTGCCGCCTGCAGCTTCTTTCGATGCATCAGGCGGTGTCCCGTTTTCTGAAGGCTTCCATAAACCCGGGAAATCAATTCTTCACCATACACACCCGGTTCTTCACGCAGCATGCCATCACTCTCCTGAAACTGAAACAACGGATTCAGGACGTATTCATCCTGCCTGCAATCCAGTACTTCCGTAATCTCAACGACCCTTCGCGATCTGTCCCTCAGCCGTCCCAACTGGACAATAATATCGATGGATGGATCTGCTTTCTGACTGCCCGCAGGGGCATATCCGTTCCCATCAGGATCATTGTTTCCAACCGGCTCAGCATATCTTCCGGCGAATTGGCATGACCTGTACTCATGGAACCATCATGTCCTGTGTTCATGCTTTGAATCATATCCAGCGCTTCCGGCCCTCTCACCTCTCCTACGATCAACCTGTCCGGTCTCATTCTGAGGCTTGTCCTGATCAGATCCCGAATGGTAACACTGCCGCTTCCCTCACTGTCAGATTGCCGCACCTCCAGCCGTACCAGGTTATCAATACCGTGAAGCTGCAATTCCGCCGAATCTTCAATCGTGATCACCCTTTCATTTTTCGGAATATAATCCGCCAGCACATTCAAAAAAGTGGTTTTCCCTGTACTGGTCGCTCCGCTGACAAATATATTGTAACCGGCCTGCACCAGTACTTTTAAATAGTCCGCCGCTTCCTCGCTGATCGAGTGCCATTGCATTAAATTCTCCATGGTAACAGGCGTATCCGGAAACTTACGGATGGTTAAAATCGGTCCATTGAGTGCCACCGGATCAAGCACCACATTGACTCTGGAACCATCAGACAGTCTTGCATCAACGATCGGCACAGACTCATTGACGTGTCTGTTGGACTTTGACACGATCTGCTGAATCACATCCTCCAATTTTTCCTGAGACTCAAAGTGCTTGTCCCATGTATAAATACGCCCGTTTTTCTCATAAAAAACAGATTCAGACCCATTCACCATGATCTCTGTAACTGCCTTATCATCAATCAGTTCCTGCAGCAGATCCAGCCGGCGAATTGAATTAAACAATTCCTGCCGAAGCGTCAGCTTCGTCACGGCACTCATGTAGGTTTCTCTGCTCTTATCCATAATTACCTGATCAATCACTTCACCAATTTCCTCATCAGTCATTTCCCTGCTCATATCCAATTGCCGGTGTATTTCCTCCTGCAATTGCTGTTTCATACTCTGATAACGCTTCATGCCCTCTCCTTTTCATTCATTCCGCCATCATCCCATACGATGCACCCATATCCCTGTTCATGGCCGCATCTTCGATTTCTATCACTTCAATTTTCCCGGCAAAATCTTCTCCCATCACCTTCTCCATCATCTGTCTGAAACGGCTGATCATCTTTTTCTCCCACTGATTTTTTCCATAAACAATCTTACAAACTGTACATCTATCGAAAATATCTGCCGGTGGTACAGTCGTACCAAAATCAAGCACCACCTTTTCATAATCCGTCTCATCCCGGATACAATCCAGACAACACTGCCATTCTTCCCCATTCATTTCTCCAATTTCCGCAGGCGTCCCGGCCGGACGCAGATAGTCAAATTCCCCCTTTTCCGCTATCATTCCTATTCTTGCCCCGATATTGTTCCTTCGCTGCTTGATATAATAAATCAGATCCGACACTCCTTCCTGTCGTCCGCTCTCCCCCAACATTTCCTCAAACATAGGAACCGGCTCCAAATTCAGATATAATAATCTGCACTGCGCAGCCCACTGCCTGCACAATGTCATCACCGCGCCTGTCACCTTCTCTCCATTTGTCGGCGTATAAATCATATCAACGGTAAATTCTCTTTTCACCCTTCCATTTCCCATCATCCTTTTCCCGCTTCTGTCCATACAGAAAGCAATCAGCCGTTCATAAATCACGGCGGCCGACTGATATTTATAAATAAACTGCTCATCCCCTTCGGCACCCCTTCCATCTTCATCCAGTACAATAACCGAATCCGTCTCCAATAGGCTGTTGTATGTATCCGCCAGCGATGACGTCACCAAAATGACATCCGCTTCCCGCCAGACTTCGCCCTGAGCGGGATGCTCCAGGTACAATTGAACAACAAACGGCGAATCCTCATGCTGGCTGATATAGGCCGCCAGCCTGCGGCCATATACTTCCGTTCTTTCAAGAATGGCAACTGTTATATATTTCATCCATGGCCTTCCTTTCTATTTTCCCTGCAAAAGCCTCCGACTCCATGCCTTCTTTCAGCCACTGATCCGATTCCTGTCTTTCACAGTAATTCAAATAAAGCTGCCAGAAGAATCGGCACGGAAAAATGCATGAGCCATGGCTGTCTTCCATCCAGCCTGTCCATCTCAATATAGGGCAAAGTCCTATCGTCCGGCAATTTTGCCGGCAAAGTTCTGAAATAATCCAGAAAATAAGCGATTCGCTGACCCGCCAGACCAAAGCCCAGAATTTTGACCAGTGCCATTCCTCCGCCGATCATACAGGCATACAGCATCACCCTCAGAATGGATACTGCTCCCAGATAAATGCCAATGACCATCATCAATTTGATATCACCGGCGCCAAGCATCGACAGGACAAACAATCCCGCGCACAACACAAGGGGCAGCGCCACTCCGGCTGTGCCGTCCGTGATTCCGGAAAATCCGTCTCCCAAAAAGCGCAGAAAATACCCGTTGACAGCACCGGCTGCCAAAAGCGCATTGGGAATCCTGTAGGTCTGCATATCTTTTGTAACGGCTGCTGCCATAAACAGCAGCAGCGTCATTGACCTTAGCATGGCCCCCACTTCCTTATTTCGTTTTATAATTCAATCTTGTATTTTGGGGAAAATAAATGATGATTAAGAATTTGTAATTAGAGTATATCAGCCAACATGATCCTTGTAAATAAGATATTATCTGATTTTGCCCATAATTTGTCGACATTATCAGGCAAATATTGACGTATACCATAATGCCTCGACATTTTCAGACATGGCAGGAGATTCAAACATTAGACATACAATTGAATAAAACTGAGCCCATAGACCAGCAACAGGCCCGGCAGTCCAAGAATGGCACAGCTAAGAAATGTGAACACATTCACACCGACGGACAGCGCTATCCCCAATGAAGCGGACAGCGCTGTTATTCCGTAGATGCATAATGACCCAATCGCCCCGCGGCTAAGCAAACGCAGCATAGGTATCACCTGCTTTTTCTTCTATATTATGTTGGCAGGCATATTTTCAGAATACTTTTTTGCATGAATCAATTCTCAATCATTGATTCATTGAATCTCTTATTTGAATTACTCATCCCGAATTATTCAAATCTCTTATTTGATTTTCTTATATCTCCCTGCTAATCGATGCACATCTTCTTTTTTATATGTCCGGACCGGTTTTGCAGGTTTCGGCTCCACATAATCGAATTTGAAGACACATACGCCATAGGATGGCAGATGATATTTGATGGAATAATCCTTGAAGTCCCATGGCTCTTTTTCAGCCTCAATCGGCTTATCATTCACTTCACCTGTACCGCCGTAGGCAAGGGTATTGCTGTTGAAAATCTCCGTATAAGTACCCGGACACAAAACGCCTGAACGGAAGTTCTCATAGGCTACCGGCGAGAAATTGAAATGGCACAGCAGACAATTCTTCCTGTCCTTCGTCATACGACAGAAGGTCAGCATATTATGTTCGCTGTCGGAACCATTGATCCACGCAAAGCCATCCGGTGAATCATCCAGTTCATAAAGGGCCGGATATTCTTTGTATAAATGCAGCAAGGCTTTGAAATAGCGGTTTAACTGCTGATGCTCCGGACGGGTTTCCAGCAGATGCCAGTCAAGACTTCTGGCCTCGCTCCACTCCTCAAGCTGTGCAAAATCCTGACCCATGAATAACAATTTCTTGCCCGGATGCATCATCATCAATCCATAGGCCGCTCTCAGATTGCCGAATTTCTCCGGCATACTGCCCGGCATCTTGTAAATCATGGATTTCTTTAAATGCACAACTTCATCATGGGACAATACCAGTACATAATTCTCACTATACGCATACATAAAGCTGAAAGTAATTTCATTCTGATGATATTTTCTGAAAATAGGATCACATTTCATATATTCAAGGAAATCATGCATCCATCCCATATTCCATTTATAGGTGAAACCTAATCCGCCATTCTCAGTGTCACCCGTGACTTTCGGCCAGGCTGTGGACTCCTCGGCCATCATCATGGCGCCTGGATTTCTCTTGGCAATAATGGAATTCAGATGTTTCAGAAACTCAATGGCTTCATAATTGTGATTGCCGCCGTCCGCATTCGGAATCCAATTGCCTGCCGATCGCCCAAAATCCAGATACAGCATGGACGCAACCGCGTCAACACGCAGACCATCCACATGGAATTTTTCAATCCAGAACAGGGCATTGGCCACAAGGAAATTGGAAACTTCTGTCCGGGAATAATTGAAGCAGTAGGTTCCCCACTCCGGATGCTCACCCTTGCGAGGGTCCTGATGCTCATACAGAGCCGTCCCGTCAAAACGCCCCAGACCGAATTCATCCTTCGGGAAATGGGCAGGAACCCAGTCAACGATCACGCCGATATTATGCTGATGCATGTAATCAACAAAATACATAAAATCCGCCGGTTTGCCATGACGCGATGTCGGCGCGTAATAACCGGACACCTGATACCCCCATGACCCGTCAAACGGATGCTCGGACAGACCAATCAATTCCACATGGGTATATCCCATATCTTCCACATATTCCGCCAGTTCAACGGCCAGTTTCCTGTAATCATAAAATCCGCCCGGCCGGCTCCAGTCCTTCTTCCAGGAACCAAGATGAACTTCATAAATCGCCATCGGCTGCGCAATATATTTCCTGCTGTGCGCCTTGCGCCACGCGTCATCCTGCCAGTCATAGCTGCGGATATCCGCAACAACGGAGGCATTATTCGGACGAAGCTGTGATTCATTGCCATACGGGTCGGCCTTCAGTACCGTATATCCCTGATAAGTCTCAACCGCAAATTTATACAAATCTCCTTCTTTGACACCCGGAATAAACAAATCCCAGATTCCGGACTGCTTGACAGGCTGCATTTCATTGATTGTTCTGTCCCACTGGTTAAAGTCACCGACAACGCTCACTTTCCGTGCATTTGGCGCCCAAACCGCAAAGTATACGCCGGACTTGCCGTCTTCTTCCGCCAGATGGGCGCCCATTTTCTCATAAATCTGATAATGTGTCCCTTTCGCAAATAAATACATGTCAAGATCCGCAATTCTGTGCTCTAAACTCATATTCTACCTCCATTTATGTCATTATCTTTCTTAAATACCATTATTCTACTTCATATTGTATACTTTATTTTCAGTATGCAGTAAGTCATCTATACAGACAAATTTGCAGATTCATATAGTTTTAAACATATATACCGTATAAAAACTGATGGACGACTTCATGAGCCTGCCATTGTGACAGCGCCGGCCTGTCCTCCGGCTCTTTGGCAAACCAGTACAGCATATAATTATTCAAAAAGCCATAGAAACCGATCCCATACTGCTCCTGCCGGTCACGCATGTTACCTATAATATGCCCCGCTTTCAAAAATAAATCTCTGAGCAAAACAAAGATTTCCTGCATACATGGCTGAATGACCTTGTAGGTATCCGAACCTGCCGCAGAATACATCATCGCCATCATTAATTTGTAAAAGGCTTCATTCCTGCTGCAATAATCAAAATAGACACCTGTCAGCTTCTCAAGATTCGCCGGCAGATCTCCTTTATAGACAGCAGCCTTCACCAGTTCATCCCGCAAAGGTATGTACCCGTTCATTGTGACTGCTTCCAGCAGCCCATACTTACTGCCAAAATAATGATACAGCGTCGGCTTCGTCACTCCGGCCGCATCGGCAATCTCCTGAACTCCGATCGCATCATACCCCTTCTCATAGAAAAGCTGCAGCGCCTTTTCCAATATATTCGTACGGTTATCCATTTCCCGACCTCCTGATACTAGTATACCACTCGGTATACTAAATTGCAATCCCATTACAACAGGAGCAGCTATTTTATTGTCGAACGAAAACAGGATTCTCCCGCCACGCTTTGACAAAATTTTCAATCATTTCTTTATATAATATCATTGCAGTTAAATAACAATACGATGTATAATAAAGGTGGAAATGAATATGCAGATGATGAATGAGACTTCAAGAGGAAACAACCAACACAAAGACAGTGTTTTTGTTGATTTATTTTACAACGATGAGACGGCAAAAGCTAATTTGCTGAGTCTGTACAATGCACTTTATGACACAGACCTGCACGACGAAAATTTGATCCACAAATTGAAAATCGAAGATGTTCTGTATAAAAACTTCAAGAATGATATTTCATTTGAGGTCAATCATCAAATACTCGTCTTTGGCGAACATCAATCAACAATTAACAGGAACATGCCCCTGCGATGCCTGATGTATGCGGGCCGCACTTATGAATATCTTGTCGATATGGAAGCCCGCTACAAAGAGAAACAGGCCATGATCCCAACCCCGGAATTTTATACCTTTTATAATGGACAGGATAATTATCCGACTGAACAGGTTCTGTATCTTTCAGACGCTTTTCAAAAAAAGCCAAAAGAAAATTCTCTGGAACTGAAGGTAAGAGTCA
>CAYURX010000004.1:0-47411 GCA_964447245.1 uncultured Coprococcus sp. | reverse complement strand
AATGCCGATAAACACGGTGTTTTCAAGGGATAATCAGATTTTGCCTTGATTTTTCTTTATAAAAAACATGTTGACAAAAGAAATAATGAGGTATACAATACATGTAAATATATTATTCCTAGCGGAATTATATGAAATATAAAAAGAAAGAATGTCGTGCGGCAGCTGTTCTTTTTTTGACTGTACAAAAGCTGCCGGCAGCAGTTTTTAAATGTATGTAGTATTCATAAAGGTGATTGACTGATCAGACAACTGAAGGTCCTGAAAAACAGCAATGTTTTTTGGGGCCTTTTTTCTCGGTTATGACGGCGGTTTAAGACTTATAGAAGATATTTATTCTGTTGTTAAGACAAGATTTAATTAGGCAGGTGGTGACAATATGGCGTATAAGATAGCGGTGGCTTCCTCCGATGGTGTGCATGTTGATCGATCCTTTGGGGCTGCGGACGCATTTCACATTTATGAAGTGAACGACGAGGGGGATTATCATTTACTTGAGATTAGAGAATGGAAGGAAAAAGAAATGATTATACAAAATACCGGTGTTGGATGTCATTTGGCAGACGCAAAGGCCAAAGGCACTGGCTGTGGAGCAGGCAGCGGCTGCGGCGGTCCGGGGCAGAGTATTCCGAAGCTTGAACTCATTGCGGACTGCAGGAGCATCTTATGCAGCAAGATTGGGTTTCAGGTGCGAAAGCAAATGGAAAAGAAAGCGATCGCTGCTTTTGATATCGAGTATGGTGTGACGGAAGCGCTGAATAAAATCACGTTTTATTTCAGCCGGATCGATAGTCACCGTTCTTTAAGACGCAGTGGAAATGTGAAAGGTGCAAAGTGAAATGGATAAAGGCGGCATAAATGAAAATGATGAAGATGTCAGAACGGTGTCTGCAGCAGTATTTGCGGAGGCGGATATAGAAAAAGTGACTTTACTGGATATACGTGAGATGGGTGAAGTGATGCTTGGCGGTATCGACGGGACGCTCCATATGCCGTTCTCAAATATATGGACAGAAATTGATGGTGTGCCGAAAGATAAACCGGTGTATGTTTTATGCAAAACCGGTGCGGTTAGTGAAGAAATAGTTGAAATTCTGACAGATAGGGGCTACGATGCCTACAATGTGGAAGGCGGATATATGGCTTACCGGGAATACCTCAGAAATCGAAAAAAGTAATATAGGATCGGCCAGGAGGTTGACGGATGGGAATGACGAATGAGCAATTGGAGAGGTATTCAAGACACATTTTATTAAAGGAAGTTGGCGTAAGAGGGCAGAAGAAGCTGTTGCATGCGAAAGTGCTTATCATCGGGGCCGGAGGACTTGGTTCTCCGGCAGCTATGTATCTGGCGGCAGCCGGGGTTGGAACCATTGGCATTGTCGATGCTGATGACGTGGAATTATCCAATCTCCAACGGCAGATCCTTCATGGAACAGAGGATGTCGGTAAAGAAAAAGTCATTTCAGCGAAGGAGACGATGAAACGGTTGAATCCCGATGTGAAAGTCAACGCTTATTGTACGTATGTAACGGCAGATAACATCATGGATTTAATCAAAGCGTATGATTTTATCATTGACGGTACGGATAATTTTCCGGCAAAATTTTTGATCAATGACGCCTGCGTGCTGGCGAAGAAGCCATTTTGCCATGGCGGCGTGCTGCAATTTCACGGGCAATTGATGACCTATGTGCCCGGAGAAGGCCCGTGTTATCGCTGCATTTTTCAGGAAATACCGCCCAAAGATGCTGTTTTGTCCTGCAGAGAGGCCGGAGTGATTGGTGTGATGGCCGGAATTATTGGGACGCTTCAGGCGATGGAAACCATAAAATTTCTGTTGGGGACGGGTGAACTGCTGACGGGATATTTGTTGACGGTAGATGCACTGACGATGAAATTTCGTAAGGTAGAATTGCCGAAGTATGTACCGGAATGTCCGATATGCGGTGAACATCCGACTATGACAGAATTAGGGATATACGATCCGCCGGAATGCCGTCTGTAATGTATTTCATGGAATGCAATAAAATACCAAAAATATATTGACAAAGGAGGAAATATGGTTTAATATCATATAAATCCTAGAGAAATAGTATGATATAAATGCATAAGGCGATTAAATGGCATCGTGTTTTAGCTGACCGGAAAACCGGAGGTTAAATAAACAGGTAGTGTTTGTTTGACCTCCTTTTTGTATTGATATGAAAATGGTCAGGGAGTGATGAAGATGGTGGCTGTGAAAGCACCTGAAAAATATTTGAATGAGCCGGGGATTATCTCGAAAGCCGGACAGTATATTGCTGAATATGGCCGACGGCCATTGATCGTCGGAGGGCGCCATGCCCTGGATGCTATCGGCAGAACATTTTTTGAAAGTCTTGCAAAATACGGTATTGATGGTTCAAACGTTTATGAATTTAAAGGTTATCCCTCAGAGAGACAATTTCAATCTTATGCAGAACTTGCAGCAGAACTTAAAGCAGATGTGATTATCGGCGCAGGCGGCGGCCGGGTGCTGGATACTGTCAAAGCGACCGGAGATATTACAGGACTGCCGGTGGTTACAGTACCTACGGTTGCCGCCACATGTGCAGCATGGGCGGCTGTGACGATTCAATACGATGATGAAGGTGCTTTTGTCGGCGGCAGGGAAAACAGATACTCAGCGAACCTTGTGCTGGCGGATACAAAAATCTTAATGAATGCGCCAGTGAGGTATCTCTTTTCGGGCGTTGTGGATACTTTTGCGAAATATTATGAGACAAGACCGTTACAGGAGAAATATCCTGAAAACCTGACGGCAGATATCACACTCTATGCGTCTGATCTGGCGATGCAGCGTATGGACGCCGGCGTGTGGAAAGCGCTGGAAGAAGCGAAGGACGGTATCTATGGACAGTCAGCAAAAGATGTGATCGACAGCATTATTTATATAGCAGGACTCACGGGCAGCCTTCAGGAAGATTACGGACATTACAGTTTTGCCCATCCATTTTATCACAGTTCAACACGGCTTCCGGATACAAGAATCCGACTGCACGGCGAGAAGGTGGCGTATGGTATTGTGGCGCAGCTTTTTCTTGAGGAGAAGTCAGAAGCGGATATTCTGGCAGCTATTCGTTTATTTGATAAATACGAGGCAGCATTTACCCTTGGTGAGCTTGGTATTACAACCAATAAAGAAGCGGATATTGTTTTCCTGGCAAAAGATATTAAAAATGAATTTCCTTTTGTTGACTGGTCGGAAGATGCAATCAGGATGGCGTTAAACAGTGCAGACGAATGGATAAAACGATATAAACAGGCGAAAAAGGAGGATTAAGATGGCATTAATACCGAGAAAAATTGTGGCAGATCTTCCAACTTATACGCCGGCTAAGAGTATTGACAGTGTGAAGCGTGAATTCGGATTTGAGAAAGTTATCAAATTGGCTGGTAATGAAAATACACTGGGATTTTCGCCTCTTGCAAAAGAAGCAATGGAGAAAATCGTTTCCTATTATCCCGATATGGCTGTGAATGATCTGAGAGAGAGGGTGGCAGAAAAGTTCCATGTAAAACCGGAACAGATTATCTTCGGCAACGGATCATTTGAATTGCTATTCCTTGTGGGGCTTGCTTTTATGGAACCGGGAGAAGAATCCATTATCGCCGAACCGTCTTTTAACTGGTATAAAAATGTTACATTGATCATGGGCGGACAGATTGTGGCAGTTCCTTTGAAAGATTTTAAGGTTGATCTGGATGGTATCTTAGCAGCCGTAACGGATAGAACGAAGATTATCTGGCTGTGTAATCCCAACAATCCAACGGGCACTATTTTTACACAGGAGCAACTGGAAACATTTCTTTCAAAGCTTCGCAGTGATATTGTTGTCGTGCTGGATGAGGCCTATAACGAATTCGTTGTTGAAGATGGATATCCGGATGCCATTGATCTATTGGAAAAGTACGATAACGTTATTATTTTGAGAACCTTCTCAAAATTGCAGGGACTGGCCTTTTTCAGAATCGGCTATGGCTTTGGCAGCGAGGAACTGATCGGTTATCTTAATAAAGTGCGAATGCCGATCAATACCAATGGCCCGGCCCAGTTGGCGGCATTGGCGGCGCTGGATGATGCGGCGTTTACAGATCAGACACTGAAAAATGTCCATGAAGGTCTTAAGCTTTATTATGAAACCTTTGATAGATGGGGTGTAGCCTATGTGCCATCAAATACAAACTTTATTCTGTTTGATGTTGGCGTGGACAGTGACAGGGTGGTTGAAGAATTTCTGCATCATGGCATATTGATCCGCGGGGGCAGGGAGTTTGGGTATCCGACGATGCTGAGAGTGTCTATTGGCACACCGGAAGAAAACCGGGAGGTCATCAGACTGCTCGGTCAGATCTTAAATAAAGAGGTGTAGAACGGATGGCAGAGAATCAAACAATCATTCGCCTGACCAATATACAAAAATCATTTTGTAATAAGCAGGTCTTAAAAGGCATTGATCTTGAAATTAAAGAAGGGGAAGTAATTGTTATTGTCGGTCCAAGTGGCTCAGGCAAGACGACACTGCTCAGATGCATGAATTTCCTTGAGCGGGCGGAAGCCGGAACTATTGAAATTGGTGGCCTGAAGGTCGATGCGCGTACAGCTTCAAAGAGCCAGATCCTTGACATTAGAAGAAAACAGGCTATGGTATTTCAGCAGTACAATCTGTTCCAGAATCGAACGGCCCTTGGCAATGTCATTGAAGGCCCAATACATGTACAGAAACGTCCGAAGGAAGAAGCCATAAAGGAAGGACGGAAATTGCTGGATCAGGTGGGACTTGAGGGGCGGTATGACGATTATCCGCCACAGTTCTCCGGCGGGCAGCAGCAGCGCATTGGTATCGCCAGAGCACTGGCTTTAAATCCGGAAGTTATCCTTTTTGATGAACCAACATCGGCGTTGGATCCGGAATTGGTGGGTGAAGTGCTGGCCGTTATGAAAAAGGTTTCGCTGACGGGTAAGACAATGGTTATTGTGACCCATGAAATGCAGTTTGCCATGAGCATTGCGTCAAGGGTGGTCGTGATGGACGGCGGCGTGATTATTGAGCAAGGAACACCAAAGGAAGTGTTCTATCACGCAAAAGAAGAAAGAACGCGGCAGTTTTTCAGAAGAATCAGCCCGGAGTATTCCCTTGATAGTGATTATCAAATATAAATATGCAGGAGGATTTAAAAGATGAAGAAAAGAGTATTAGCAGTGATTTTGACAGCAGCAATGGTTTTGGGTGCATTCACAGGATGCAGCAGCAGTGGTAAAGACACACCGGCATCCGGTCAGGCAGAAAACAGCCAGGCTGGCGGCGGGAATACAGAAACAGCTTCGAAGGATGAAGTTCAGAAGGTAAAGATCGGCATGTTCCTTTCCAGACCGCTGATGAGCTATTATGATGATGACGGCAACCTGACCGGATTTGAGGCAGAAGTACTCAAAGCCATTGATGGCAAACTGGAAAATTATGAATTCGAATATGTTCAGACAGAACTTGCAAGCCTTTTTGTCAGCCTTGAAGCAGGCGATGTGGATATGGTTTGTGCAAACTTCAGAAGAAGTGATGAGAGAGAAGATAAATACATTCATACATGGCGGGCTTACAATTCAACCGCATACTACATTATCGTTCAGGATACAAATACAGACATCAACGGTATTGAAGATCTGGAAGGCAAGAAAGTTGCCATTGGTCAGGGGTCTTTAATGGCAACGATACTGGAACATTATGTAGAAAAAACGGGTGCAGATATTGAACTTGTCTATTCAACAGATAATGTGGGTGATTTGCTGACAGGCCGTGTGGATGCTGTAATTGGACCGGAAATTTATGTAACAATTTGGAACCAGAGTTACGACGATGTGCAGTTCAAATCTGTGGGTGATGCCATCGCCAGTGAAGAAGGCAACGGTTCAGACAATAATGCATACCTCTATCTGGCAAAAGGCAGTGAGGATTTGCGGGATGCGGTCAGTGAAGCTATTTATGAACTGAGGCAGGAAGGAAAGTTAAGCGAACTGGCACTGGAATTTTTCAAGAAGGATTTAACGGCTGATATAGACGAATCCAAGGAATTGGAGCAGATGGAGGCATTAGGTATTCAATAAAAGGTGGCTGTGATGATTTGGTGCCTCAATAACACATAGCAAAAACGGAGATGCAATTATGGCAATATTTAATTCAAAATATATTTGGGAATTTCTCCCTAAACTGCTGCCGTATTTACCGGTCACATTAGAAATATGGCTTTTATCAGTGTTGGCGGCGCTTGTTTTGGGAGCGGCCGCCGCAGGGATAAGAATCAGAAAAGTACCGGGGCTTAACGGACTGATTCGATTGGTAATCTCATATGTAAGGGGAACGCCTGTGATCGCGCAGTTGTTTCTGATCTATTTCGGACTGCGCTCAGTTCTGAAATCCTTTGGCATTGATATCAGTTCTGATTACAGGATGGTATTTGTCATTGCTACCTATGGCCTGAATATGGGGGCGGCCGTATCAGAAAACCTGCGCTCCGCATTTTTAAGTGTGAATAAGGGACAGATGGAAGCGGCGTATACGATCGGTATGACAAAATTTCAGGCATTTATCAGAATTATCCTGCCGCAGGCAATGATCGTAGCATTACCGAATTTCTCCAATATATCGGTTGCAGCGTTGAAAAATACATCTCTTGCGTTTTCTGTCGGTGTGGTAGAACTGATGAATCAGGGTAAAATGCTTGGCCAGATCAAACAGCATTTTATTGAAGCCTATATTGCGTTGGCGATTATTTATTACCTATTGTATCTCATTATTACCTGTGCATTCAGCCTGATGGAAAAGCGTGTAGATTATAAGTATGGCAGGGAGGGATAAAATGATTGTCGATGTTGAATTTTTAATAGAGGCTTTTACTGCCATTTGTAAAAGTATCCCTGTCACGCTTGAATTGGCTGTATTTTCTTTTGTGATCGGGTTCGTTGCTGCTGTATGTATTGCGCTGGTGATTTATTATCAGGTCAGAATACTGGAAAAGGTGTTCCGTTTTTATATATCGGTGATTCGCGGGACGCCGCTGATGCTGCAGCTATATATTATCTATTATGCGATACCGATGCTGGTAGATACATTGTGTGAGGGCAGAGGATGGGCCTTCCGGTCGTCCATGATACCGACGATGACGCTGGTCATCCTTGCTTTGTCCCTCCACATTTCTGCTTATCTTGCAGAAACGATACGTTCGGGCATTATGTCAGTCAGTGTGGGAGAGATAGAAGCGGCATATACGATTGGTATGAAAAACCTCATGATTATCCGCAGAGTGATTCTGCCGCAGGCTTTCAGAGTTTGCATACCAAACTTTTCGACACAGTTTATCAATATATTGCATGGCTCATCTCTGGCTTTTTATGTAACTGTCCTGGAGATCACTGGTACAGCGCAGATATTGGCTCAGGATAATTGGAAATATTTTGAGACCTATCTGGCCGCCGGATTAATTTATTGGATTTTGACGATCATTGTAGAAATCATTACCCATTTCATAGAAAAGACATTACATAAACATATGGTTTCTGTTGCTTAAGAACTGGAAGAAGGCAGAGGTTAAAAGATGAGTATCATACTTGATTGTAAAAAAATAAAAGAATTATTAGCGGAGATTTTTCGAAAGTCAGGGCTTAAAGAGGAGGATGCGGATATTGTGGCTGAAAATCTTGTGACCGCAGAAATGCGGGGAGTAAGATCCCACGGAATTTTGCAGACGGCCAATTATTCAAGATGGATGAGAGAGGGAATTATTAATTGCCATGCCCGGATTAAAGAATTACAGGGTGGTATCTGTACACTGGCCATTGATGCGGATTATGCCCCAGGGTCTGTTGTGGGACGGTATGCCATGCAGCGCACCATACAGATGGCAAAGATGAACGGCATAGGCATGACAACTGTCAAAAATGGAACGCATTTTGGAATGGCCGCTTTTTATGCCATGGATGCGTTGAAGGAGGGAATGATCGGTATGGCCTTTACAAGTGCGGGCAGGCTGGTGGCACCTTTTGGCGGTTTTGGCAGAGAACTTGGGACGAATCCAATCTGTATTGCCGTGCCGGCTTCTGAGGAGCGGCCCCTTGTCTATGATGCAGCTACAAGTACCGTAGCCTTCAATAAGTTATTTTATGCCCGGACAGAAGGCAAAAAAATTCCCCTCGACTGGGCGGTGGACAGTGTGGGGGAGCCGACAGATGACCCGGCAACAGCCATTGATGAAGGTGCGCTGGTGGCATTCGGCAGTTATAAAGGTTATGGCCTTTCCATCATGGTAAATGTGATGACAGGACTTCTCAGCGGTACAAATTCCGGCACGAATGAAAATGATAATTTCCTGCGGGGAATGCGTGGAGAAGGATTTAATTTTATGGCAATTGATATCAGTCGCTTTGTTGATACGGAAGATTTTAAAAAATCTGTGGATCATTTAGTACGGCGGCTGAAAAATGCAGGCAGAAAGCAGGATGTAAAAGAAATCTATGTCCCGGGTGAACTCGAGTTTCTGCAGTACGAAAAGAGCAAAAGAGAGGGGATACTGATCGATGACGGTGTGGAACATGTGGTTACAGAAATACTCCGCGAACTCAAAATACAACGGACATTATATGATTGCAACATATAAGTATATGTAAGAAAGGAAAATTTTATGGCAAAGACATATTCGGGGATCCGGGAGAGCAGACCGGACAGATTTAACGACATTGGTTCAACTGGCGCGGCGGTTGCCGAAAATTTCAGCAAAGGATGTTTAAAAAGAGCAGACAGAAGTTTTGCTCAGGGACTTCAATGTCAGCAGATCAATAGTATGGCAGCGCTCATGTCGCTGGAAGATTCCGTATTTATTGCCCATTCTCCGCAGGGATGTATCGGATGTACGACATTGGCTGTTGACCAGTACAGAGTTGGTCAGGAGCACAGAGGCGTCAAACATATTAAGAATCCGCACATTATTGTATCCAATTTGGATCAGAAAAGTGTTATTTTCGGAGGTGAGCAAAAGCTGCGCCAGGCTGTAAAAGACGCGGTGGAGCGTTATCAACCAAAATTGATCTTTATTTTTGCTTCCTGTGCTTCCGGTATTATTGGCGATGATATTGACGCACTGGCGCATGAACTGCAGGAAGAAAATGACGCGCTGATTATTCCGATTCATTGTGAGGGCTTTAAATCAAAGATTTGCGCGTCTGGTTTTGACGCGGCTTTTATTTCCATTAACCATTATATACTGAATCATGAAAAGCTTGAGAAGCAGGCGAATCTGGTGAATCTTTTTGCGCCGGTTTCAATCAGTTATGCTGATCAGAAGGAAATGGAACGGATGCTTTCCATGCTTGATGTGGAAGTCAATTATATTCCTTTCTACAGCTCTCTTGAAAAAATCAGGCGGATTCCGGCCGCGGCCGCGTCCACATCCATCTGCAAGGTTTTTGCCGATGAATTTATGAAGACATTGGAAGAAGAATATGATATCCCTTACTCCCATACGGTTATGCCGATTGGCGTGAGAAATACGGATAAATGGTTTTATGGGATTGCAAAGACGCTGGGTAAAGAAAAAGAGGCACTGGATATTATGGAGCGGGAACACACAAGGATACAGCCATTGGTCGATGCCATCAGAAAACGGCTGCAGGGTAAGAGAGTCTTTATCTGCGGCGGTACAGGGCGATCCTTTGCTGCGGCTGCACTGATCGAAGATTTCGGCATGGAGCTGGTTGGCCTTGAAACACCGACTTATGATCATGATGCGCAGGATGATATTGAATATTTAAACGGCATTCACAGGAATTTTGTGGTGGACATTGCAAATATGCAGCCTTTTGAACAGGTCAATCTTGTCAATAAGTTAAAACCGGATGTATTTATTGGTGTGCCTGAATGGGCGGCAAAAATGGGTATCCCAACGACGCATGTGCTTGATATGAAGCGGCCGACCATGGGGGATGACGGGCTGCTTTATCTTGGCAACAAAATTGCCGATCAGCTTGAAAATCCGGGATTTAATGTCAAGCTGGCCAAACATGTGAAGCTGCCTTATAAGGCAGGATGGTATGAGGAAGATGCGTTCAAGTATATAACAGGAGGTATGGGAAATGTCTAATGTCGTTGAAAATCCACGCGGGGGCTGTGTTTTATCAGGTATTAATGTGGTGCTTGGCGCCATAGACGGCGTCTGCCCGATCTATCATTCAGGTCCGGGCTGCTGTATGCAGACGACAGCGGCTGAACAGGGACAGTCGGGCAATAAAAACTCCGCTTTTGTGTCAGGCGTTTCCATCCCGTCCAGCAATATGCTTGAAAAGGAAGTTGTATTCGGCGGTATCAATAAGTTAAAAACAACGATTCAGGGCGCCATTGACATCATCGACGCGGACAGCTTTTTCATTCTGACCGGATGTACGGCAGGTATCATCGGTGATGATGTTGTCAGTGTGGCGGAGGAATTTCAGGCAAAAGGACATCATGTATACGCCATTGATACTCCGGGATTTGCGGGTGACAGTAATCTTGGTTATGAGGTTGTGTGGAATGCACTGATCGATCAGGTTATTGAACCGGCAGAGCGTGATGAGAAATTGGTGAATATTTTTGGTATTGTGCCATATCGTGACCCGTTCTGGAGCGGCAATCTGGAGGAAATTGCAAGAATATTGAGACAGCTTGGATTAAAGGTGAATACCTTCTTTACAGACCATCAGAGTATTGAGGATGTTAGAAAAAGCAGCGGCGCCGCCTTAAATATTATTGTTAATCCATGGCTTTTCCAGGGACCGGCGCAGAAATTCGAAGAAAAATTCGGCGTGCCGTCCATCCGTTTTCCGGGGCTTCCGATTGGCGCAACGGATACCAGCCGTTTTGTCAGGGAGACAGGAGCAGCATTGCATCTTGATCCGGCTCTTGTGGAAAGAGTCATTGAAGCGGAGGAAGATTATGTTTACAGTTACCTGGCGCAGGCCATTGGCGTTGTGAGCTGGAAACGCTTTGCCGTGGTCGGTGATGCCGGCAGCGTTGTTGGTATTACAAGATATCTGGCCAACGACTACAGCTTTACTCCGAAACTGGTCGTGATCTCCGAGCCGCTTTTCCGGCCGCAGGATAAGGAAAGAATTATCAGGCAGGTGACAGAACTGGAATACGCCAGGCCGCCAAAGGTAGTTTTTGCCGCTGATCAGTATGAGATCAACAAGGCGCTGGCTGAGGAAAAAGAATTGACGCTGATCGTTGGCAGCAGCAATGAACGGGAAGCCGCGTCGCTAAAAGGGGTACAGATCGTTGCAGCGACCTTCCCGTTAAAGGACAGACTGGTATTTAACCGGGCAATTGCAGGCTACAGAGGGAGCCTTACTTTTACGGAGGATCTCTACGATAATCTGTAAAATGCCTTTATCAGGACAGAGAGAATGAGAGGTGTGTGTGATGAATACATATAAAAATTTACAGCAGTCGCACCCGTGCTTCGGCGGGCATAAAAATAATGTTGGACGTATCCATCTTCCGGTGAGTCCGGGATGTAATATTGCCTGTCGTTTCTGTGACAGAGCCATCAATGATGATGAAGAACGACCGGGTGTCACTTCGAAGGTCGTGACACCGGAAGAAGCCATGGAAGTGCTTGAAAAGGCGCTGCAGCTTTGTCCTGAGATTACAGTGGCGGGCATTGCGGGACCGGGGGATACACTGGCTTCGGACTATGCCCTTAATACTTTCCGCCTTGTCAGGGAAAAATATCCGCATCTCATTAAGTGTATGAGTACCAATGGACTGCTGTTGGATGAAAGGGCGGATGAACTGATTGAAGCAGGGATTGATTCACTGACTGTTACAGTCAATGCTGTAGATCCAAAAATTGAAGCGCAGTTAAACAAATTTATTAATTATCATGGTAAGCGCTATGAGGGTGAGGAAGGGGCGGCCATTTTGATTGAGAACCAACTGAAAGGTATCCGCAGACTGGCAGCCGCAGGCATGACGATCAAGATCAACACGGTGCTTGTTCCGGGAATTAATGACAGGCATATCGAAGAAATTGCCAGAACTGTCAGTGAAGCAGGCGCAAGCATTTATAATATTATTCCGTTGATCCCCCAGTACGAATTAAAGGACCGGCGGGCGCCTGTCTGTGCGGAAATCGACGAGGCCAGAACAAGGGCCAGCCAGTATATCGATGTTTTCAGACATTGCCAGCACTGCCGTGCGGATGCCGTTGGCGTTCCGGGGAAATCGGAATATGGCGATCAGATTTATTTACGAAGAATCAACAGTAAGGAAACATTTTCGCATGGATAAATATAGAATAGGGATAGCGTCTTCAGACGGTATAGTGGTTAATCAGCATTTTGGCAGGGCCAGACAATTTCAGATCGTGGATGTGGAAGATAACGGCAATATACATTTTGTGGAAATAAGGAAGGTCTGTCCGGTGTGTGACGGCGGTACCCATGACGACCGGCAATTGAAAGAATAGCAGTAAAGGAAGGCAGAACAATGGGAGAATTAAGACAGATTGCAATTTATGGTAAAGGCGGTATCGGCAAATCAACGACCACCCAGAATCTGACAGCCGGTCTGGAAGAACATGGCAAGAAGGTCATGGTTGTAGGATGTGACCCGAAAGCGGATTCGACACGGCTTCTTCTGGGCGGGCTTGCGCAGAAAACGGTACTGGATACCCTTCGTGAAGAAGGAGAGGATATTGAATTGGATAAAATCATGCGAGAAGGTTACGGCGGCACAAGATGTGTGGAGTCCGGCGGTCCTGAACCGGGTGTCGGCTGTGCGGGCAGAGGGATCATTACGTCAATCAGCCTTCTTGAGAACCTCGGCGCTTATACGGACGATCTGGATTTTGTTTTTTATGATGTTCTGGGTGACGTTGTGTGCGGCGGTTTTGCAATGCCGATTCGTGAAGGGAAGGCAAAGGAAATCTATATTGTTGCCAGCGGCGAGATGATGGCTCTGTATGCGGCCAATAATATTGCCAAAGGTATCCAGAGATATGCACGAACCGGCGGGACCCGGCTTGGCGGTATTATCTGCAACAGCCGTAATGTAGACAGAGAACTTGATCTGCTTCGGGCCTTCTCAAAAGAACTTGGCACAAAACTTTTGTATTTCGTACCAAGGGATAATATTGTGCAGAGAGCGGAAATCAACAGAAAGACGGTGATTGAATATGCGCCGCAGTCCAATCAGGCAAAAGAATACCGTAACCTGGCCGAAGCGGTTATTCATAATACGGACTTTTCAATTCCGACTCCGATGACGCAGGAGAGACTGGAAGAAATTCTGTTTGAGTTTGGTTTAATGGATATTCCTGATAATTATCACATTTGATTTAATTTTCCATTAATTATCGTTACATTTGAATATGTACAATCCATCAAAAATGCTTTATAATAAGAATATCTAAAACGTTTTGATAATGTTGCGGATATGAGAGAATAGATAGTTGGATGGTTATTTGAATGAGTGGAAAAAGAGTAGGGATCAGGGACGTGGCCAGGGAGGCCAATGTTTCAATTACGACAGTATCCAGAGCATTGAATGGATATGATGATGTGAATGCCGAAACAAAAAAGAGAATACTTGAGGTGGTCAATCGCCTTAACTATGCGCCGAATGCCAATGCGCGGTCTTTGGGGGGCATGGCGCCGACGGTCATTGCGCTGCTTTTATCGGGACTGAGTCAAAGGGATGAAAGCGGTTTTGTATTTGGGCTGATCAGCGGGATGCATAAGGTGGCTTCAGAACATAATTGTGAATTTATTATTTTGACAACAGATGCCCGGTCGCAGAATATGATGGGTTATCTGCAGTTATGCCGTCAGAGGAATGTGGATGGCGTGCTGATATCAGGACTCAACAACAATGATCCGTATTATAATGAGCTGATGGACAGTGAGATTCCATGCGTTGTGGTGGAAGGTGAATTTCACAGCCAGAATGTATGCGGTATATCCATTGATAATGAGATGGCCTCTTATGAGGCGGTGCGGTATCTGGTTGAAATGGGACATACAAAGATTGCCATGATGAACGGCAAACAGTCGGCGGATGTCTCTATCCGGCGCCAGAAAGGTTATTGTCAGGCCCTGCGCAATTCAGGGATCGATCTGGATGCATCCTGGATTTATGACGGTGCGTATCTTGAAGAAACGGCCTATGAACAGGCCAGGAAGCTATTGTCGGATCATCCGGATGTGACAGCCGTTTTTTGCAGCAGTGATCTGATGGCCATGGGGACCATTGATGCCATCAGAGAGTCGGGGCGCCTGGTGCCGGAGGATATATCAGTGATTGGTTTTGATGATATTCCGCTGGCCCGTTATATAGGCGGTGGTCTGACGACGATCAAACAGTCTTTTTATGAATTTGGAGTAAAGGGCGGAGAAGCCCTGTACCAGATGATTGAAAATAAGAAAAGCTACAAACATATCTATGCGCCATACAGCTTTATTAAAAGGAAAACGGTCATGCCACCGAAGAAACAGGATCAGAAAGGTCAGCCATAGCTGTGGATTGGATGCAAAATTGCGGGGCGTGTAAAAGTGTTTAGGCGAACAAAAAACATATTATTGGAAAGTATTTGACATAATGCACAAATAAGAAATCGATATTTGTGCATTATTTTTATTTACAAAAGACAAAAAATTGTATATTCTATATACAGAAAACGTTTTGGATGGAGGCGGTTTTATGAAAAGGGTTAGCGGTGTCATGAGAATACTCAGTGCTTTCGTTGACGTGATCCTCGTATCTATTCCGGTAGTTTTTGTGATGATGATGTATTTTGGAGTGACGGGTTCCCAGGCGGATCTGTTGCTGAAACTGCTGCTGGCCGTATACGGAGTGCTGCTGATCCATTATAATGACGGCGCGTCCCTTGGAAAGAAGATCGGCCGGATGAAGGTTGTGACGGTGGATGGCGTACCGCCGACGCTGATGGAGGCCGGGATTCGGGAATTGACCAAGAGTCTGTATCTGATACCGGTTATTGGCTGGATACTGGCACTGATCAGCACGATGATGCTGTTCGTGGGAGATGGTCGTACGATTCATGAGCGAGTGTCGAATACGAGAGTGATCTATGTATGGCATCAGCCGGAGGTGGCGAAGGATGAATATTGATGAAAAATCCATCGTTGCACAGATGAATCCGTTACTGCCCCTGATTGGTTTTGCACTGGTCATTGCCGTGAGCGCTCTGAGTGCCTGGATGTACCGTGATACCAATGATTTTGCAAAATCCGTCCGGATGGCTCTGGCTGTAATGGCTGTTTTGTTGATTGTTCTGGTTGTTTTAGGTCTGCCTGTTTTTATGGCAGTTGGGATGCTGATCTGCACATTTGCGGTTACGTCCTGGTTTTCTAATTATTTCTTTTATCATTAATGATTATAATTATTTTTAGAAGGATCTGAAGACCAGACATAATTTTTACACTTTTTCGAAAACGTTTTGGCAGTGATAGGAGGTCACAATGAAGACAGGAATGAATTACTCAAGGGCAAATGAATGGATTGTGATGGAAGACTGTTTTGATAACCAGGCGCTTGGCAAATGTGAGGCTGTGATGTGTCTGGGCAATGGGTATATCGGTCTTCGCTCAACCACAGAGGAGAAGTATTTAAATGAACGCAGAGATTATTTTGTGGCGGGTACTTTTAATAGATTTGATGAGGAGGAAGTGACAGAACTTCCAAATGCGGCGGATATTGTTGCCATGGAGTTCTATATCAATGGCGAATATTTTACTTTGGAGCAGGGGACGATCCATGACTATTGCAGGCAATTGAACCTGCGGACCGGGGAACTGTCAAGACATGTGGTATGGACTTCTCCAAAGGGTATGAAGCTGCGATTTGATTTTAAACGGGTCGTTTCGTTGAAGGAGCTGCATGTGACGGCGGCCAGAGTGGAAGTGACACCGCTGAATGGCGATGCGCGGATTCAGGTTATTTCCGGTATTGACGGACGGATGTCCAACAGCGGTTCACAGCATTTCTCAGATGGCAGCAAACGGCTGTACGAGCAGAAATATATGCAGTTTGTTCAGACGACTACCCAGTCAAAGATCGATTTTGTTCATAATACGGTTTTAAATTTTGAACTGGACGGGGCCGCGCCGGAGATGACATCACGAATCGTCATGGACCGCCGCAAGATTTACAGGGAATACAATGTGGCGATTGCTCAGAATCATACAATAGTGATCGAAAAGATTTCCAATGTCTATACTTCCAGAGATAAGGAACTGGCAGGCGTGCCGGTGGCGGAGATCCAAAAACTTTCTCTGGAGGCTTTAAAAGTATCCGAGGGTGAGGGTTATCAAAAGATTGCCGCTGATTCGGCCGATGAATGGGAGCGAAAGGTATGGAACAAAACGCCGATTGAGATTGATTGTGAAGATGCTTATGATCAGTTGGCTGTCCGTTTTGCCCAGTATCATCTGGAAATTATGGCGCCGGATCATGATAACCGTATGAATATCGGCGCAAAAGGATTCAGCGGCGAAGGTTATAAAGGGCATACGTTCTGGGATTCAGATATATTCGTCCTGCCGTACTTTACATTTACCAGTCCTGAAGTGGCAAAGAAGCTGGTGGAATACAGATATCTGTCTTTGCCGGGGGCTCATAAAAAGGCAGCTTCCAATCATTATGAGGGGGCGCAGTTCCCGTGGGAATCCGCCTGGCTGGATGATGGCGAGGTAACGCCGGTGTGGGGCGCGGCTGATATTGTGACAGGGCTGCCGATCAAGATATGGTCCGGTTTTATAGAACAGCATATTACGGCTGATGTGGCCTATGGCGTGTGGCAATATTATATGGTAACGGGAGACCGGGCGTTTATGAAGGCATGCGGCTATGAATTGCTGATGGATACGGCGAAGTTCTGGGCGTCGAGACTGGAATACAGTGAGGCGGACAAGCTTTACCATATCAATGATGTAGTTGGGCCGGATGAATACAAGGAGCATGTGGACGATAATGCCTTTACCAACTATATGGCTTACTGGAATATCGGCAAAGCCATTGAATATTATCATCTGCTTGAGAAGGAAGAACCGGAACTGTTTGAACGGCTCTGTGAAAAGATGGATTTGAAGCGTGTCTATGGCGAATGGCTTGACAGGAAGGATAAGATTTATCTTCCAACGCCGAGAGAAGAAGATCTGGTCATGGGACAGGACAGAACGTATCTGTCGCTGCCGCAGATTGATCTGACGAAGTACAAGAACCAGACAAATATCGGGACGATCTACCATGACTACAATCAGGAACAGATCTGCCATATGCAGGTATCCAAACAGGCTGACATCATGATGCTTTTCTTCCTTATGGAAAACATGTTTTCACTGGATGTCAAGCGCGCCAATTGGAAATACTACGAAGCGCGGACGCTGCATGATTCCTCTTTGTCCCTGTCCACCCATTGTGTGCTGGCCAGTGATATGGGCGAGAGCGATCTGGCTTATGAGCTGTTTAACAGAGCCACAAGAATTGATCTGGGACCGAATATGAAGACGTCCGATGACGGAATCCATTCCGCTTCCGTCGGCGGCATCTGGCAGTGCGTCGTTTATGGCTTCGGTGGTGTGCGGATGCTGAACGGGGAACTTCGGATCGAACCGAAGCTTCCAAAGACATGGCATCATTTGAAGTTTAATATTATCTGGCATGGTCAGCGACTTGAAGTGGCCGCTGACAAGGAAGGCTTTTCAGTGGTCAATGTGACGGGCACAGAGCCGGTTGCATTTAGCTGGCACGGGACAGTCTATACGCTGGAAAATGAGATCCGCATCAATTATTGATGTAGCAACATTATGATTTTATTGAAGTATTTACTTCAACAAATATAAAAAATTAAAGAAAAAGGAGAGATTACAATGAAAAAATTAACAGCATTCTTATTGTCAGCGGTTATGGTATTATCACTGGCAGCATGCGGCGGCAAGACGGCAGAGACTCAGGGCGCTGCAGAAACATCAGGAGAGACGGCCGGAGCGGCAGCCGAGACAACAGGTGATGCGTCCGGCGATTTCGCAGGCAGGACATTATCACTGGGGATCTGGGGCGGCAATGACGCTGAATCAGCAGCATTGGCTCAGGTTATCGCGGATTTTGAAGCGAATACAGGCGCAAAAATCGAATTAAAGACTTACACAGATATCACAACACAGATCCAGGCAGATTTTATCGGCGGTACAGCACCGGACTGCTTCTACATTGATGGCAGTATGTTCCCATTCTATGCTTCCCTTGGCGTTCTCGAAGCATTGGACCCGGAAGAAATGGGCGCGGCTGATTATTATGAAAACCTGATGGATGCATTTACTTATGACGGTACGATTTATGCGATGCCAAAGGATGTATCCACGCTGGCCATGTATGTGAACACAGATTTACTGACAGAGTGCGGTTATAGTCTTGAGGATATTCCGGAGTCTCTTGAAGATATGGTGACATTCCTTCCGGAACTGCAGTCCAAACTGGATGAGAAATATGGCGAAAATCAGGTAGCAGCGATGACATACAATCAGGACCTGGCACGTAACCTTCACTTATTGGAAAGAGACGGCGCCAGTGTGACAGATGCTGACGGTAACGCAACATTAAGCTCAGAAGGCGTTTTAAAGAATCTTGACTTTATGCTGTCACTGGTCAATACAGACGCATACAAGACACCTGCTGATCTGGGCCTTGGCTGGAATGGTGAAGTATTCGGTACCGGCAAATGTGTCATCATGGAAGAAGGCAACTGGGTATATGGCAACCTTGTTCAGAACTATCCGGATATTAACTTTACAGTCATTGATATGCCTTCCTATTTAGGTGAAAAATCTTCTATGTCTTTCACAGTTGGTTATGGTATCTACAATCAGTCTGAAAATATTGATCTTGCAAAAGCATGGATCAAATACGCAACAGGCGAGGGTATGGCAACATGGTGTTCAGGCGCAGGCTGCCTGCCGTCCAGAGCAGACATTGCGGAAATGATGGATGTTGAATCTGATCCTGTATGGGCAACCCATCTGGCACAGGTAGATTACGCAATTCCGTGGCAGAAAGGTACAACCATTTCCATTATCAACACAGCTTATCAGAACTATCTGCCAACCGTTATCAAAGGCGAGGCAACGGCTGCTGACGCAATGGCCAAAGCTGATAAACAGGCCAACGATGAAATCGCAAATTCACAATAAGTAATTGCCTGAGGGGCCGCCGTCTATTTGTGCGGCGGCCCTGGTTGATTACAGGAAGTTCGTTCCGGTTCGGGAGGGGAGGTTATAAGATGGCAGGTAATAAAGCGGCTGCAGCCGTGAAACGGCAGTATACAAAACGTGAACGCCGTGAACACCGGCAGGGATATGTGTTCCTTTTACCGGCGTTGATCGTGATTGGTATCTTTATTGGTATTGCAGCATTATTTGTTGTATATTTGTCATTTACGAAAGTTAATTTATTTACGAGAGAGTTTACATTTGTAGGTCTGCGCAATTATATCCGTGCGCTGACCGATGAGACGGCGAGGGTGGCATTTAAAAATACACTGATGTTCTCGCTGGTCGTTGTTCCGACTCAGACATTTATTGCGCTTGTGCTTGCGTCGGTATTGAACAGTAAGATTAAAGGCAAACTGGCATTCAGATCTATTTTCTTTTTACCGACACTGACTTCAAGTTCGGCACTGACATTGATCTTTATGTTCATGTTTAATATCAACGGCCCTGTGAATGGTCTGCTGATGAATATGGGTATTTTGGACAGTGCTGTGAATTTCCTTCAGGAACCAAGCTTTGCCTTAAAAGTGATTATGGTTATGAATATATGGTCAACTGTACCTTATTATATGACGCTGTATCTTGCAAGTCTTCAGGATTTGCCGGGCTCCCTGTATGAAGCGGCGGCCATTGACGGTGCCAGCGCGGCTCAGACATTTTTTAAGATTACGATACCGTATCTGAAACCGATGACAACATATGTGCTTTTGACAAGTATCATTGGTACATTGCAGATGTTTGACCAGGCGTATATCTTCTCAAATGGTTCCGGTGGTCCTGCAAACTCCACATTAACGGTATCGCTGATGGTTTACCGTTATGCATTTGGTACGCAGAATGCCATGGGCTTTGCGGCCACACTGGCAATTATTCTGGCGGCAGTGATCATGGTCCTGTCCGCTTTGGCACAGAAAGCCAATCAGTCAGAAAGTCTTTATTAGAAGGGAGTGGATAGAATGGCAGGCAGTAAACGTAATTATGGAAAAATATTTTTGTATATTATATTGATCGTGGCAGCCGGATTGACGCTGTATCCATTCCTCTGGATGATTTCGGCATCTTTCAAGCCGCTGAAAGAGATCGTTTCCGGCGGTATGTCGCTGTTCAGTGACAATATGTCTCTTGACAATTATACTTATATTTTCGGACGTTCTTCTCTGTTTCCGAAATGGTTTTTAAATTCATTTGTTATTTCACTGATCGGTACGATTATTAACATTTTCCTGAATACCATGGCCGGATATGCTCTGTCAAGACTGGAATTTCCTGGAAGGGATAAGATTTATTTTGCGCTGCTGGCGCTGATGATGATTCCGGGACAGGTGCTTTTGATCCCGAATTACCTGATCATGCAGTATCTCGGGCTTTTGGATTCCTATTCCGCACTGATTATTCCGGCGGCAGCTAATATCGGCAATATTTTTATGATGCGCCAGTTTTTCATCAACTTTCCAAGAGATGTGGAGGAAGCAGCGCATATTGATGGTTTGAACGGTTACGGTACATTTTTCAGAATCTGTATGCCTTTAGCTAAACCGGTTATTTCAACACAGGCCATTTTCATCTTCATGGGATTCTGGAATGAATTCACAAAACCGATGCTCTACATCAAGACAGAGACGAAGTATACATTGACCCTTGGTTTGCAGACATTTTCATCAAGAGACGCGGGGACCATGTGGAATCAGGTAATGGCGGCCGCATGTATTTCCGTTTTACCGATCGTCATTATTTATCTGATCTTTAATAAGTATTTCCTTGTGGGAGTGCGAATGGACGGTGAAAAGTAAAAGTGGAAGTGGAAGATGGATAAACATGCAATTTATGAAGTGAGGAATTTGGGGCTGGATAATGATTCGCTGCTTTTGAATGAGACGATTTTTCACAATGCCAACGGTTATATTGGTGTTCGTTCCAATTTTGAAGAAGGATATGAGGAGGGCCTGGATTCGATCCGGGGTTCCTATATGAACGGTTTCTATGATTTTGCGGCAATGCATCAGGTGGAAAAACTGTGCGGTCTGGTCGAGGAAAAGCAGACGATGCTGAATGTGGCGGACACGCAGGGTATCGTTTTGATGATCGATGGTGAGCGATTTTCCATGTTTCACGGAAAAGTGCTTGAGAGCAGCCGTTTTCTTGATATGGAAGGCGGCTGCACGGGACGCCGGATCGTGTGGGAGTCACAGACGGGACGGCAGGTGGAAATTGTGATCAGGCGAATGACATCCTTTGTGCAGCTTTCACTTTTTACCATTGAATATGCTGTAAAGGCGTTCAATTTTGACGGTTCGATTCGTTTTATATCAACGCATCTTGGAGATGTGAAAAATTACTGTAATCCGAATGATCCCCGTGTGGCCGGAGAGAGTTTTAATCATCTGATCCCCGTGAGTGCGGAGGTGACGGGGGATACTTCCGTGATCGTTACGGATACTTCGAAATCGGGGCTGACGGTCTGCACGGCAGTCAGAAACCTGGTGTCAAATGGCGCAAAGGCGGCATACACAGTTGACGGGGCTGAAATACAGGCGGTCATTGATACGGAGATTGGACAGGGTGAAACGGTGACATTGACGAAGTATACGGTGTTTGCGGATTCGGTCCGGCATCGTGACTGCAGACGGACGGCGCTGGCGGAGATGGAACGGGCGTGCGCGAAGCCGCTGGATGCGCATTATGCGGAACAGAAAGATTATCTGGACGGATTCTGGTCACAGTCCATGCTTGAAATAGAAGGGGACGACGATTTGTCCATTGCCCTGAAATACAATATGTATCAGTTGCTGCAGTCGGCCGGGAAGGACGAATTCAGTAATATTGCGGCAAAGGGATTGAGCGGCGAGGGCTATGAAGGTCATTATTTCTGGGATACAGAAATGTATATGCAGCCGTTTTTTACCCTGACCAATCCGGCTATATCGAAGAATCTGATTGCCTACAGGTACAGTATTCTGGATGCGGCCAGGGAAAATGCGAAGATTCTCGGCCACAAGAAGGGCGCCCTGTATCCGTGGCGGACGATCATGGGTAAGGAATGCAGCGGCTATTATCCGTCGGGTTCGGCCCAGTATCATATTAACGGGGATATTACTTATGCCATAGTAGCCTGGTATCTGGCGACAAAGGATCTGGCGTTTATTGCCAAAAAAGGCGCGGAGATCGTTTTTGAAACGGCAAGACTCTGGATGGATGTGGGGAATTTTTACAAAGGGAAATTCCATATCCATGATGTGACGGGGCCGGATGAATATACCTGCCTGGTCAATGACAATTATTTTACGAATGTGTCTGCACAATATAATCTGCATTGGGCGGTGCGCTTCTACGATCTTTTGCGGCAGGCAGGGGAAACGGCGGTGTTTGATAAAATCCATCTGACGAAGGACGAGATCACGGAGTTTGAGAAGGCCGAAAAGGCTATGTATCTGCCTTATGATGAAGAAACAGGGATTAATCCCCAGGATGATTCATTTTTACAGAAGCCGGTGTGGGATTTTGAAAATACACCGAAGGAAAATTATCCATTGCTTCTGCACTATCATCCGCTGTATCTGTACCGCTTTCAGGTGTGCAAGCAGGCGGACACAGTGCTGGCCCATTTTATATATGAAGACGCGCAGAGTCTGGAAACGATCCGGCGTTCGTTTGCTTACTATGAGGGCATCACGACCCATGATTCATCTCTGTCTACATGTATTTACAGTATTGTAGCGGCAAAACTTGGTGATGTGGATAAAGCGTATGATTATTTTGGCGATTCGGCAAAACTTGATTTATTCAACCTGCATCATAATACAAAGGACGGCATCCATACGGCGAATATGGGCGGTAATTATATGGCGGTTGTCTATGGCTTCGGCGGCTTGCGGCTCAAGGAGTCGGGCATCTGGTTTGCACCGGTGATACCGAAGCAATGGCGCAGTTACACATTTAAGATCCTTTATGAGGACAGTCAGATTTTCGTTCGTGTGACTGAAAAAACGAGTCAGTTTGTACTTGTGAAAGGTGAAGCGAAAGAAATCCATGTATATGGTGAAAAATATCAATTATCTTCAGAATTGACGATTGAGAGGTAAAGACCATATGAAATATGAAGCAATTATTTTTGATCTTGACGGTGTGATCTGTTTTACGGACAAATATCATTATCAGGCATGGAAAGCAGTAGCCGATGAATTGGGGATTTATTTTGATGAAACGATCAATAACCGGCTGCGCGGGGTGAGCCGCATGGAGAGCTTTGAGATCATACTTGAACGATATGATAAAACAATGAGTGAGAAAGAAAAAATTTTTTATACAGATAAGAAAAATGAAATATACAAGAAGCTTCTTATTAACATGTCCCCTGCGGATTTAAGTAAAGAAGTGAAAGAGACATTGGATGCGCTGCGAACGCGGGGACTCAAACTGGCCATCGGATCTTCAAGTAAAAACACAAAGTTTATTCTTGAAAGACTTGGCCTTGGCGGCTTTTTTGACGCAATATCCGACGGCACGAATATAACAAATTTCAAGCCGGATCCGGAAGTCTTCATCAAGGCCAGCCAGTTTGTCGGCGTGGAAGCCGGCAAATGCCTTGTAGTAGAAGACGCGAAGGCAGGACTTGAAGCAGCCATCGCCGGGGGCATGGACTGCGCAGCCATCGGAGACGCCGTGGCCAGCGGCCTCGGCACCTGTAATCTCAAAAAATTCTCGGATCTCTTGCAAGTAGCCATCTAAGAATATTGTGTTTTTTTTGACCAGAACACTCGAAGAAGCATTTTGTGTGACTGGTCCAGTGATCTGTCGAACGATGTGCCAGTGTAAAATGCAGAATTAAAAGGAGGGCTTCGATACAGTTCAGTCTCAACCTGTTTGATTTCGGAATTTTCTGCAGATCATCACAAGTGAAACCCTTGAAAAACGCCGGTACTTGGTTTTCTGGAATGCAATGAACAGAAAACCTTAGTATCCGCTGCGTTTTTCACGGAGCGCGAGCGTGTTTCACGGTGATGACTGCAGAAATTCCGGTCAACAAACAAGGGACTGAACTGTTTCGAAGCCTTTTGAATTTGAATTTGAAGCTGAATTTGAACGCCCTCGAAACCCCTCGATTTTACTTTTGAAGGGAGCTTGTGTCAGAAGTTTCATATTTTATTTTGGACTTTTCACCATATAATGCCTGTAACAGATTCCGGCAGCGCCTTTTGCGGCGGTGAATCTGGTAAAATAAATCAGGAGGCATTGGCATGAAAAAGCTTGGCATGAAAAATCTGATGGTGATTTTACTGAGTGCCTTTATCAGTGCATTTGTGTGGCATGACAGGAATCCGGCCGGCGTTGCGTTTTTCTGTGCGGCATATGCAATGATACCGGGGAAAATGCTGCTGACAGTCGCCACTTTGCTTGGGATGGCTTATGCACTACCGATGACTGCTTTTATAAGATACGCGGGATTGATGACGACGGTCATGGCCATGGCGGCTGTGGTGAACAAAGTCTTTCAGATGAAAGGCAAAAGCACCGGAAACCGTCATTTATCGCCGCCCATCATGTATGGGTTGATGATTTTAACGATGCTGACGGCGAATATCGGCTATGGCGTGGCCCTTGGACCGGGCGGCCGAAACTATTTTGTACAGGCGCTGCCTGTGATGCTCAGGGAATATGGTATTGCGACGCTGGTATATTGCGGGGCGGCTTTTGGTATTGCGCTCCTTAACGGATGGCGGCCGCTTCCAAAAAGGCAGCGTTCCATGAATGAAGATGCGATGATCACAAAAAATCAGCTTCATGCGTTTTCAGAATCTTTTAAGAAGCTTTCAGAATCTTTTGAGATGGATGTAAAGCCCAGGACAGCCCTAAACCAGCAGGAGATGCAGGCTATTTTTAATGCGGTCACGGAACAGGTGTGTAAAGACTGCAGCAGGTGTGAGTATTGCTGGGAAAATGTTTCCGAGGACAGTTGTGCGACAGCCTACGAAATTTTGTCGCTGTGCGCGGAGAAGATGGAGATGAAGAAAAAGGATTTGCCGGAAAGATTCAGGCAGCGGTGCGTGCGGTCCGATAATTTTCTGGCGGAGGCCAGACGGATGATCGGTCTGGCACAGACAAACCTGTCATGGCAGAACCGTTTAGCGGAGAGCCGTCTGGCTGTGGCAGGACAATTTGGAGAAGTGGCGGATGTTATCGGAAATTTTTCAAATCAGATCGGGGATGAGCCGGTCAAACAGGGGGCGCCGGAGAAGCAGGTTCTGAAGCGCCTTGCAGGTCAGAAGATCCACGTGCGGCGGGTTGCGGCTGCGGACAAGCCCAACGGTCGGCAATGTGTTTATATAGAGGCGCGTACACAAAAAAATGATGAAAAACCGACGCGGCAGGCAGCGGACATCATCGGAAGGGTCTATGGGCGGCGTTATATGCCCATGCCCCAGACCCCGGCGGTCATTAACCGGCGATGGCAGATGCTTTCCTTTGAAGAAGATGTCCATTACCGGACGATCATCGGTGACGCGCGTATGATCCGCATGGGGGAAACAGTATCGGGAGACAGCTATACCATTATGCATATGGACAGCGGTCAGGTCGTTTTATCATTATCGGATGGGATGGGCAGCGGCGAGGCCGCCGAGAAAGAGAGCAACCGGATCATCAGTCTGCTGGAACAATTGCTGACGACGGGCTTTAACCGACAATCGGCGATCCGGTTGATCCATTCGGTGGTGCTGGCGGGCAGCGAGCCTCATACCTATTCGACCCTTGATCTTGGGGCTATTGATCTGTTTAACGGCAGTTGTGAAATCGTGAAAATGGGGGCGGCCCCGTCATTTATTAAAAACGGTGAAGATATCCGGCGGATCGACTGTCATGCATTGCCTCCGGGAGCAATGCCGGAACCGGAGAATGAGGCGCAGACCGTGGCCATGCAAAATGGGGACATGCTCATTATGATGAGCGACGGCGTGCTCAACAGCCTTGGAAAGGTGGACAATGAAGAAAAAATGACGGATTTTTTGAAAAAATGTGAGATTACCAGTCCGCAGGAGCTGGCGAATGCCATTCTGAGTCATGCCATGGCCTGCAGCCATTATGAGGCGGAGGACGATATGACGGTACTGGTGTGCGGACTTTATCAAAAACCGGAGATATAAAAATTTATTTCGTCATCTTCCGTCGACGGACAGCTTATGGTATGATGTTGTCAGGTGATTTGAATGGATGCGTTTGTGAGAAAAATTTACAATGATAGTGTGGCTGGCGGTCTGCTGCATCAGGGCGAACATGTGGTGATCGGTGTTTCGGGTGGCGCTGATTCAGTGTGTCTGCTTTATGTTTTGCGGGCGCTGCAGCCGGTATTGGATTTAAAACTGACAGCCGTGCATATTCATCATGGGCTGCGCGGGGCGGATGCGGATGGCGACAGGGCTTTTGTGGAAAATATATGCGGAACGGAAGGTATTGAGTGTCGGAGCTTTCAGGCGGATATCCGGGCAATGGCTGCAGCCGGGCGGTGTTCGGAGGAAGAAGCCGGACGCATGTATCGTTACGCGTGCTTTGAGCAGGTGAGGCAGACAGTGGGAGCGGACAAGATCGCTGTGGCTCACCATATGGATGATACATGTGAAACGGTGCTGATGAATTTGTTCCGGGGCAGCGGTTTAAAAGGACTGGCGGGAATTCCTGCGGTGCGGGGAGCGGTGATCAGGCCGCTGCTTCGGGTCAGCCGGGCGGAGATCGAAGCGTTTCTGGAACGGAACGGAATTGCTTACCGGACGGATGCGACCAATTTTGAGACAGATTATACGCGCAACAGAATACGGTTGGATGTGCTGCCGTATGTGAAAGCGCATATCAATCCGGCGGCGGCCGGGCATATTGCGGAGACAGCGGTGCTGGCTGCGGATGTTTGCCGGTATATGGAGCGGCAGGCGCGTGAAGCGGGGCGGACGATCGTCCGTCCCCTGGAGGCCGGGTATGAAATAGACGCCGGCGGCTTTTGCAGTCTGGATATTGCTGTTGGCCGTGAATTGCTCAGACTGGTGATAGCCGGGGCGGCGGGACAAATGAAAGATATCGGGATGGTGCATATTGAGGCTGTGCGGCAGTTGTTTGACAGGAGTGTTGGACGGCGGCTGTCTTTGCCTTATGGCCTGCAGGCGGTGCGGACTTATACATCCGTGCGTATTGGGCAGGTGCAGGCGGATAGGAATGCCGGGGAGAAATGTATGGCGGCAGCGGAGACGGATAGACTTCAGATACCGGGAAAGTATCCGGCCGGGGAAAACAGGTTTCTGATATTGTCCGTATTTTCTGAAGATAAAAATCCGCAAATTCCTAAAAAAATGTATACGAAATGGTTTGATTATGATAAAATTAAAAATAGACTGGTTTTACGATATCGCCGGAGCGGTGATTATATGGAGATACGGGGCGGCAATAAAAAGCCCCTTCGCAGGATATTGATGGATGGCAGGATACCGCAGGCTGACAGGGATGCCATGCTGCTGCTTGCTGATGGCAGTCATATCCTGTGGATACCGGATACAGGACGGATCAGTGAATATTACAAGATTACCGGATCGACGAAGCGAATATTGGAAGCAGAGCTGAAGGAGATTAAGGATGAAAGAGAAGATTAAAGTTTTATTGCAGGAATCAGAAGTGGACAAGAGGATTCAGGAACTTGGCGATCAGATCAGCAGAGACTATGAAGGTAAGAGTGTTCATTTGATCTGCGTTTTAAAGGGCGGTGTTTTCTTTACCTGTGAACTGGCCAAGAGAATCAGTGTACCTGTATCTCTTGACTTTATGTCCGTATCCAGCTATGGCAACGGTACATGTTCATCGGGCCTTGTGCGTATTGTCAAGGATCTGGATGAACCGCTGGAAGGCAAGGATGTGCTGATCGTTGAGGATATCATCGATTCCGGTAATACGCTGCATTATCTGGTAGAGATTCTTTATAAGAGAAAACCGAACAGCATTAAGATCTGTACGCTGCTCGACAAGCCGGAGCGCCGTGTTGCGGATGTGAAGGTGGATTATTCGGGATTCAATATTCCGGACGAATTTGTTGTGGGCTATGGCCTTGATTATGCGCAGAAATACAGAAATCTGCCATTTATTGGTGTTGTGGAATTTTCAGAATAAATCGTGACACAGATGCATACGATTGCTTAAGTGTAAGGAGGGTTGCTGTGCGTATATGACGGCATCCCTTTTTCGGCGTGAATGATCGACAAAAGATACTTATCCCGAATGGATGAGAACGAAACAGACAGGAGGATCGCAGAATTGAATATGAATAGAAAGAGAGGCATGGGCATCTGGCTGGCCATTCTGGTATGTGTTTTCGTTGGCATTATGTTCAGTGAAGGCTGGCAGTTGTTCAATACGAATGAATATTCGTATACGGATTTTCAGGAAGATGTGACTGAAAATGCTGAGAAGATCGAGGAGGTATTGATATCTCCGAACAAAGAGACACCGACGGGATTGATTACTGTTCAGTGGAAAGAGGGCAGCGAGAGCAGCTTTTATGTATCGGATGTCCGGGAAGTCAAAGACTGGATGATGACCATCGGATTTAAGAATTTCAGAGAAACGGATATTATCAACAGAGAAGGCTGGTTTTATAAAAATGGCGCGGTGCTGGTACTGGGACTGATCTTCTGCTGGTTCCTTTTCTCGTTTATTAACAGCCAGCAAAGCGGGGGCGGCAACAAGATGATGGATTTTGGCAAGAGCCATGCCAGGATGTCCAAGGGAGACAAAAAGGTCACGTTTAAGGATGTTGCCGGTCTGCAGGAAGAAAAAGAAGACTTGCAGGAGATTGTGGATTTCCTCAAATCTCCTGATAAATATATTAAGGTGGGCGCGCGTATTCCAAAAGGCGTGATTTTAGTGGGCCCTCCGGGAACGGGTAAGACCCTTCTGGCCAAAGCTGTGGCCGGCGAGGCCGGTGTACCGTTCTTCAGTATTTCAGGTTCTGATTTTGTAGAAATGTTTGTCGGTGTCGGCGCGTCCCGTGTCCGCGATCTTTTTGAAAATGCCAAGAAGAATGCGCCGTGTATCGTTTTTATTGACGAAATTGACGCTGTTGCCAGAAGGCGTGGGACAGGTATGGGCGGCGGCCATGATGAACGTGAGCAGACATTGAATCAGCTCCTTGTGGAGATGGATGGATTTGGTGTCAATGAAGGGATCATTGTGATGGCTGCAACGAACCGTGTGGATATTCTGGATCCTGCGATTCTGCGTCCGGGCCGTTTTGACAGAAAGGTGGGCGTTGGCCGTCCTGATGTGAGGGGACGCCGGGAGATCCTGGATGTTCATGCCAAAGGGAAACCACTGGGCGATGACGTGGATCTGGATCAGATATCACGCACGACGGCCGGTTTTACTGGGGCCGATCTTGAGAATCTGATGAATGAAGCGGCAATTTACGCGGCCAAAGAAGGCCGCGGTTATATTATGCAGAATGATATCCGCCGGGCTTTTGTCAAGGTGGGTATCGGCGCCGAGAAAAAGAGCCGGGTGATTTCCGAAAAAGAGAAGCGGATCACGGCTTATCATGAAGCGGGGCATGCGCTGTTGTTCCATCTGCTGCCGGATGTGGGGCCTGTTTATACAGTGTCCATCATTCCGACAGGTACGGGTGCGGCCGGTTATACGATGCCGCTGCCGGATAAAGATGATATGTTTAATACAAAAGGTCAGATGATGCAGGATATTATTGTTGATCTGGGCGGACGTGTGGCTGAAGAACTGATTTTTGATGATATTACAACGGGAGCGTCCCAGGATATCAAGGTGGCGACCAGCACGGCCCGTGCCATGGTCACCGAATATGGTATGTCAGAGGCCGTTGGCCTGATCAATTATTCCGGTGACGGAGACGAGGTATTCATTGGCCGTGATCTGGCCCATTCGAAACCGTATGGCGAGGGCATAGCCACGATCATTGACCAGGAAGTGAAGCGGATCGTGGATGAGTGCCATCAGGAAGCTAGACGGATTATCGGTGAGCATATAGATGTCCTTCATGCCTGCGCAAAGCTCCTCATTGAAAAAGAAAAGATCACAAGAGAGGAATTTGAGGCACTTTTCCCTGATGAATCCAAAGAAGTGCTTGTATAGTTTGGGAAAAATGTATAAAAACAATTTACGAAAAAGGCAAAGTTTGTGAACACTTCTTTTTGGGGATGTGATAGTATAATAAACGTAAACCCCCCAATACATTATAAAGTTTTTGTTTCACCCCATAAACAAAAATACCTTCTCCAAAAAGGACAGCAACGGAAGCTGTCCTTTTTCTTTGCCGTTCAATTCCGGCATATTGTGACTGGACGGCTGTTTTGCAGAAAATTTGACCGAATCGTATAAAAAGGTTGTATTTGGAGAGATTTTACTATAAAATGTACAGGTGTGATTTAAAAGTGAGGCAGGAGAAAATCTTATGGAGATGAGAAAAGATTTTGCGAATCTTCCGGAAGTTGACAAGATACAATTATATATTAACCATGCAAGGCCGGTTTTGAATAAACAGGCTTTATTTGCCGATGGTACGGATTTTTACCGTACGTATACGAAAAATGAGGATGGCTATACGGTACGTCTGCGTTTTAGAACTGAGCGGGACAATGTAGAAAATGTAATTTTAGTGACGAATACCATGAAGAAGCAGATGCAGCGCGTGATGTCTGACCGTCAGTTTGATTATTATGAAGTGGAAGTAAATTATCCGGCCTGCGGGCAGGACTATTATTATCAGGTGTCCGGCGGCAAGATGAGTGCCGTTTATAACAAAAGGGGCGTGATGGATGGTCCCCAGGCTTATTACAATTTTAAATTCAGACCGGAGTTTAAGACGCCTGACTGGGCGAAGGGCGCGGTATTTTATCAGATTTTTGTGGATCGTTTTTATAACGGGGATCCATCCAATGATGTGTTGGATCATGAGTATAATTATATCAGGGAGCATACCAGAGCGGAAAAGGATTGGGGCGCCTGGCCTGATCAGCTGGATGTGCAGCATTTTTATGGCGGCGATCTGCAGGGTGTGATGGATAAGCTGGACTATCTGCAGAATCTGGGCGTGGAGGTGCTTTACCTCAATCCTATTTTTGTATCGCCTTCGAATCATAAATATGATATTCAGGATTATGATTATATTGATCCGCATTTTGGCAAAATTGTAACGGATGACGGTGATTTGCTCGAAGAGGGCGATACGGATAACCGGCATGCCACACGCTATATCCGGCGTGTGACGGATAAGGCTAATCTGGAGGCGAGCAATGCCCTTTTTATAAAATTTGTTGAAGAAGTGCATCGCCGGGGAATGCGGGTGATTTTAGACGGTGTGTTTAATCACTGCGGTTCGTTTAATAAGTGGATGGACCGGGAATGCATTTATGAAAAACAGCCTGGCTATGAAGACGGGGCTTTTGTAGCTGAAGACAGCCCATACAATAGTTTTTTCAAATTCAGGACGAAACAGTGGCCGTATAACAGGGATTATGACGGCTGGTGGGGTCATGAGACACTCCCGAAGCTCAATTATGAAGAATCGGAGAAACTCTATCAGTATATTATTGATATAGGCAGGAAATGGGTGTCGCCGCCGTATAATGTGGATGGCTGGCGACTGGATGTGGCGGCCGATCTCGGTCATTCGTCGGAATTCAATCACCAGTTCTGGCGGGATTTCCGCAAGGCGGTAAAAGAGGTCAATCCTGATGCGCTGATTCTTGCTGAGAATTATACGGATCCTGCGGAGTGGCTGGACGGTGATCAATGGGATACGGTCATGAATTACGAAGCTTTTATGGAGCCGGTTTCGTGGTTTTTGACAGGCGTGGAGAAGCATAGTGATGAATATCGGGAAGATCTGCTGTCGAATTATGAGTCTTTCCAGGGGGCTATGAGCCATCATATGTCGCGTTTTCATCATGAATCACTGTATACTGCCATGAATGAGCTGTCCAATCATGATCATTCCAGATTTTTGACGAGGACCAGCAGGCAGGTGGGCCGTCTCCATACAAAAGGCGCCAAAGCGGCCAACGTGGGTGTGAATAAAGCGGTTATGCGTGAGGCTGTCGTTATGCAGATGACATGGCCGGGAGCACCGACCATTTATTATGGAGATGAGGCCGGGGTCTGCGGGTGGACGGACCCGGATAACCGGCGGACCTATCCGTGGGGGCACGAAGACCGTGAGATGCTGTATTTCCATAAGGCGGCAATTCAGATTCATCGCGGCAGCAGTGCGCTGCGTACCGGTTCCTTTAAATTGATGTATGGCGAAAGAGGTATAGTCGCTTATGGCCGTTTTGATCAAAAAGAACGGTATGTGGTCGTTATCAATAACAGGAATGAGAATGTGAAGATCAAAGTGCCGGTATGGCAGATCGGTGTTTTCAACGGCGGTCGTATGGAGCAGCTGCTGATGAGTATTGAGGATGCCATTACAAGAGTGAATAAAACTTTTGGCGTGAAGGACGGCCATATTGTGATCGATATGCCGAAGACCTCTGCCATTATATTAAAAGAAATGTAATTGTTCAGCCCATAATATTTATAAAAGATTTAACGTTCGCTGCGTTTTTTCATAGCGACCCCTTGAAATCCATGCCGGATTATGGTATGATAGGGAACTGTCAGAGAGACATGGATGGATTCCCGAGTGGCCAAAGGGGACAGACTGTAAATCTGCTGCGACACGCTTCGGTGGTTCGAATCCACCTCCATCCATTATTGGTTCAACATCATAACATCATATATTGTATAGTATTTATTAAAACGGAGACCTGATTTGTGAGAATCAGGTCTTTTTCTGTTCAAAGAGACTGTTTTTTTATTGCCAGTTATGAAGCCCGTTGATGGCAGATGATGATATGCGACTGTTTTAAAAATCACGGATGTGCACCAGATGGAAGGCGGATGCATACATTGATATAAAAGCTTCATGGAGAGATGGACTTTGAATGCTTTATGGGGTTGGATGCTGATAGCGGGAGTAGGCTATGGCGCATTGACGGGCAATCTGGCGGCTGTAACAGAGGCTGTACTTGACAGTGCAAAGGCGGCGGTCAGTTTGGCGATTACCATGGCAGGAATGATGGCTTTTTGGAGCGGGCTGATGCAGGTGGGGCAGGCGGGCGGAATCATAGAAGCGGCTGCAAGGGCGATCCGGCCGTTTCTTGACTGGCTGTTCCCGGATATCCCAAAAGCGCATCCGGCCAGAGACGCAATAGCTGTGAATTGCATTGCCAATATATTCGGACTGGGCTGGGCGGCTACGCCTGCCGGATTAAAAGCCATGGAAAATCTCACGGATCTGGAGAGAACAAGGGGAAACCGGGCCTATCTGATGGACAATGGCGTGCGGTCGGCCAGCAATGAAATGTGTACATTTCTGGTGTTGAACATTTCATCGCTGCAATTGATTCCTGTGAATATTATTGCATACCGGAGCGAGTACGGAAGTATAAATCCGGCGGGCATTGTGGGTCCGGCCATTGCGGCGACGATGATCAGTACACTGGTTGGCATTATATTTTGTAAAATAATGAATCGACACAGGAGGAACTAGGGTGAATTACGTTCAGATTACAGAAAACTTTTTTTGCTATTGAGGAGAATCAATTGCGATATATGCAGCACTTATCATTTGGAACGGACAGTTATTTTTACAGATTATGAAGCGATGCTGGAAAGTGGATGCATTGACGCCGTCATCATATGTACGCCGCATTTTCTGCATCCGCAGATGGCGCGGGAAGCGTTACAGCGGGGGATCTGGAGAATGACCGGCGGCTGATTTACCGGCGGCTGGCGATGGATGAGCGGGAGTATGCCCGTACATCGGAGGTTATGTTTGGCAGCATTCCTTTTACAGAGGAGATCATGGAATTCGAGGAAGCAGAGAATACGGTGCTGCAGGCCGGAATTGTCAATGATTTTATACAGGCAGTGACACAGCATCGGAAGGCCATCTGCCCTGTGGAGGATGCCGTCAGGTCTTTACATATCATCAACGGGGCCTATCTGTCATCATGGAAGAAAACGGAAGTGAGTTTTCCAATAGATATGGAGGCTTACCGTCAGACCTGGGCGCAAAAGGCCGGGCAGCTTCTGCGCCCTTTGGACAAAAATTAGTACCAACGGGTATCTGGAAGGGTGTTGTTAATTCCTTTTGTCGCAAGAATCTGATGCAGGTCTATAATGCCGTTGTGGAACGTTGCTGCGCAGGCGGCAAGGTATAGATCCCACATGCGGACAAAGCGTCCGTCAAACATTTTCCGTATTTCATTCATATGTTCCCGATAGTTTTTTGACCAGCATAACAAAGTTTTATTATAGTGGGAACGCAAATTTTCTACATCAAGAATGTGAAAATTGTTATCAGAAAAAGTACTTATCATTTCCCGCAGACTTGGAACAACGCCGCCGGGGAAAATATATTTTTTGATCCATGCATCTCCCGGATATTCTTTCAATGCACTGATGAAATGTAAAAGAAAAATACCGCCGTCTTTCAAAACATTTTTTACGCAGTTGACAAAGAGGGGATAGTTTTCACGCCCAACATGCTCTACCATACCAACGCTTACTACACGGTCAAATTTCATTTCAGATTTCTGCAGATCCCTATAGTCCATTAATTCTACCGAAAGATAATCTTCAAGACGTTCTTCTGCAATTCGGTTTTGAAATTCCTCGTATTGCTGTTTGCTTAGGGTGATGCCCATTCCTTTTACTTTGTATTTTTTTGCAGCTTCAATTAATAAAAATCCCCAGCCACAGCCAATATCAAGGAGAGTCATGCCTTCCTTTAGATAAAGTTTTTCAAGAATGTAAGCGACTTTATTGATCTGCGCTTGTTTTAAAGTATCGTTCGGATCTTTGAAATATGCACAGGAATAACTAAGCGTATCATCAAGCCATAATTTGTAAAAATCATTTCCGATATCATAATGGCTGCGGACTTCCTGTGCCTGATTCTTTTTTGTTACAGAGCTGTAAATAAGTTTTTTCAGTGCGTTCTGATCGGTAGAAAATTTACCCATCTGTCCTAAAAAGTGATCCAGGGCATGATATAAGTCACCTTCAATGTCTAAATCACCGTCCATATAGGCTTCTCCAAGTGCAATAGATGTGCTTGTGAGAAGTGAGGATACAGGAATCGTTTTGTTAAAGTTGACAGTGAATGTGGGCTCCCCATTTCCGACGGGGTATTCATGACCAGAAAATTTTATTAAGAATGGGTGTTCGTCAAACTTGCTTAAAAATTGAATCATTGTTTTTTCTAACATATTTTTTCTCCATTTCTTTTTGATTCGAATCATATTTAGTAAGAATTCCCAGTTTGTCAAATTTATATACAAAAGGAGTGATGGTACCATGTATCCGGGTGCGGCATATATTGGTATAAGATACAGAAACAGCCGCTATAGGTGGCACAAGGAGGCATTCGATGATACAATGGCTGTCCGACAGCATTATTCCGCTGCTGGTCCTGTTGATTGCCGCAGTTGGAATGAAAAAAAGAGTGGCGGTGTATGATGAGTTCGTAAAAGGGGCTGGCGATGGACTTCGAATCACGTTTCGGATATTGCCGACGCTGGTGGGGTTAATGACGGCTGTGGGTGTGTTGAGGGCTTCCGGATTGCTGGATGCTCTGGCATCCGGCCTTTCATCTGTAACAGAAATGATTCATTTCCCGGCGTCTCTTGTGCCCCTTGGCGTGTTAAAACTCTTTTCTTCATCAGCCGCCACGGGACTGTTGCTGGATATTTATCAGAACTATGGTTGTGACTCGCTGATCGGCAAGGCGGCTTCGCTCATGTTGAGCAGTACGGAAACAGTATTTTATACCATGAGCGTTTACTTTATGTCTGTGAAAGTTACAAAAACAAGATGGACACTGGCTGGGGCATTATTATGCAGTATAACAGGAATTGCCGTCAGCACGGCCCTGGCTTATTGCCTGTAAAAAAATACAACAATGACATTAATAAAAAGATAATCTTGTAGTATTTCGATATTTTGCATGTTCTTTAATCAAATTTGAAATTAAATTCAGAATATAAAAAATATATATGAAAATATATTGACAAATACAAATTACATGGTATAATTAAACCATAAAAGAGATAAAACAGAACAAGTTAAAAGAATATTTAATCAAGAAGGGACTGATTCCAAAATTCTAACGAGCTTCTGAATTATCAGCCGAAATTAAGTAAAGGAGGTACGGACCACCAGCAACGTAAAATTTTATAAAGGATGAAAAATTGAAGAAAGGGGTACAATCCAATGTACTATAATGAAGCACAGTGAGAGGCCATCTGATGATAGATTAAAAGCTACGTCGGATGGCCTTTTTGTTGTGATTTGAGGAATAGGCAGGGGAATGAGAGCGTACAGAATGCTATGTGTAAGAAGTGTTAGCTGGGAAATGAAATAAATTGACTATAATACACACATTATACAACAACGCCTTGTTGAATAAAGTGTGTATTATTTGTTGAATAAACTGACGAAAAGGAATATAATACTATATGCAGGAGGTGTATATGAATATGAACATTGGAATGGAAACAGAACTCGTTGAGTTTAAAAAAACGACAGGGGAATTAAAGGAAGGGATTATTGCTTTAGCCTCTATGCTGAATAAGAATGGAAAAGGGACATTGTATTTTGGAGTAAGGAATGATGGTGAAATTGTAGGACAACAAATTGGAGACCGCACTATGCGTGAGATTTCTCAAGGAATAGCAAATGCAATTAAACCACAGATTATCCCGACGATTATTACGGAATTATGTGATGATAAAAATATAATAAAGGTTACTGCTGAAGGAGATGAAAAACCGTATTCAGCGTATGGAAAATATTATATGAGATCGGCAGATGAAGACAGGGAAATATCACCACAGCAGTTACGCAGTTTAATGCTTAGCATTTCAGATTCTATTGTCAATATTGAATCAAACAATCAGGAATTAACATTCGAACAGTTGAAAACATTATATGTCGGGAATCATCTGACTCTTCGCGAAAATACTTTTAAACAGAATCTGAATCTTCTGACACGTGAAGGAACTTATAATTTAATGGCCTGTGTTTTGGCAGATACGAACAGTTATTCCATTAAAGTTGCGGTATTTCGTGGAACAGATAAAACAGATTTAGTTAAACGGAATGAATATGGCTATAAGTGTATGTTGGTAGCGGTAAAGCAGGTATTAGATTATATGGAAGCATTAAATGAGACAGTTGTAGATGTGGGAGGCAGTCTGAGAAAAGAAAACAGGTTGTTTGACTTTGCATGCTTTAGAGAAGCGTGGCTGAATGCCTGCCTGCACAATCGCTGGTCCAGGCAGACACCGCCGGCGGTATATATGTTTGCTGACCGTATTGAAATTATATCAGTAGGCGGTTTACCGGAGGGACTTACGTTGGAAGAATTTTATGAAGGCAAAAGCAAACCAGTAAATCTGGAACTGCAACAGATTATGGTTCAGTTAGATTATATAGAGCAAACGGGGCATGGAGTTCCTCTGATTGTATCCAGATACGGAAAGGAAGCATTTGATATTACAGAAAACTTTATTACAGTTACAATTCCACTAAATTTTAAGAGTAATATGAAAAATAGTTTTTACCAAACAGCAACAGGGACGGTTGAGAGTAGTGATGGTAAAATATTGGAGCTGATGAAAGAGAATGCCGGTATTAGCGTAAAAGAAATCAGCAAGAGCGTCGGACTGGGAACAACGACTATTACAAAAAGAATCCGCTGTCTGAAAGAAAAAGGAATTATTGAGAGAAAAGGATCTAAAAAGACAGGGCAATGGATTGTAAAATAATAAAAACGATGCGTGGGATAATTTGATGCGGATAAAATCGGCTGAGGTTGCAGCAGAAATATTGGAAATTACGTTGAAGAACGATTAAAAAAGTACAGGCAGGGAAATAAAATGAGAGAGAATTTACGTAAGATGGCGGCTTATTACAAGCCATACATGGGGATTTTTTTGGCAGATATGTTTTTTGCGATTGTGGGGGCGGCTGTGGCGCTGGTGATTCCGCTGATTGTCCGCTATGTGACATCGGAAGTGATCACGTGGCCGCAGTCGGAAGTGATGCCGATGATGATCAAACTGGGCGTTGCCATGATGATCCTGGTGGGCGTGCAGTTTTACAGTAATTATTTTATTGGCAATTACGGGCATGTCATGGGTGCAAAGATCGAGTACGATATGCGGGCGGATATTTTTGCCCATTATCAGAAGTTGTCTTTTAGTTTTTATGATGACCAGAAGGTCGGGCAGCTCATGTCCAGAATTACATCCGACTTGTTTGATATCAGCGAATTGATGCATCATGGGCCGGAGAATGTGATCATATGCGGTATCAAGATCATTGGTTCGCTGGTGATTCTGATGACGATCAGTCCGCTGCTGACAGGAGCGGCGTTTGTGCTGATTCCGTTTATGCTGATCTATGCGTATATTTTCAATGTGAAAATGAAGCGGGCCTTTAAATTGAACAGGGAGAGGATCGCGGACATCAACAGTCAGATTGAAGATAATCTGTCGGGTATCCGGGTCGTCAAGTCATTTGCCAATGAAGATGTGGAGATGGGGAAATTCAAGATCGGCAACGATGGTTTCCTGGCCTCAAAAAAGCGAAGCTATTCCTATATGGGCGGATATCATGCCGGAATTACGGCTTTTACGACAATGATCACCATCGTCGTTCTGATTGCGGGGGCGTTTTGCATTACAAAAGGGCTTGTCAGTGTGTCGGATTTGATTACATTTCTTCTATATATTAACGTGTTTACGGAACCTGTGAAAACTTTTATTGATTTTACCGAGCAGTTTCAGAATGGTTATACGGGGTTTGAACGTTTTCAGGAAATTTTACATATTCATCCGGATATTACGGATCAGCCGGGGGCTGTTGAGATCAGCCAGATTCACGGCGATATTGAATTTGACCATGTATCTTTTCATTATCAGGACAACAAGGAGATGGTGCTGCATGATATCTGCCTGAAGGCGGAGGCCGGGACGTATATGGCGCTGGTGGGTCCGTCGGGAGTCGGCAAGACCACATTGTGCAGTCTGATCCCCCGTTTTTATGAGGTGAGCGGCGGCAGCATCCGCATTGACGGGCGGGATATCCGTGACATCAAATTACAGAGCCTGCGCAATCAGATCGGTATTGTGCAGCAGGATGTCTACCTGTTTGTGGGAACCGTTTACGACAATATTCGCTATGGACGGCCGGATGCCACAAGGGAAGAAGTGATCGAGGCAGCCAAAAATGCCAATGCCCATGAATTTATCATGGCTCTGCCAAACGGCTATGAGACGGATATTGGACAGCGGGGTATCAAATTGTCGGGCGGTCAGAAGCAGCGATTGTCGATTGCCAGAGTATTTTTGAAGAATCCGCCAATATTAATATTTGATGAAGCCACATCGGCTCTGGACAACGAGAGTGAGAAGGTCGTTCAGGAGTCATTGGAAAAGCTGGCGAAAAACAGAACGACATTTGTGATCGCGCATCGTTTGACGACTATCCGTAACGCGGAAAGAATACTGGTGCTGACGGATCAGGGGATTGAGGAATCCGGTACCCATGAAGAACTTATGGCGAAAAAAGGCGTTTATGAGGCCCTTTATACGATGAAATAGGAAATGCATAAAAAGGTATTAGTGAAAAAGTATTGCGGAAGTCATCAATATCAGATATACTTAGACCATTACAGAAAGGATATTGGATAGATATGGTAAAAAGATGTGCTTTTTCTGGACACCGGCCTGTTTATTTTCCGTGGAAGGATCATGAAGATGATCCGGCCTGCCAGCGGGTGAAAGCGGCATTGAGCGAGGAAATCGAGCGGGCGCTGACGGATGGATTTACTTATTTTATTACGGGCGGCGCCGAGGGCGTTGATACATGGGCGGCGGAGATCGTATTGGAGAAGCGGAAGGAATATCCGGTCATCAAGCTTGAACTGGCGAAGCCGTTTGCAGGTTATAATCAGCAATTAAAGGGCGAAGCCGGAGAACGGATGTGTGCCATTGAAGCGGCGGCGGATCGGGTGACAGTCATATCCGACGGCGGAGACGAGAAGGCGGCCTGTATACTGCGGGACTGTTATATGGTGGATGCCAGCGACCGCATGATTATTGTTTATGACGATGCCAGCGAAGGCTCCAGCGGCACGCAGGACACATTGCGTTATGCCAGGGCCAGCGGCAAGGATATCCGTCAGATCCAGTGGAAACACCTGGGCTGAGCCGGCCTGTACAAGAAGAAAGAAGCGATGATATGAAGGAAGAATTTAAAAAGAACCTGTCCGTCATATTGGCGGTGTTTTGTGCGGCGGCCCTGAGTATTCTGTTTTTCTTTGTCATATTCAGAGCATCGGCCCTGAGAGAATTATTTCATCGGGTGATGAACATTCTTCAGCCGTTTATTTATGGCGGTGTGATCGCCTACCTGCTAAAACCTTTATGCAATACTTATGAAAAGTTACTTGGCAGGCATTGGCATCCGAAGAACAGCCGGATGATTGGAACAGTCAGTGTTGCAGGCAGTTTGCTGACGGGACTTTTGATTATTTATGTGATTTTATCCATGCTACTGCCGCAGTTGGTTGTCAGTGTGACGAATATTGTAAAAATGCTGCCGGATATGATCGATGATGTGAGTGCCATGGTAGACAATCTGTTTGAAGGCAATGAAGTCATGCACAATTATATCGCGCAGCTATCGGATGCGGGAACAGAATCTTTGTCCGGCTGGTTAAAAGAGAGCCTTCTGCCTTATCTGAATGTGCTCCTGACAGGGCTTTCAAACAGTATGATGAATATGGCCGGTGTTTTCATGGATTTTCTGATCGGTATTGTAGTGGCCGTTTATATTCTTGCCAACCGTACAAAATTCAGGAAACAGGGAAAGTTATTATTGTACAGTATCTTCCGTGAGCGGTACGCAGCAAAGATACTCGAGGAGATCGCCTTTACGGATAAGATGTTTTCAGGCTTCATCAGCGGCAAGCTGCTGGATTCTGCCATTATCGGCGTGATCTGTTATGTGGGAATGCTGATCATGCGGATGCCGTATACGATATTGATCAGCGTTATTGTTGGCATCACGAATTTTATTCCGTTTTTCGGGCCGTATATCGGCGCTATTCCGTCAGCGGTCATTCTGCTGACCGTCAGCCCGACATACTGTGTGATGTTTGTTGTTTTTATTATTATTTTACAGCAGTTTGACGGCAATATTCTGGGGCCGAGAATACTTGGCAACAGTACGGGATTGTCAGGCATATGGGTTTTGTTTGCCATACTGATATTTGGCGGCCTGTTTGGATTTGTGGGAATGATCATCGGGGTTCCGGTGTTTGCTGTTATCTATGATCTGATACGTCAGCTCATTTACAAAGGTCTGAAATACCATCATAAAGAAAAAATGTTTCAGGATTATGAGGAGGAATATCCGCGAAAGACTGATAATCCGCATGAACAGGGCAGAGTGGCCCATCGTTTGTAAAGAATAAAAGGAGTGATCACATGTTTAAACAATGGAAGTTTCAGGAGATCAGCAGCGGACTATTGCTGACAGCCGGCGGACTCGTTCTGCTGTTTGTTCCTGAATTGACACTGGTGACGATAGCCAATGCCGTAGGTATTGTTTTAATTGTCATCGGGGCCATCTTCATTTTCAGTTATATTCGCAGAAAGCAGATGGCGGCGGGTAATTATGATCTTGTGAAAGGGCTTGTAACGGCCGGGATCGGTCTGTTCATCTGCGTGCGTTCGGAAGCGGTGATTTCGATTTTGCCGGTACTGCTCGGTATCGGGGTTGTTGTCAGCGGTGTATTGAAACTGCAGCATGCCTTTGATCTGAGACGAATGGCCGTCAGTGCCTGGACGAAAGTGATGATTACGGCGGCCATTAATATATTGATTGGACTGATCGTCATATTAAATCCGTTTTCAACAGTCGCTTTTTTAATGCGGCTCATTGGCGCGGGATTGATTTTCAGCGGACTGAGTGATGTGATAACGACCATTTATGTGTCTAAAAAAGCTTCAGAATACTATGTAGACGGCGAAGGAAAAGAAGAATAACAGGCGTTAAGCGGCCAATATCCAGAAGATACTGCCGGAAGGAGGATATGATGACATTACAACAATTAAAATATGTGATCGCCATAGCCGAAAAAGGCAGTATCAATGAGGCCGCCAAGGTGCTTTATCTGTCGCAGCCAAGTTTGACAAATGCCCTGCATGAGCTTGAGAAGGAGCTGGGGATCCAGTTATTCATCAGGACAAACAAGGGGATACATGTGACCCATGAAGGAGAAGAATTTCTGCGGTACGCGCGGCAGGTCATTGAGCAGGTCGTGCTGCTTGAGGACAAGTATTTGGGTAAAGAGCCGAAGAAGCAGCATTTTCATGTTTCGGCGCAGCATTATAATTTTGCGGTGCGGGCTTTTGTGGACCTGGTGCAGGCCTATGGCCTTGATGAGTATGACCTGGCGTTTTCCGAGAAGAAAACCTATGATATCATTGAAGATGTGAAAAACGGCCGCAGTGAGTTTGGAATCCTTTATCTGTCCGGGTTTAACAGGAATGTTATTATGCGGACACTAAAAGAATCCAATCTGACATTTACGGAATTGTATACGACCCGTCCCTATATTTTTATTTCTGCCAAACATCCGCTGGCAGATAAAGCAATCATTACGCTGGAGGATCTGGATCCTTATCCGTATATTTATTTTGAGCAGGGAGAGAGTACATCTTTCTATTTTGCGGAGGAAGTGCTCAGTACGTTCCCGCACAAGAAATCCATCCGGGTGACGGACCGGGCGACCTGTTTTAATTTGATTATCGGACTTAATGGCTATACGCCGAGCGCGGGTATTTATATTGTGGAAGACCTGGGCGGCGGTGATCTGATCGGGAAACCGCTGGAGATTGATGAGACGATACATATCGGGGTGATCGCCGTGAAGGGCACCCAGCGCAGCGAGATTGGTGAGCGGTATCTGGAATTACTGAAAAAATATCTCAGAGTATAGAAATTCAATTAACAAGCATGGCTTGCTATAGCAAATGACTATAACAGGCCATATTTTTTTGGAATTATGTAGATAATGGAAATTGTTGTAAAATATCATCAATAAGTGATGCATATACTCACCTCCCGAACCGGCTCTCCCTCAGTGCAGCTATATATTATTCGAATATATTTCATGCTGCCGGTTCGGGAATTTTTATTGAGAATGAGAAATCAATGTAAAATATTGTGAAATATTGATGAAAACGGAGGTCTGGGCTGAAAATGGACTTATTTAAACGGGGTTTTCATGACGGACTGGCAATAGGTATCGGTTATTTTTCTGTGGCATTTTCATTTGGCCTGACGGCGGTGGCATCGGGGATCGAATGGTGGCAGGCGGTACTGATTTCATTGACCAATCTGACATCATCGGGACAATTTGCAGGGATCGGTATTATTGCGGCAGCTGGTTCTTATATAGAGATGGCCATGACGGAACTGGTGATCAATATGCGTTATGCCCTGATGGGTATCTCTTTGTCGCAGAAGCTGGCGCCGGGTTTTAAGAGCTGGCAGCAATTGATACTGGGACATTGCAATACGGACGAGATTTTTGCGGTGGCCATGAGCAGGGACGGGGATATTATGCCGTCCTATATGGCCGGACTGGCCGTACTTCCTTATATCGGCTGGACAGGCGGTACGCTGGCCGGAGCTGTGTGCGGCAATATTTTGCCGGATTCCATTGGCAACGCCCTTGGTATTATGATCTATGGCATGTTTCTGGCAATCATTGTGCCGGCCATGCGGCGCGAACATCCGATTCTGGTTGTAGCTGCAGCAGCGATCGCGCTCAGTTGTGTCATTCATTTTGTGCCGCTTTTTGACTTTATCACGGACGGCTTTTCGATTATCATCTGTGCTGTTGCCGCCTCTGCACTGGGGGCCTGGCTGTATCCGACAGGGGAGGAGGAATCATCTGATGCAGCATAATTATTGGATTTATCTGTTGATTATGTTTGGCGTGACCTACCTGACACGGGTACTTCCGCTGATGATTTTTAAGAAACGTATTCAAAACCGGTTTATTCGTTCTTTTTTATCGTACATACCTTACGCTGTACTGGCCGCCATGACATTCCCTGCCGTATTTTTTGCCGTGGACAATGTTCCGGCGGCTGTGGCCGGCGTTATTGCCGCCATTATCGTGGCTCTCATGGGAAAAAGCCTTTTTACAGTGGCCATAACGGCCAGTATTGTGGTGTATCTATTGTGTTTGTTATAGTCTGAGTGAACAGGGAATTTTCGAGTGTGAAAATTCCCTGTTTTTGTAAAAATCGTCTGTTCTTCCTGCAATGAGTGTGATATATTTGTTATATTAATATAGGAATATAGTATTAACGGAGGAAGATGAAGTATGAAGAAACTCGTTGTGGTGACAACGGCTATTTTGATTGCCCTGCTGGCTGTTCTGGGGGTCATTGTTGTCCGGGAACGTTTGGGTACGGATAGCGGGGAGAAAACCGCATTATCTGATTTGAAGGAAAGTCTGAACCTGGGAAAAGATGAGACGGAAGCGGAAGATGAGACGCAGGCCGGCGAACAGGATTATTATTACGAAGGTGATTTGCTCAAATTTAACGTGCAGCAGGAAGTGATCACTTATGAAGGACGGGACTTCGAGGTGAAGTTTGCCAATCCGTTTTATGACGCGGCAAGCCCATACTGCGTTGAAGTTATTTTTTATGATGAAACGCATGGTTATTTGTTGAAGTCCCTGGGAGCCGGGACAGACAGCGAATTTTTTGAAGCTTACAGGACAGAGGACGGATGTGAGTCATGGACGAAATGTGCCGGAGATATATGGTTTGACCTGGATGGTGAGAATCATCTGAGCATGATCAGTGAGAACGAATTGGTTTATGTACATACGGTGACGAATCCGACCATCGGCATAAAACAGACGGAGATCAGCTACAGTCCTGATTTTGGCAATACGTGGTATGAGTATGAGGGCGGTATGCAGGACGAAGGCAGCGAGGAGATCCTGGCGGCGCTTTCGGAAATGACCCTGGAAGAAAAGGTGGCGCAGATGTTTATCATCTCACCGGAAGCATTGACGGGGTATGAGACTGTTTACAATGCCGGAGATTCAACCTACGGCGCGCTGGAGGAATATCCGGTGGGCGGCCTTGTCTATACGGCTGATAATATGGAATCGGATGTGCAGCTTCAGACCATGCTTGCCAATGTACAGGATTTTGGTGAAGAACTGACCGGATGGCCGCTTTTTCTTGCTATAGCCGAAGAAGGCGGAACCTGTTCGGCCATCGGCGGCAATGAGTGGCTGGAAAGCAGTCCGGAAGCTGCGGACTCTGCGTCAACCATCGGCAATTCCGGCGATACCGCAAAAGCGCGCGAGGCCGGAAAATATATCGGCGGATTGCTGGACGATTATGGTTTTAATATGAACCTGGCGCCTGTGGCGGATGTGCTGGCAGGTAACAGTTATCAGATGAGCCAGAGAATCTTTAGCATGGATGCGCAGACCGTTTCAGACATGGCGCTGGCTTTTGCGGAGGGACAGGCGTCGGAGGAGGTTCACAGTGTCATGAAATATTTCCCGGGTTATGGTGCTGCGTCATCGGCTGCAACGGGCTATCCTGTCATCAACAGTACACTGGAAGAAATGAAATCAAAGGAATTTCTGCCGTATATCAATGCCATTGAACAGGGGCTTGATTTCATTATGGTCGGTCATATCGCCGTTCCGAATGTGACAGGTGATCAGACGCCGGCTTCACTGTCGGAAGTGATGATTTCCGAAGTCCTGCGGGATGAATTAGGCTACCGGGGTGTTGTCATAACGGATTATCTGAATGCAGATGAAATTCAGGCGGAATATACGTCTGCGCAGGCGGCTGTCAAAGCGATTCAGGCCGGTGCGGATATGCTGCTGGCTCCTGCGGATTTTGAAGCGGCCTATGAAGGCGTGCTGGATGCAGTTCATGACGGTACGATCACGGAGGAAAGAATTGATGAATCCCTTTACAGGATTCTCAGTATCAAGGCGGCTGATCGTGAGACGTAGGATGCCTGGTAGGCGGTCAATTATAAAATTAGTATTAAGGAATTCTTGCATTTTTGGCAAAGACTTGACGTTTAGTTAATTCTGCTGTATAGTCGGTATAACAGGAATTGGCAATATACGGGAGGTACTTTGATGAAAGGACATGCCAGAATAATGGTATTCATGCTGCTGGTAGGACTTTTGGTGATGACAGGGTGCGAAAAGAAGTATACAGGCAGCGAGACAACTGATACCAAAGATAAAATAGATACGGAAACAGAATCTATGACGGAAAGCGCCACAGAATCAGAGACGGAAGCTGAGACGAATCCTGCAGCAGTCAAAGAGAGCGTGGAGGCTGAGAAGGTGACGGAGTCAAGTATTCAGAATAAGAAGGATTTCGTCAGTAATTTTGGGTATCATGTAATTTACGATGAGTCGTTGTTTGAATATAACCGGACGGGGGATTATGATGAGATCGCTTTGAAGGGACAGACATTTTCTTCGAAGCCGCCAGTCTTTTTTGCCGCCATGAAGATCAAAAACGACCAGCTTGAGAGCATCGTTGCTGAGATTTTTAATGAATCCGCGAAGGATACGGTCATTGGTGATGCCGGGTATACCGCCCTGTGCCAGCCAACGGCTGAGAGTATTGATGACGGCAAAGGATTGCTGCATCATAACCAGTATCTGGTGAAGCTGGACAACGGTGATGCCCTGTTATTTGAGACCCAGTGGTATGAAGAATCCGGTGGAAATACGTCTGCTGAGAATACATCGGCTGAGAATACATATGGCAAGGTGCTCACACAGATGCTGGATTCCATTGTGATCGAAGGGTGTACACCTCAGGAAACGGAGTCAGGCAGCGAGACGGATATAGAAATGGAGTCTCAG
>CAYURX010000003.1:0-48473 GCA_964447245.1 uncultured Coprococcus sp. | reverse complement strand
GTAACTGAAAGGTAAACGATTGCCTAAAATCAACGTTTTTCCTTGACTACTTCATGGAAATCTGATATATTAAATTTAAATAAGACTTTTGTGTAATGTCGCTCCAGTTGGAGACTGGCAGATACAGGAAGGAAGTTTCCAGCACATGGACGAGAAAAACAATATTTCCATGACAGATATTTCGCGTATGGCCGGCGTTTCTGTGGCTACAGTTTCACGGATCATCAATCAGAACGGCCGCTATTCAGAAGAAACGGAACGCAGGGTGCGCGCGCTTATTGAGAAGTATCATTATACGCCGAATATGACGGCGAAGGGATTAAAGACAAAGCGTTCTAATTTTGTAGGAATACTTGTGCCGGATATTACCAATGACTTTTTCAGTTGTATTGTGCAGGAGATACAGAATGGCCTACGCGTACACGGCTATATGGCTTTCGTGTGCAACACGGCGGAGAATGAAGAAATCGAACGGCAGTATATGAGCATGCTTGGCGCGGTGAATCTGTCGGGGTTGATTTTTATTTCCGGTAATACATGCGAGTTGAAGAATGGTCTGCACAGACTCCCGGCGATCTATATTGACCGTGTGCCGATGACCGGCAGCGGTGAGGTGACAGTGATTGAGTCGGATAACTATGGCGGTGCGAAGCTTGCGGTGCAGGAGTTATATGACAGGGGATGCAGGCGGATTGCGTGTATCCGTTCATCGAAAGTGATTTCTACATACAATTCCCGTTACAGCGGATACAGGGATCAGCTTGCTTTATATGGTCTTCAGGCAGATCCGGAGCTGGATATGAGAGTTGATGATATATCTTTTCAGGCGGCCCGCCAGGCAGTGAATGAATTGATCGAACAGGGAAAATGCTTTGATGGGATTTTCTGTACGGCTGACTGGCTTGCACTGGGAGCGCTTGATGCTCTGAGAGCACATCAGGTGGCAGTACCGGATGATGTGAAGATTGTTGGGTTTGATGATATCGCAATGGCAAGTCTTGGCGCGAAGCCGCTGACAACGATTCATCAGCAGACAGATGTACTCGGCCAGACTGCGGCGGAGGAGATCGTAAAGATGATGCAGGGTTCTCCTGACAGGAAACACAGGGTTCTTGTGGATGTTTCCCTGGTCAGAAGGAAGACGACCTGAATAAAAGCAGACGATCTAAATGGTCGTTTCTTTTTTAACACGTGAGTAAACGTTTTCTCTTTAGAAACGGGATAATCATTATAGAAACTGTAGGAAATACAAGAGGAGTGAAAGTTATGCGTTTTTTATTATCAGATTCTCTGATGTGTGTGGATGTCCTGAACATCGGGCAGCAGCTTGAGGCGCTGGACGAATGGATGGACTGGCATCACGCGGATGTGATGGATGGCCATTTTTGCCCGAATTTAATGTTATCACCGGATTTTGTCAGAGCGATCTGCCGCAAGGCAAAACGCCCTGTGGAAGTTCATTTAATGACAGAGCGGCCAGTAGACTGGATCGGCTGTTTTGCTGACGCGGGTGCGGCGATGATCGCACTGCATGCGGAAACGATCAATGCGGCGGCGTTTCGATTGATTCATGAGATCAGGGACTTGGGCTGCAAAGTCGGCGTTGTGATTAATCCGGCAACACCATTTGATACAGTGCGTCATTATATTGATGAAGTGGACAGGCTGACGCTGATGACAGTGGATGTTGGCTATGCCGGTCAGCCGATGATTCCGCAGGTGGTGGATAAAATCCGTGAGGCAGCAGATTTTAAGCGTCAGAATCATTTGAATTATGAAATACAGATCGACGGCTGCTGTAATAAAAATACGTACCGGACCTATGCGGCTGCCGGCGCCGAGATGCTTGTCATGGGTTCGGGATTATTTGGATTATCACCGGATATACACGAGGCACTGCGTATGATGAAAGATCAGCAGCAGGAGGCACTTGACAGTATACAGCAGTGTCCGTAAAACTTTTTAGTACCTATTGAATGGTTCTTTCTTTAGTTTGGGTATAAAGAGCCGTTATTGCTTATTCCAGAATCAAATATCTTTGCAAACAGTTCAGTCTCAACCTGTTTGATATCGGAATTTTCTGCAGATCATCACAAGTGAAACCCTTGAAAAACGCCGGTACTTGGTTTTTTTGGAATGCAATGAACGAAAAAACCTGAACTGTTCAAATTATACTTGATCTGGAATAAGCAATAACGGCTAAATACCCAAACGGCAGAAAGAACTTATTGAATGATGGGGGGATTTTATGATAAGAAATGATTGTGTTTTAGGTCTGGATATCGGGGGCACTAATATTCGCGCGGGGCTTGTATATGCTGATTTGTCTCTGAGAGGATTTGAAATGACCTCCAGTATGGAACTGTTTCGGTTTTCCGGAGGTGAAATTCAGGATCTGGCGGCTTATGTCCGCAGTTACTGCACCAGAAACTTAAAAAGCGGGCTGCCGGGAGCAGTGTCTGTGGGTTTTCCATCGACCATCAATAAAGAAAAAACAAAGGTACTTTCCACACCGAATCTGCCGGGCTTTGACAATCTGGCAGTGGTAGAATTGCTGCAGAGGGAGCTGGGGATTCCGGTTTATATTAACAGGGATGTGAATCTGCTTCTGATGAGCGATATGCATCTGCACGGACTTCCGAAGGATGCGCTTGTGATCGGATGCTATATAGGGACAGGACTTGGCAATGCGATATCCATCAACGGTGAGATCCTCACAGGCAAAAACGGTGTTGCCGGTGAACTGGGACATGTACCGGTGCTTGGCAACAAACGGGCCTGCCATTGCGGCAATACAGGTTGTATGGAAACGATCGCATCCGGCAAATATCTGGAGGAGCTGCAGGCAGAGTATTTCCCTGAGGACGAAATATTCAGTCTTTTTACAAAACACGCGGACAGTCCGGTGTTGAGGGAATATGTGGAAAATCTTTCAGTGCCTGTTGCCATGGAAGTGAATATTTTTGATCCGGATTATGTCATTCTCGGAGGCGGTGTTTTGATGATGCAGGATTTTCCGATGGAACTTTTGAAGGAATATATTGTTCTGCATACGAGAAAACCGCTGCCTCATGACAATCTGGAAATTATTATTTCAAAACAAAATCAGGAAAGCGGCGTCATAGGCGCGGGAATGTATGCTTATGAACGGATGCGGAAAGGAGTCAGGTATGATAGCACTTGCGTCAGATCACGTTGGGCTTGAACTAAAAAAAGAAATGATGAAATTATTGGAGGAAAAAGGGCTGGCGTATAAGGATTTTGGGACTTATACGGAGGAACGCTGCGATTACCCGGTCTATGGTTCAAAGGCTGCGCGCGCAGTGGCTGCGGGCGAATGCGACAGGGGGATCGTTATCTGCGGAACGGGCATAGGGATTTCCCTTGCGGCCAATAAAATTCACGGCATCCGTTGTGTTGTATGCAGTGAACCCTATTCGGCAAAACTTTCCAGAGAACATAATAATACCAATATGCTGGCGATGGGCGCCCGGGTCGTAGGGAGTGAACTGGCGCGTATGATCGCACAGATATGGCTGGATACGCCGTTTGAGGGCGGCAGACACGAGAAAAGAGTCGAACAGCTGGCCGTACTGGAAGAAAAGCAGACATTAGAATAGCCGGGGCTGTTCATTGAGGATGTTTATCTGAAAAACGGGTAAGCATAGAGAAGAAGGAGGGGTTTGATGGAACGGTCGGTTTACTTTGACGGCTGGTTAAAAGACCAGTACTGCTTTCATCCGGGGATGCCGATGCGCAGCAGGCTTGCCCTTGAGGATCTGGAGCGTTTTCGCGCCACGATGCTTGTGTGGGCGGGACTGGGCGGCGGAAGCATTTCACTGCCATTTTTATATCATGAAGCATTTGGACCGGTGGATCCGCGGCTGCGTATGTACGGCTATATGAATGATGCGGAATTTATCCGGTGCTGTAATGAAAAGGGCATCAAATTGTTTGGGATCGTATTTGAAGTTCAGGGCTGGGAATTTCCTGCTGTTTTCGGGGAAAACGGAGAACTTGAGGGACTTAACCTTACCGGAGGCAGGACAAACGGATGGTATGGGCTTCGCGAATTTTCAGGACAGGCGCATGAACAGCTTTTTGAAAAAAAGTGGCATGATTTTTATCCGGACGGTATACGAAACAGCGACGGCGAAGAAGTGACAGATCTGCTTGAGGAATGCGCGGCAAGGGATTATCATGGAAATCCTGTGCATGCCCAGTGGGTCGAGCAGAAAGCGGACGGCCAGTATTGTTACCAGATGTGCCGGAATAATCCGGTGTGGCGCGATTACCTTAAAAAGATCATTATGCTTCAGATCGATGCCGGTGTGGCAGGCGTGCAGCTTGATGAAAGCGAACTGCCGATCACAGCGCTGCGTCATGGCGGATGTTTTTGTAAGGACTGCAGACGGGGATTTACAAAGTATTTACGCGGGCTGAAAGAAAAAGGGCTGTTGGATGCCCGGTATGCGGATCTGGATCTGGAAACCTTTGATTATGCGGAATATATCTGTGAAAACAATATCGACTTTCCGAATGGAGAGGATGTGCCGCTTTTTAAGGAATACTGGGAGTTTCAGTTGACGCAGATCAGAAAATATTTTACCGAACTGACGGATTTTATCCGGGATTACAGCCGCCGGACCCGAGGGGAAGCGGTGCTTGTGTCAGGAAACTTCTTTAATGGTTCACCGGTCTATTATCCGATCCGTGAGACGGTGGATGTGGTGACAACGGAAATGGAAGCGACCTTATTCCGCCAGCCGTACTGGTACCGGTATATCAGTGGTTTTGCCGGGGATAAGGAAGCGATCGTGGCAGAAAACCCCTATGGCGGAATCGTCCCTGAACTGGTACGTCAGCTCAACCGCGGCAGAGGCTATGATCTGTACCGGCTGTTTTTGCTGGAGGCAACGGCCTATGGCTGCAATATGGCTATTCCGTATGGCGGATGGATGGGAAATACAATGAAGGACGCATTTTGTCCGCCAAAGGAAGTGACAGAGGAGATTGCCGTGTATCTGGAAGAAAATGACGGACGGATCAGCCGGAGATCCGGTGCGCCGGTGGCTGTTTTGTATAGCTGGCCGAGTGCTTACTGGATCGAATCGACAAAGAAATCCACAGGCAATCTGAAAGAGGATGAAAACAGTATCTTATTTTTTACGCCGACGAATCTGGATGACCCGGATACGACCCGGCTGCCTTTCTGGGAGATCATACGGTGGATGAGCAGCCATCAGGAAATCTATGATGTCGTGACTCTCGGCGGCGATTTTGTGGAAGATCACTTAACGATGGATGATCTGGAAGAATATGAGCTGGTGGTGGCGCCGGAGTGTACAAAGCTGACCCAAAAACAGAAAGCGGTTCTTCGTCAATTTGTGGCATCCGGCAGAAAATTACTTGTATTTGGACAGATCGCTGTGGAGGATCCTGATTACGTCAAATGGCTTGCCAGTCATGAAAATGTCGTATTCTGTGAAAATCCGGAACAGAAAAAAGAGGCGGTTGACAGATTTGCCGGCAGTTACGTTCAGATGGTATCGGGAATTGCAGCGGTTCGCGTGAATAAGGCCGAACTGGGCATTCATACGCACAGACTGGACGGCGGCCTGGCGGTGCACCTTTTGAATTATCATTATGATGCCGCGCAGGACTGCTGTGTTCCGGAAGAAGGGATTATTTTGTCAGTACCGGCAAAGGCTGCGCCAAAACAGGTCAGATGGTATGCGCCTGGTGAAAAAGCAGTATCGCCGGAGTGGCATTTTGATGGACAAACTGTCGTTGTGAAGCTTCCGGCGCTGCGTATTTACGGTATAGCGGAGATCTGTGAGCGGTGAATGGAAGCTGCGGCGACGGGATTTTATTTAAGTCGTGTGAAGTTTGTGAAAACTGACAGGAGGTAAAAGGAGGAAACCAATCATGGCATCTTATAATAAAATAACAGACGGCGAACCGCTGACGCGTGAAAAATTTTTTTCGCCGGCAAGGGAGTTTGGCATTATGCCGTTCTGGTTCTGGAATGGCAGGCTGGATTACGATGAAATGGAATACCAGCTAAGAGAATATTATGCAAAGGGGATCCCGGCAATCTTTATCCATGCCCGTTTTGGAGTGAATGAGCATGTCCCTTATATTTCAGAGGACTGGTTCGACCGTGTGAAATTTACGGTTGAGAAAGCGCAGGAGATTGGCCTGCAGGTATGGGTCTATGATGAGTACAACTGGCCGAGCGGAACAGCCGGGCAGTCGGTCATGCGCGACAGACCGGAACTGACAAACCGGTATCTGGAACTGATCGAGGATCATATACCGGGCCAGTATTTTACTTTTATGGAAGGAACGGATTCCCGTTATAATGATCTGGAGCAGAGTGAACCGGTCTATGCCTGCGCGATTTTGCAAAAAGATCTGGAGGAGGGCAGACCTGAATTTATCAATCTGATGCCGTCTTTGTCATTTGATAAAGTGATTTCATGGGAAGCGCCTCCGGGACCGTGGAAACTGTTTTATTTTATTGAACGCAAGGCAACATGGTATGCGGATGTACTGAATAAAGAATCGACGAAAGAATTTCTTGAACGTACCCATGAACGGTACAAAGCATCCGTCGGCGCCCAAAATTTTGGCGATAAGATCAGGGGTTTTTATACAGATGAACCGGCCATGTTCTATTTTGAAGTTTTTCATAATAACCGCACGCTGCCGTGGTCCGCAAAGATGTTTAAGATATTCAGGGAGCGGAAGGGCTATGACTTAAAACCGCTTTTGCCAATGCTTTATTATGATATCGGAGAGCGGACAGAACAGGTGCGTTATGATTATTTCAGCGCGCTTTCAGAGCAATATGAGGAAACTTATTATCAACAGATCAGTGACTGGTGCCATGCCAATGATACAAAATTCACAGGGCATCTTCTGTGTGAAGAATCCATAAGGCTTCACGCGCGTACCGGCGGCAATCTGTTTCATATGCTCCGGCATATGGACATGACGGGTGTTGACCACTTATATCCGCGTGTCGGGACAAGAAAGATGCCGTCTGAACATGTGGCCTTAAAGATTGCGTCATCCGCGGCGCATCAGAATGGCAGCCACCGGCTGTTGTGCGAATCCATGGGCGGTCTTTACTGGGACTGCACGATGGAGCGGATGAAATGGGTTGCGGACTGGGAATATGTGCTTGGCGTTAATATTCTCAATCCTCATGGCTTTCATTATTCCATTGAAGGCTCAAGAAAGCGGGACTGGCCGCCTTCACAATTTTATCACCATACATGGTGGCCGGAATATGCGGATTTCAACCGGTATATTTCAAGGATGGGCTATGCTTTAAGCGGCGGCAGGCACATTGCGAAGCTGGCGGTCATGTATCCGATCAATACTGTGTGGGCCACCTATACACCGCAGGAAATGTCAAAGACGGGAGCGCTGATCGAAGCGGAATTTCCGTATCTGACAGACCGTCTTCTGCGTATTCACACAGATTTTGATTATCTGGATGAGGATGTACTCGCGTCGTGCGAATTGCGCGGCAATAAGCTCTGTATCCGCGATGAAGCCTATGAGGCACTCATATTGCCGGCCATGACCCATATCAAGGCTTCGACGCTGGATATGCTGGAACGGTTTGTGGCGGCAGGCGGCAAAGTGCTTGCGGATACACTGCTGCCGGTAAAGTGTATAGAAGGTCAGGCGGCGGATTTTGGCAGACGCATCCGGGCGCTGTTTGGCAGTGACGGCAGAGAGGTGCGCCAGGCCTTCGAAGACGGGACAAAGACGGAATTTGAACTTCACAAAAATGTTTACGGAGACGGTCTGTGCCTGTTTGCGCAGGGAAGGGGCTTTGCGGCAAAAGACGACATTGAAACGCTGCGCAGGGCGGTATTGGCAATGATCGAACCGGAAATTATGATCGACAGTGAAGAAATTTTTTATCTGCACCATGAAAAAGACGGCGAAAATCTGTTTTTCATGGTCAATCCGACAGAAGATGCTGAGGATGTTACGGTGACACTGCGGGGACAGTTTGCGCCGGAGCAATGGGATCTTTGGGAAGGCCACATTACGCCGGTTTATGTGTATACGGTAACGGATGATACGACCAGTTTTACGATGCATTTTGAACCTTTCGGCTCGGCACTGATCAGTGCGGCGCCGTATGCGGGGCAGCCGCATCTGGAAGAAGCCGGATTTACAGTGCTTTCCTTTGACGGCAGGACGATCCGGGGCTGCGGCGGGCCAGAGGAGAAGCGCGCGGTGGCTGTGTGCGGCGGCGGCAAAAAGACTGTTAGCGCTGTCATTGACAGCAGACCGGCAGAGATTGAGCTGCCGGAAGTATGGCATTTTGAAACGGACCGGCCAAATTGCATCCTGACGGGCGATTACAAAGTCCGGTATGCCGCGCCGGGAGAGGGCGAGGCGACTGCCCGTGAAATCTCCGCACCGGATTATCCGTTTGACGGATGGTATGATTTTAAGATGGGTGCATGGGAAATGCAGCTTCCGGTGGAGCGGGAGAATGAAGAATATCCGGCGGATCTGTGGTATGCCGCGCATCTGTATGCGGATGTTGTGCCGGAGGATGCCATGCTTCTGATTGATGGTTTTGCAGGCAGCGCATGGGAACTTTATGTCAATGGCACGCGTGTGACCGGACCGTTTGAACGAAGCTGGCTTGACGCTGAGATACTTCAGGCGGCAGTCGGAAAACTCCTTGTGAAAGGTAAAAACACCATTGCCGTCAGACTGACTGTGACGAAAAAGAGCGACGGTATGCTTGATCTTTTGAAACTTACAGGAGATTTCAGGGTGGAAATACGTGACGGCGTACCGGTTATAACGGCATCCGGAAAGGAACAGAAAATTGGCGACTGGACAAAAACAGGTTATCCTTATTATTCAGGTGCCGGAATTTATACCGGACAGTTTGTAATGCCGGCCATGGACGGCGAATGCCGGGTCATACTGAAAGGTGAAGTGGGTTCGGATATTTTGGAGGCCTGTGTCGGTGACGGCGAACTGAAAAAGCGTCTCTGGCGCCCATACACGATCGATCTGACGGATCAGGTTTGTGAAGGCAAAAATACACTGAAGGTCAGAGGGGTCAATACACTGGTCAATCTTCTGGAAGGAAAAGTACAGGCTTCAGGGGTGCAGAAGCTGACGCTTGAGGTCGAACCTGTTTTTGAACTGGAGGTGCAGAAATAGATGAAACTTGCGCTGATTGGCGGCGGCAGTGTCCGCACGTACTATTTTGTAGAATCATTGCTGAAATTTTGCGGCAGATTGAAAATTACAGAACTTTATGTGATGGATAATGATCCGGTCAAACTGGAGATCTTCGGAGGTTTTGCGGTATATCTGGCGGAACACAGTGAAGAAAAGCTGTCGGTCATACTGACAGGGGATCTGAAAACGGCGGTAAAGGATGCGGATTTTGTTGTGACAACGATCCGTGCGGGAAAAGATGCCATGCGGTGCCTGGATGAACGTATTGCTCTGGATCATGGTGTGATCGGTCAGGAGACGACCGGCGCGGGCGGTTATTCCTATGCGACCCGTTCCATTCCGGCCATGCTTGAAATATGTCAAATGATCAAAGATTATGCAAAACCGGGGGCCATCACCTTTAACTTTACAAATCCGTCGGGTCTTGTTACCCAGGCAATGCACGATGCCGGTTACGAGGTCATCGGTATCTGCGATAATGCCACAGGCATCAAAATGGATCTTTCAGAGGCGCTCCATGTGGGCGCCGGGGATATGTTTGTCAGAGTTTACGGCCTTAACCATCTGTCATGGGCTGACCGTGTGGAGATCTGCGGGTGCGACATCCTGCCTCAACTGCTTGAGCGGGAAAAGTTTGTGGAAAATTTCCACCAGTTTGCCTATTTTGACCGGGATCTCATCCGGACGATCAAAAAGATTCCAAACGGTTATCTGTATTATTTTTATCACCGGGAGAAGGCGCTGGCCAATATTTTGGCCGCAGGCGCATCCAGAGGCGAAAGCATTCATGCGATCAATGAGCGGATGATGGCTGAACTGACAAAAATGGATGTGCATACGCAGGCAAAAGAAATGATAGCGGTTTACCGCCGTTATATGCAGGAACGGGAAGGCAGTTATATGCAGATGGAGACCGGCGGCTTTAAGCAGCCTGCCAAAATTGACGTGCGTGAACTTGGCATTGCCCAGCTTCATACAGTCCGTGAAAGCCAGGAGATTTATGAGGGATATGCCGGCGTTGCCTTTAATTATATTGAAAGTGTGGTGAATAACCGTCCAATCGATCTTGCACTGTGTGTGCCGAACAAAGGGGCCATTGAGGGCCTTGACGATGATGATGTGGTGGAGGTTACCTGCATGGTTGACCGGGATGGCGCAAAGCCTGTTCAAATCGGCGCCATGCCGGAGGATGAATATCTGCTTACCCGCATGATGAAACGGTATGAAAAGCTGACAGTTGCAGCCGTTCGTGAACGGTCGCTGGAACTTGGGACAATGGCGCTGATGCAGCACCCGCTGGTCGGCAGCTATTCACTGGCAAAGCAGCTTGTAAAGGCATATGCTGCCGTGAATGAGCCTTTCACAGGTACGTGGAGGTGATGCAGGTGTTTGATGTGCTTTGTATCAGCGACTGCTGCTGTGATCTGATTTTCCGGGGACTGCAGAAGGTGCCCGCTCCGGGAACAGAGGCTTACTGCCAGGAATTTTTTATGCAGGCAGGCGGCGGCGCCAACACAGCGATGGGCCTTGCCCGGCTTGGATGCCGGACCGCTTATCTGACGGCTGTGGGCGATGATGCCCTTGGGGACATTGTAGGCCGGGATCTGGCGGCCTCCGGCGTCAGGAGCGATTATATCCAGAAAAAAAGCGGGACACGGACATGGGTCAGCGCGGTATTATCCACGTCTGACGATCGTGCCTTTGCTTCTTATGCCGGGACAGGCGTAACGCTGACAGAAGCGGCGTTTGAAAAGATGATCGGCTATGTCCGGTGGGTCCACACCTATACCTGTTATTGTGAGCAGTTTCCTTTTATCCCGGAAGTATGTGCCAGGGCAAACGTTGCGTTGTCGCTGGATGCGGCTTTTGGAGAAAAGACGGTCCTTGAAGATATGCAGCCGCTTTTGCAGAAGACGGCCTTATTTACACCGAATGACCGGGAAGCCTGTGCACTTACAGGAGAAACGGACCCTTACCGGGCACTGAAGAAACTTGCCGGTGTATGTCAAAATGTCGTTGTGACAATGGGGAAAAAGGGCTGTATGGCTGTATTTGACGGTCAGGCCCTGAAAGCTGAAGGACCTGTGGTTTGTATGGCTGACGCCACCGGCGCGGGAGATTTATTCGCTGCAGGTTTGATCGCGGCAGGACTTTGGGGAGCCGATGCCGGGGAACGGCTGCGTTTTGCGGCAGCATCAGGCGCCCTTTGCGCCACATGGCCAGGCGGCGTCAATGAACGTTACAGCAGGGACAAAGTGGCAGAACTGGCACAAAAAGTGTCAGTGAGCCGCCTGTAATGAGAAAGAGGAGGAGATTTTATGGGAAACAGCAATCAGGAATGGATTGACGGACATGTACATATTTTTGGGAATGGGATCCAGGGTGTGCATGACATGCTGGCTTTTGAAAAGGCTCAGGGGTACGCGGCCTGTAATTATCTGAGCTGTGAGTGCATGGGGGATGCCACTCAGAATGCTCTGGGCATTTATTTAAAGGCTGCGGCGCCTGAAAACTATGCGTTTGGCGGGCTGACATACCGTTATCCATGTGATTTTGAAAAAGAACTGGAACGATTGTGGGAGATCGGTTTTGACGGCATGAAGATGGTTGAGGATAAGCCGACGCTGAGAAAGCAGTTGGGCGTGCCGTTTAATGACCCGCGTTATGACCGGTTTTACGCCGGACTTGAAGAAAAGCAGATACCGCTTGTGGCGCATATTGCCGATCCGGAAGAATGCTGGGACAGGGCGCTGATCCCGGACTGGGCCTATGCGGCCGGTTATTATTACGGGGACGGTACGTATGTCGAAAAAGAAAAACTGTATGACGAGGTTGAGGATGTTCTGACACGGTACCCAAAGCTTAAGGTCACCTTTGCGCATTTGTATTTTATGTCTGCGGATCTGGAGCGGCTGGATGATTTTATGCAGCAGCACCCGAATGTGAATCTGGATATTGTGTCCGGGACAGAAATGTATTTTAATTTTGCGAAACGCGTGGATGACTGGCGGGCATTTTTTATGAAATACCAGGATCGCATCCTGTACGGCACAGATAATATGAATCTGTATGACGCAGAAGAAATCAGAAATGCAGAGATCACAAATAATATGCAGCGGGATTTTCTTTCAAAATCCGGTATTATCCATGCCTGGGATAAAACAACGTATGGTATTGCACTGCCGGAGGATGTGCAGGATAAGATCTGCCGCGGCAATTTCCGCCGGTTTGCCGGAGCGCAGCCAAGAGCACTCAATCAGGCGGCAGCCGCGCGCTATCTGCAGGGACGCCTCGAAAATCAGGCGCTGGCGCTGACGGAAGATGAACGGTCGGTTATTTTGGATGTGCTGCGGTTTATTTCATAGCTTTGGAGTGTGAATGTGCTTATGAAATGGATCACAGAGGGGAAAAAAGTATGTATTGGGCAGGATCGGGGGATTCTTGAAGTTTCTTTTCCAAAAACCGGCGGCGCGCGCTTTCAGTATGGTCATGACAGGGCGCCGGTCCCGTGGTGTCCGGTCCTTCAAAATGAGCCGGAACTGTATGAATGCAGGGCGTCATTGAAAGATTGGGGGTTGTTGATCAGCGGCGGAAGTTTAAGCGTTTGCATCATGGAGGATGGAAGTATCAGTGTGCATGAAGCAGCAGGATCCGGTCCGGGCAGCGGTGGCAGGGCGGACTTTCGCATGCCTGCCGGGGCCTTTCAGATTTCGGAAGATCTGACGCGGATGCGGTTTGTGTCTGAACCGGAAGCAATTGTTTACGGTCTGGGCCAGGATCCGGCGGCAAAGCTTGATCATAATCATCAGGAGAGGCGGATGTGGAACCAGTGGGGCGGACATGCGCGCAGCGGCAACTGTGGGATCGGTTTTTTTATTTCCACCGGCGGGTTTGGTATGCTGCTGGCAACGCCGGCGGATGCCAGATTTTGCTTTAATGAGAGTGAGCCGCAGCCGACGGACAGCCTTGGTGAAGCGATGGTGCCGTCGGCATGGGCGCCTGCGGCGGCGCAGCCCGATGGCACGGCCTGCGTGGAAGTCCGGGGGCCTTTGGATATCTTTTTGCTTTTCGGAACGGCGGATGCCGTTTTGCGGCATTATTATCAGTTGACGGGATTTCCGGGCCTGATGCCAAAATGGGCCTATGGCTATCTGCAGTGCAAAAACAGGTATATGAACAGGGATGACCTGATGGTTACTGCCAGGCGGCTGCGGGAGGCCGGTCTGCCCTGTGACGGACTCATCATTGACTGGCTGTGGTTTAAAGAGTTCGGGGATATGGACTGGCGGAAAGATGACTGGCCTGACGCAGAAAAGATGCTTGAAAAGCTGGGGCAGATGGGTTTTCATGTCATCAGCGCCCAGCATCCTTTCATTTCGGAAACGGGCAGATTTTATGGGGAATATGCGGAAAAAGGATATTTAAACCGGGTGCCGGAAGGGAAAAGAGTGACTTATGACCATACAAATCCCAAAGCACGCAGACACTGGTGGGAAAAATGCAGCAGACTGTACCGGCAGGGACTGGGCGGATACTGGACGGATATGGGAGAGTTGGAGGAGCATTTTGACGGCACCGAAAGTTTTGCCGGCGGACGCGCAAAAACCCATAATGCCTATTCACTTTTGTGGGCGCAGGGACTGTATGAAGGACAGAAAAGAGATTTTGGCACAAGAGCTTTTATTCTGTCCCGCTCCGGCTGTGCCGGTATACAAAAATACGGTACGGCTGTCTGGTCAGGCGATATCAATGCTTCGTGGCAGGTACTGAAAGACCAGGTCGTTCTTGGGCAGACAATGGCGGTTTCAGGTATACCGTGGTGGGGAACGGATATTGGCGGCTTTTTAAGCGGCAGTGAATGTACGCCGGAACTTTATGTGCGGTGGATGGAATGGGGGGTCTTTTGCGGCATTTTCCGTACCCATGGTACACGGCCGGGCAATGAGCCGTGGAGTTTTGGCACGGAAGCGGGTGACCGGATCCATGAACTTATCAGACTGCGGTACAGGCTGCTGCCTTATATTTATTCACTGGCGATAGAGAGCGCCATAAACGGGACAATGACGCAGCGGCCGCTGGCCCTTGCTTTTACATCAGATGCACAGGCGGCAGCCTGTACGGGTACATTTATGCTGGGCCCTTCGGTGCTCGTGTCACCTGTGACAGAAAAGGGTGTCCGCAGCGCAGAGGTTTATCTGCCGGAGGGTGAATGGTATCATTGGTGGAGCGGGAAAAAATATCAGTCAGGCTGGCACAGCGTTCCGGCGCCGCCGGGGCAGGTTCCGTTTTTTATCCGCGCAGGATCGCTGCTGCCGGTTTATGAGCAGATCGGGGAAAATGCGGCTTCCTGCAGCGGCCTTTGCCTGCTGGATTTTACAGACAGCGATACAACAGACGGCCAAAACAAAGGTGTGCTGGATTATTATGATGACGATGGCAGAAGCTTTGATTATCGAAAAGGGTATTATACATATGTCCATTTTTCAAAGAATCAGGGCAACGTCCGTGCGGTGCCGGTATCCGGCAAAGTGCCTGTCTACACAGTGAAAAAATTCAGTGCGCAGGATGGCGGCGTCCCGGCTGTGGCTGACTGCGAATGGCAGGCAGACAGCGTGCAGATCACGTTGACCTTTTTAAGGGATGGCCGCTACAGTTTGGATCTGACACCGGAGGAAGGCTGGTATGTGACCGCCTGTTCGGCCGGCGGCTGCGGATATGATCTGGAAGAACCGGCTTATCTTCCTGCATGGAAGGGGGAAATTTCCGGAAAAGCCGGAGAATATGTCCGGTGGGAACTGAAACATACGCACTTGCTTTACAGAGTTGGCGTTCAGAAGGCTGCGCTGGCGTTTGCTGAGACTGAAGCAGGAGGTAAAAACTGGCGTATAACAGCAGCGTGGGACGGACCTTATCTCAGTACGCCTGCGATCCTCGGATGCCTGCCGTACGGCGCGTCAGAAAAAGGATTTTGCCCTGAAAAGGATCCGGAGGCATTGGCATACATCTATGAGGGCAGGACATGGCACTGGATGAAGGACGTGGATTTCATGCATAACTGTTTTGGTTATGTGGATTTTCGCCGGTTTGACCCGCAGCGCCTGGGCGAAGCCATGATGGGTGAGGCATGGGCAAGAGAAAACCTTTACTCAAAAACAGCTCAGAAAGTTGAATTTGAATTGAGATATGACAGTCCTGTCGTCATCTGGCTCAATGGAAAGGAAATCTTTGTCGGAGACCGGAAAAATGAACCGTGCGTAAGGATCAATCTGGAACTGAGACAGGGTAAAAATGTTCTTGTTATCCGCCAAAAAGCAAATATTGAGCGGCCATACAGCGGCGGAGAATTTGGATACCAGATGAAATTAATCAGTATGCATAAAATTTTCGTCAAAAAATAGTATATTTTGCTGAATTAGTGCAGACAATCAATTTTTTTCAAGTTTGTTCTTGAAAAAAATCAGAAATTGTGATATTCTACTTCATGTAGAAGGTAAACGTTTACTCAAATTTACCAATACCGGCAATCAAAAAATCATTTAGGAGGTTTACTTATGAAGAAAAGGAAATTAAGAAGATTTCTCGCAGTGTTTCTGTCATTAGTGACGACAGCAGGGGTGTTATCAGCATGTGGCAATTCATCCGGTGAAACAAAGGCCGAGACTGAGGCCGCAGTTTCAGAGACCAGTGCTCCGGAAACAGAGGCAGCACAGGCATCACAGGAAGAAGTACAGATCAAATTCTGGACACACTACACCGATGATATCGCATTTACAAAACAGAAGGTTGAAGATTTTAATGAAGAATATGCGGGCCAGATACATGTTGAATTGAACCATATTTCTGACGATTACAACAACGTGCTGCTTCTTGCGCTGCAAAATGGCGACGGACCGGATATTTATGCGGACGGTATTGAGCTTCAGCAGCTTGTAGATATGAATTATGCAGCACCGCTCAATGATCTTATGAGTGATGAGATGGCAGAACGCGTTTCAACGATGCTTCAGGTTGGTAATAACTGGATTGGCGGCAACTGGTATTCACTGCCATTCAGAGGTTATAACTTCCGTCTTGCATGGAACAAGGATCTGTTTGAGGCAGCAGGCCTTGATCCTGAAAAAGCACCTACAAGTTATGATGAAGTGATTGAATACGCAAAGAAGATCACAGAATACGGCCAGTCACAGGATCCTCAGAAGTATGGCTTTATGCTTCCGACAGGCGAAGACTGGATCTGGTGGATCTATGGTTCACAGATGGCCTATGTCAATGGTCAGAGCTATTATGATTACAATACAGGTGAATATGACTGGAGCGTATATGAACCTGTTATGAATCTTTACCTGCAGATGCAGGAAGACGGAAGCCTGTTCCCTGGCGGCACAAGTATGCAGAATGACCCGGCACGTGCACAGTTTGCAGCAGGCAACGTTGGTATGATTCTCGCGGCATCATGGGATATCGGTGTTTTCAATGATCAGTTCCCTTGCGAATGCGAATGGGGCGTTGCACCTCTGCCGACAGTTGACGGTGAGTTCCACGGCTACAGCCAGCTTGATGCAGGCAGCTATCTGCTGATCAACGGCGCAAGTGATGAGGCTCATCAGCAGGCAGCCATGACATTCTATGAATACCTGCTCAGTGAAGAAACACTGGTTGAATACTATGAAGACGGTTATGGTATCCCTGTTTACGACGGTATTGCTGAAAAGGCCACAAGCGTGCCTGACCGTGCAGGTTTTGAAGGTTTTGCCGATGTATCCATTGACCGTATATATCCTTATGAAGCACCTGTTGTGATTGAAGGTGACGGTTATGGCAAGGTGATGAATTCTGTTCTTACGGGCACAGTAAGTATGGAAGATGCATTTAAAGATCTGAATGAACGTTATAATGCGGCAGTTGAAAAAGGCGTTGCAGATGGAGATTTTGTTCTTGAGGATTATATAGTTGATGGTTTCTCCTGTGAGAACCCTTCCGGTGAATAAAATATAAGTCTGATGAGAGGATATCTGCTTGCAGATATCCTCTTTTGATGACAGAGGAGGATTTGACAGATGAGTAGTGAGATCATTCGCGATGCAAAACGGCGGATTAAGGAAGTGCGGCAGAAAGATGTTGAACTGGCAGTATATAAGGATGGCAGACCTGTAGAATGCGCCCATGTCAGTTTCAGAATGAAAAATCATCAGTTTTTATTCGGGGCTGTCTGTTATGCGCATGGCACACTGGGGCATCCGGGGAAAGAAGAACGTTTTACAAAGCATTTTACCAATCTTTTTAATTATACGATGGTGCCTTATCACTGGCAGTGGTATGAACCAAAACGGGGTGAGTACAACGAACCTTACACCGGAAATCTGGTGAAGTGGGCAGAAGAAAATCATTTGAAGAAAAAACTCCATGCCCTGATATGGCATGAACTTTGCCCGGACTGGGTGACGGATGAAAATGTGCAGGATGAATATGTCCGCCGTATTAACCATCTGATGAGGCTGTACGGTGATGATTTTGATTTTTTTGATCTGGCCAACGAGACGACGGTTAACGACCGTTTTGATAATCCGGTGTCACGGTGGGTGAAGCGCACAGGTCCGGTGGAGATGATGAAGTTCGGGACGAAGCTTGTGCGAAGCTGGAAACCGGACGCTAAGCTTTTGTTCGGTGACTGGAATGTGCATGGTGAAGATTATTATCGTCTGCTTGGAGAAATGCGTGAGCATGATGTGGACATTGATATTCTTGGTATGCAGAGTCATATGCACCGTGATTTATGGACCCAGGAGGAAACGCTGCGGGTCATCGAGAAAGCGTCCGAATACGGATGGCCGATCCATTTTCCTGAGTGTTCGGTATGCAGCGGCAAACCGATCGGTGAAATGAGTTATGGCGCCGGCGCGGTCAATCAGTTTAGCGAGACGGAAGAAGACCTGTACTGGCAGGCTGATTTTACGAGAGATTTCTATACAATTGTTTTCAGTCAGCCGGCTGTGGAGGCGATATCATGGTTTGATTTTACCGATCACCGATGGCTGAACGCGCCGGCCGGCGTCGTGGATGATGACCTGAATCCGAAACCGGTCTACAGCGCACTGTATGATCTGATTCATCGTGAATGGCATACGGACGCAGACCTGGTAACTGGCAGCAATGGTTTATGCAAAACAAGACTTTTCTGCGGCAATTATGATATAATTGTGGAAAGCGGCGGCGTTTGCAAAACAGTCAACAGGGATGTACTGCGAGAGAGTTTTTACGCGGGCGGCGGGGCGCCAGTCCGGCTCTGCGTGAAACTGGAGGCGCCAGAGAAGCAGGAAAGACTACTGTGTGGCGCAAAAGGATGGACTTTTGACGGAGGATGGACAGCATGGAAATGATTCGGTATGGGCGGCAGGAGGAGGGCGCACAGATCAAAGCTTTTGCGCAGCGATGTTTTCAGACGCCGAATGAAATTCCGGATTTTGCGAAGCTGCTTCCAAAGGTTTACCGTGAACCGGAGAAGACGGCGCGGGAACATCTCATATTTGAGCGTGACGGCAGAATTCGCGGACTTTTGTACAGAACCGTGACAGAAATGGATACGGGCAGCGGACATTTGCGCGTCGGGCATATAGGCACTGTATGTACGGATCCTGATGAACGGGGATGCGGTATCATGGGGCGGCTGATGACGAAAGCGCTGGAAGAACTGAAAGCGCAGAATTGTGCAGTGGCCGTGCTTTCCGGAAAGCGCAGCCGGTATGAGCGTTTCGGCTTCATACCGTCCGGTGTGAAAACGGAGTTTGTTCTCTGTGAGGACAATTTGTCAGATATGGGGATACAGGCTTATTCTCTGCGGCCTTTTGAAGCGGAAGACGCGGGCAGTGCATACAGTCTTTATATGAAAAAGTATCCGCGTATGGAACGTCAAAGGGAAATATTCGCGGACATACTGGGTTCATGGCATGCCCGGGTCATGACACTCTGCGATAACGGCAGGTTCTGCGGCTATTGTACAGGATTTGTACAGGAAGGTTATTTTGTGGTCGCTGAGGTCATGCTGGAAACGGCAAAGGCTTTTGGGCCGCTGTGCAGACTTGTCAATGCCGCGGTTCATTTGCCGTTAAAGGTGTGTCTGACGCCGGAGACAGAAGAATATGCATTGGCTGCCAGGATCTGTGAGCGATATATAATCGGACCGGATCATAATATCTGCCTCTTAAAGCCTCTTTCTGTGATCAGGGAACTTCTTGATCTGAAAAACCGATACTGCCGGTTGCCATCGGGTGCCTTTCGCATCGATGTGGCGGAATGGGGCCCGCTGTATCTGCAGACAGGTTCCGGTTATGGAGGAGAAGATGCCTGTGATCAGGAAATCCCGAAAATAGAGCTGAGCTGTGAACAGGCGGTCCATTTCCTGTTTTCTCCATTATCCCGGGAGCGAAGCCGGATGGCCGCCAGATATCCGGCGGCAGCCGCATGGTTTCCATTGCCGCTTTGTTTTTTACAAAATGATTGTTATTGAAACAGGAGGATAAAATGATGGTGAAAAAAATAAGAGTGGCGATTGCAGGTGCGGGTTCACGCGGAAAGGATTGCTACGCCCCATGTGCGATGAAATTTCCGGAGGATATGGAGATTACTGCGGTTGCGGATCCCCGCAGTGAAAATGTGCGGGAGATCGCGCGGCTGTATGGTGTAACACCCAAAAACTGCTTTTTAAGTGCGGAAGAAATGTTAGAGCAGCCAAAGCTTGCGGATGCCATGCTGATCTGTACAATGGACAGACAGCATGTGGATCACGCGGTCAGAGCGCTTCGAAAGGGCTATGATCTTCTGTTGGAAAAGCCCATAGCCGTGACGGCAAAAGACTGTCTTGAGGTAGCCAGAGTGGCCAGAGAATGCGGCCGCCAGGTCGTTGTCTGTCATGTGCTGCGGTATACGCCGTTTTATCAGTTGATCAAGTCTGTGATTGATTCCGGCCGTCTTGGAAAAATATCAACGGTACACGCTTTTGAAAATGTGGGCTACTATCATTATGCCCATAGCTTTGTCCGGGGTAACTGGCGCAACAGCGATATGACCGCGCCGATGATCCTGGCAAAGTCCTGCCATGATATGGACATTCTGCTGTGGCTGACGGGCAGGCGCTGCAAAAAAGTTTCTTCCTTTGGCTCTCTTAAGGAATTTTGCGCGGAGAATGCGCCGGAAGGCTCTTCGCTGTATTGTATGGACGGCAAATGCCGTGTGAAAGAACAATGTCCGTATGATGCGGAAAAGATTTATCTGGACAGGGTACGCAGCGGCAATACAGGATGGCCGACCAATGTGTTTGTTCTGTCGCCGACGGAAGAAAATGTGACGGAAGCGCTGAAGGACGGGCCGTATGGCCGCTGTGTGTACCACTGTGATAATAATGTGGTCGACCACCAGACTGTGAATATGGAACTGGAGGACGGGGTGACCGTCAGCTTTACCATGTGTGCGTATTCAAATAACGTCTATCGCCAGATTAAGATCATGGGAACCAGAGGCGAACTTGAAGGCGATATGGATACCAATAAGGTGCGTATATGGGAATTTGGGAAAAAGCCGGAAATCGTTGATATAACGCAGATGGCGGAAGAACTTGAAGGCCATGGCGGCGGAGATGTCCGCATGGTGAAGGATTTTCTGGAACTTTTACAGGGGAAGGCTGTGGATTTAAAGACACTGACGACGATCGAACGTTCGACGGAGAGTCATATGGTCGCTTTTGCGGCGGAATATTCGAGGCTTCACGGCGGCATTCCTGTCGATATTGAACGGAATTTCTGACAGCCATCACCGTGAAACACACTTGTGATGAACTGCAGAAAATTCCGATATCAAACAGGTTGAGACTGAACTGTTTGCAAAAATTTTATTGTTCGGAAAGAAGTCCGGTAACAACGATCCGGTCCTCTGGCATCTGGCAGGAAAGGGCCGCTTTTCGCAGAGTTTCAGCTTCGCTGGCTGTCAGGAGCGGTACATCGCGGTAATGCCATTTCCTTCCGAGTCTGTCATACTTGGTGATGCAGCTATTGTTAAAGGCGCACAGTTCCCAGCGGGATACAGTGCCTTTCATTTTTTCGGCAATAAAGGTACCGATTGCCCTGAGGTTTTCAGGGGTGGCGGTTGCGCCTGGAATCAGAGGCGTCCGGATCCAGAGATCACACGGATAAGTCCCTGCTTTGATGCTGTCTGCGATTTTTTCAGCGTTTTCAAGGATCAGCGTATTTGGCTGCCCTGTCAGTTGAAGATGTTGTTTACAGTCGGCCAGCTTCAGGTCATAAAGAACATGGTCTGTATGCGGCAGAACCGCTTCAAAAGCCTGCCATGGCGCAGCGTCCATTCACGGGAGATAAAGGTCATGGCCCCGGACGGACAGGCTTCATGACAGAGCATGCAGCCGATGCAGGCGGTGCTGTTCCACCATATGCGGGGATTTGTCCGCATGCCTTCCGGGTTGTGGCACCACTGGCATGATAACGGGCAGGACTGAAAAAAAACAGTGCTGCGCATACCGGGGCCATTATGGGTCGTGCCCCGGTAAATATCAAAAATTCTGGCTTTGTCCATAGATATCATCCTTTACAGAGAGCTGTAGTTGGTACGGCCGCAGAACTCGATCTGGAATGGTTTTGCAAGGCAGATGAAACGTGTCGTGTAGCCTGTAACCTTGATAATAATGTTCTGATATTCCGGTTTTTCCGGATGATCAATGGCATCTTTGAGCTTTTCAAGATCAATGATATTTAAATTGATCTGGAAAGTATTCATGCTAAAGAAAGTTTCTGTAAATGCTTTGACATAATCTGAGAGGTTTTCTTTGCCGTCAAAGAAACGCGGCTGAAGTTCAACCTGAAGAGTACCGCCAAGGAATTTATAATTATGAATTTTTGCCAGTGAATTGGCTGTGGCCATCAATCCTTTCGTGTTGCGTCCGGCCGTCGGATTGCAGCCGTGGGCTAAAGGCTCGGTGGCATAACGGCCGTCCGGTGTTGCAGGCAGGACATCAACAGCCGTATGGCCCTGGAACTGGAACAGGGAAGCACGATACTGCTGGCCCCGGTTATTGTAAGTATTATCAAGGACGGCGGCAATTGAATCTGTAATACGGACAAGGAACTGATCCACAGCATCAATATCATTGCCGTATTTATCCTGGTGGAGAAAACGCTGACGCATGATTTCATTGCCTTCCCAGTTTTCTGAGGTGGCTTTCCGGACATCTGAAAGCGTATAGGCATGGGCTTCAAAAACAAGTTTTTTGATCGCGTATAATGAATCGGCAACATTTGGAATACCAAGGATATTGACAGATGTATACTGTACGTCCACACCTCTGTGCCCGGTAATGTCAATGCCGCGTTCAATCGGTCCGTGACAGTTCAGGGAAGTTGCCATTTCAGGCCATACTTTATCAAGGACATCATACTGCGCGTCCTTAAAAATGCGCAGCGCTTCGGTTGTGCGTTTAAATTCTTCCTCAAACATTTTGTAAAATGCTTCAAAGTCGTCAGTGCCTGCTTCAATGGCCCGGTCGATGGCGCACCACATCGGGTCGAGAAGTACAATCGAGTTGACATTCTGATCGCAGTATTCCAGTCCTGGAATGGAAAACCACTGGCATCCGCCGACAGCAACTGTCCAGGCAATATCAGGATCGACACCGGAACGCAGTTCACAGTCGACTAACAGGTCGTAGTTGCAGAAAGTCGGGACGCTGGCGCCGTGGCGGACAAGGACATCGCAGGCATATTCAAAAAGACTCTGGTCAATATCTTTGTGCCACATCAGAAAGAGATTGTTATAGTCGTCGACCATATCGTAGGATTCAAGGATGACACGGCTCATTTCGCAGGTTGCGTCGGAACCGTCCTTTAACCGGCCGCAGATCGTAAAATGCTGTCCCCGGACTTTGAGAAACATTTCGGCCAGATATTCCCGTGCATCCTGGCGGGTGAGGATCCCTTTTTCGGTGTCATTTGTAAAAAAGTCATTCAGGTAAAGGTCAAGGCGGCCGTAGCCATTGCCATGGCCAACCATACGGTCGGTCATAATCGCAAACTGGATCCACTGAACGGCCTGATGGTAGGTTTCCGGTTTACCGTAAGCAATCTGCGCGCAGTCATCGGCAACAAAGGTATAGAGGGCTTTCTGTTCAGGATCCGTGGCGGCTTCGGCCAGCGCGCGGGCCTTGTCGGCGTGCTTTTGAATGTAATCCATGATCGCCTTGCAGACGATACGCAGCCCTTTCAGATAGCAGACTTTATTCGGGTGATCCAGGCAGGTATGTCCGTGGCTTGTACCGCCGGCACCAAGGGCACGGACTTCATGGCCAAGCGCATGGATTTTGTCGCCAAAATAATATTTTCGGATCTCATTCATTTCCCAGTGAAATTCTCCGACAATGGATTCGAACGGATGGATCTCGGCCGGACTGTTTTCAAGCAGACAGGCGTAATCCTTTGCCCAGCTTAACGGGGTCGCTTCATAGCCTTCTGTGTGGGAAGGAACCTGGTCGTAAGCCGGAAAACTCATGCCGATATCCACACGGCAGGCATGGTCGCCCAGAGAATAACTCGTCTCCTTTGGCGAAGGCGGCTGGTGTGTCCGCCGCAACGGTGTCCAGAGTGTTCAGCGGCAGGGGGTATGTGAGTGATGAGACAAGACAGCGCGTGATGACTGCGGCAAAATCGCTTGATTTTACGCCAAAAACCTATAAAAAGCAGGATAAACGCCTGTTTTGCAGTGCTGTAGGCGTTGTTATTCCGGATATTTGTAATCATTATTATATGGAAGTGATTCATGGTATGGAGCGGGTACTGGAGCCGAGAGGGATAGAAATTATGATCTGCAATACAGATGAGGATCCGCGCAAAGAAGCAAGGTGTCTTTCCGTTCTGTAGCAGGCCGGTGCCGAGGGTATCATCGTCGTACCTGTATCAGATGCCGAACAGTATAATGCGGAACGGCTGATCGCGATGAATGAGGCCGGTTTTCCGGTTGTTTTGCTGGACCGTGATGTGCGCGGCAGCAGCCTGGACGGCGTTTTCATGGATAATTTTAACAGTGCCTATCAGAGTGTGTCTGAATTTATCAAAAACGGTCATACGCATATCGCCATCATTGCGGGACCGCTCACATCGACAAGCGGCATGGCCAGGTTAAAGGGCTATACATCGGCATTAAAGGATAACGGGCTGCCTGTGAGGGGAGAATATATACTGCTTGGAGATTTTAAATTTGATCTGGCCTATTCGCTGACAAAAGAAATGCTGTCTAAATATCCCAGGGTGACGGCTATTTTTGCGTCAAACAGCCGGATGTCTTCCGGTTGTCTGGCAGCACTGAGGGAAAGAAATATAAAAATTCCTGAGGACATGGCTTTTATATCCTGCGGCAGACCGGATGGCAGTTTTGAAAAAATAAGCGTCGTGCTTTATCCCGCCCAGGCCATTGGCGAGGGCTTCGCATCACTTCTGCTGGAGAAAATACAGGGCGGGAAAAAGCTGCATGGACCGGGAAAACAGGTGACTTTTGATATGCAGCTAAAATTATGCGGGTCAGAAGTCTATCCCATCAATCGCAAGCGAAAAAAAAGGTCGTAGATTTCAATTTTGTGCAAAATACACATAAAAGACAGGAATTAATGGCATATTTGACGAAATTACGACGAAAATGGAGAAAGACTTGAAAAAAATAATAAAAAAGGATAAACTCTAACAAAGAGGGTAAACGTTTTCTTAAATTATAAAAGGCACATAGGTATGTTTAGAAAAGGTGGTGCAGGAAGTGACGGAAAGATCACGGAATCATAAGAAATCATTAGGGAAAAGGATAATTCAGAACAAAACGGCATATTTAATGCTCCTGCCAGTGCTCATAGGTTTTACAGCGCTGACATTATATCCGAACATATGGGTCATCAGCCTGTCTTTTTTTAAGTATGACGGGATCACAACGCCGGAGTTTATTGGTTTTGATAATTATATCAGGATGTTTACAAGAGATCCCGGATGGTGGCGGGCTGTGGGAAATACCTTTATTTTTGCCATTGGCAAGCTTTTGATCGAAATGCCGCTGGCGCTGATCCTGGCATTGATGCTGAACAGAAAGCTGAGGGGATCAAATTTTTTCAGAGGTGTTTTGTTCCTGCCGAATATAACCAGTACAGCCGTCATGTCTGTTGTTTTTGCGCTTTTGTTCTCGGCGTACAGCGGTTATTTTAACAGTATGCTGATCAAGCTGGATATTCTTGACCGGCCGGTCGACTGGCTGGGGACAATGCCGGCGGCCATGATCGTGTGTATCCTTGTCTCAACATGGCAGAGTATCGGTATTAATACGATTCTTTTCCTGTCAGGGCTGCAGGGGATACCGGAGGAAGTCTATGAGAGCGGTGATATTGACGGCGCGGTTGGGTGGAAAAGATTCAGATATATTACATTGCCGCTGCTGGCACGAATGCTGCAGATCATTCTGATGCTCGCCATTATCGGCAGTATGCAGATTTTCGACCTGATGAAGGTTTTGACTGGCGGCGGGCCTTCCGGTGCGACAGAGGTTATGATGACAAAGATCTACTCTTATTTCTTCCCGTCGTCTTATGCTGCAAGTTCTATTTCCCAGGTCGGCTACGGCAGTGCGCTGGGTGTTGTCGCGTCGCTGATTATTGGTGTGGTAACGGTCATTTATCTGATCATGTCCAGAAAACTGGATGATATTGCATAGAGAGGTGAGTGGAATGGGAAAAGGTAAAAAACCGTCGGAAAAAACAGCCGGAGCAAGGATTTTGAATCTGATCGTTTATATTGTACTGATTATATGCTGTCTGGTCAGTCTGTTTCCGATCTTTTATGCGGTTGTGGGATCATTTAAGTCAAACATGGAATTTCTGACTGCGGCCAGTCAGCTGATTCCGAAGACATGGCATTTTGAAAATTATGAAAAGGCCTGGGAGTCAGCAAATTTTGCCAGATATAGTTTGAACAGTGTTTTTGTTACCGTATGCGCCATTGCCGGTTCGGTTATTCTGACCTCGATGGCGGGGTATGTATTTGCAAGAGGTGATTTTCCGGGAAAGAAAGTTATCATGAGTGTTTTCCTTGCAACCATGTTTTTATCCACAGGCGCGATCACGATTTATCCGATTTTTGCGCTGGCCAGAGGACTGCATTTAAATACAAGTCTCTGGGGTCTGATCATTATTTATGTTTTTACAATTAATGTATCGAATATTTATCTGGTGATGGGGTATGTGAAAGGGCTGCCGATCGAACTGGATGAAGCCGCAAAAATTGACGGCTGCGGATTCTTTCAGACTTTCATCAGAGTTGTTTTGCCGTTGTGCCGGCCGATTCTGGCAACAGTAGCGCTTTTGACATTTAAAAATGTGTGGAATGATTATCTGATGCCGATGGTTTTTACATTGAGCAACGATAATCTGAAGACTTTAACTGTGGGGGTTGTTTCTTTAAAGAGCAACGGCGGCGGCGCCGGAGCCTATGATATCATGCTAGCCGGTACCGCCATATCCCTGATCCCTATGATCATATTTTATTGTTTTACAAGCCGTTTCTTTGTTTCGGGTATTACTGCTGGTGCAGTCAAAGGATAGCATTGTAAAGATCCGGTGAATCGAGAATAGCCATTATTGCATATTCCGGAATTGAACATCACTGAGGACCGTTCAGTCTCAGCCTGTTTGATTCCGGAATTTTCTTTAGAATTCTATTCAAAGTCAAGACGGTACAGTCTTGCTGACGGGGCCGGGGGCAGCATGGCTTCCAGTGTGTACCCATGGTCAGAAAGACTACACGGGCAAAGATAGCTGCCGGGATAGAACTGTCTGACCTGTGCAAAGGCATGGGGCAGGGGGATACGGCATGGTGTATCACTGCCTTTGATGCGCCATACGGCAGCGAGAAAATAGCTGCCAAAATCCATGGCAAGGCACAGCAGATCACTATCCGGTGAAGGCAGTCCAAGGGGCCATACGGGAAGTGCATGGGGCAGATCCATTCGATAGGATTTATACAGGGTGATGACCTCTTTTAAAAGCGACTGCTGCTCCGGGGATAATTCGTTCAGGGCGCCGCTCTGATGGATGCGCAGCAGAAGCGTATTGACCATCGAAAAAATCATGGATTCACCGCTTTGACCTGCTTTTGGCAATGACCAGCAGGCGGCCTGTTCAGGCGTCACGGCAGAAGGCGCGGCAGCGGCGATGGGCGCCAGCTAAGCATACATTTTGAAGCATCACTGTCTGATCCTTTTGCAAGCCCTGTGAGCGCAAAGGAAGAAACATAGGAAAGACAGACCGGCGTATCGCTGATACATGTGACTTCCGTGTGGGTGCGTACAGTACAGGCGTCATGGAAAAATTCCATGAAACAGGAAACCTGAAGCGACGCATTGCTCAATGTGATGCACAGGCAGCTGCCGGACTCTGTTTGAGAGACGGAGTGGCTGACATAGCGCAAGGAATGGCCGGGCATACAGCCGGTATGTTTGTTGCCATGGTGGTCATTCTGATTTTCGCCCACCGCTTGTATTTCCACCAGACGGTACCAGCGTAATGTGTGAGGCAGAACCGTATCCGGATTCAACGGATACGGGGCGCAGTGAAGCAGCAAAACATCGCCGTCTTCCATAATGCGCAGAACAACATACAGATGACCTTCATGAAGAAACAGATCTTTTTTCATAGATTCTCACTTTCTTTTGTAAAAATAATATTGACACAGCGGGGTAACTTAGTATAATGAAGGTATGAAAACGTTTACTCTCCGACGTCGGTATGTGTGCCGGAAGCAAGCATCCGGTCCAGCATGGACTGCCAGCAGGCTTTCTGTGAAGCCGTTGCGCCGGGGATGTGGGACAGACTGTAGTTGTATCCAAGCTGTGCCCATTTGGCAGCACCGGTGGTGTGGTAAGGCATAATTTCAGCCTGGCGGATACAGGAATGGGTATGGACGAGCCGTGCGGCTTCTTCAAAATGTCCGGAACCGTCATTGATGCCCGGTATAACGGGCATCCGCAGAATGACCGGAGTCCCGTGCTGCTGCAGCGTTTCCAGTGTATTTTGCCATAATGTTCCGGATGCCTTTGTGTACTGGTAAAGGGCCTGCGCACCGGTGATTTTGTAGTCCAGCAAAAACAGGTCAGTCAGGGGGATCAGTTCGGGCAGTAATGATCGTGGAATATAGCCGTTCGTTTCCAGACAGGTATGCAGCCCTTCCCTTTTTGCCAATGTCAAAAGCGCAAGAAGAAAGTCGGGCTGGGCCGTCGGTTCACCGCCGGAAATGGTGATGCCGCCGCCGCTGGCGCGATAAAAGGAAATATCTTTTAAAGCAGTGCGGATGACGGCGTCAGCCGTGACATTTTGTCCGATCATTTTCAGCGCGTGATGGGGACACACATCGGTACAGAGTCCGCAGGATACACAGTTTTTGAAATCCACCTGATGACGGCCGCCGGTGAAAATGTGTACATGGTTCGGACAGACGCTGCCGCATTTGCCGCAGCCTGTACACAGATGTGAAATATACTGAAGCTGGGGAACTGACCGGAAGGATTCAGGATTATGGCACCATGCGCACCGAAGCGGGCAGCCCTTTAAAAAGATGGTCGTCCGGATCCCGGGACCGTCATGGTAGCAGCAGCGCTGCAGGTCAAATATGATACCCATCAATAACACCACCTTTGAGTAAACGTTTGCATTTACCTTTATTATACATGAAAACATTTTTCTGTCAACAGATAGCGTGGAGACAGGAACAGGAGGAGCGTATGAAATTTTATGAGTATATCATGGAGTTTACGGGTGCTTATAAAGAATATGAGGGGAAACCGCCTGCACTCAGGGAAGCAGCCTGTGTGGAGGTCATGAGCAGATATGAATTTCTGCCGCTGAATCAGGAATTGCTGGCGGGACGCAAGCGCATTCTGCCGCTGGGATTTTCAAATGAACCCTTACTTGGCAGAAGTGTGGGCTGGTTTTATGACGAGGCGCGGATCATGGAAGCGATGGCGGAGGAACAGGCTTCCGGGGAACAGATGGAAAAGGTGCGGGAGCTGGTTCGATTCTGGCAGCTTCAGGAGACAAGGTATAATCTGAGAATGTCTTACCCCGCAGATATAAAAGAAGCCATGCCTGAAGATATTTACTGGGAGCATTCACAGATCGCTTTTCCATTATACCGGATTGTGGGCGCTTACATGGATTATGACAAACTGCTTCGTCTGGGACTGGACGGTATGCGGCAGATGATCGCGGATTACCGGCAGAAAGCAGTTCTGAAGGGGGAGGATACTTCACTGTATGATGGGTGCAAAAAAGCGCTGGATGCACTGAGTGCCGTATGCCGCAGATATGCCGGGGAAGCTATGCGTCAGAACCGGACAGAGCTTGCAAAGGCTTTAATGCATATTGCTACGGCTCCGCCGGAAACTTTTATCGAAGCGCTGCAGCTTGCGTGGCTTTACAGTCTCATCAGCGGCGTCTTAAATTATGGCAGGGCAGATGATTATCTGGGAGATTATCTGGAAAGGGATCTTCAGTCCGGCATTCTGACGGAAGAAGAAGCGCTGGAATATCTCTGTTCATGGTGGCGGCTGATCGATGAAAGAAAAACGGTGTTTCATGGAAGGATTTTTATTGGCGGCAAAGGCAGACATCATGAATCAGCAGCCGACCGGTTTGCCATGCTTGCCATGGAGGCGTCGAAAATCGTGGCGGAGGCGGAGGCGCAGTTATCTCTGCGGTTCTATGAGGGACAGGATCCGGCCCTGATGGAGAAGGCGTTGGATGTGATCGGTGAAGGGAAAATTTATCCGATGCTGTATAATGATGATGTGAATATCCCTTCTGTGAGTAAAGCCTTCCATATCAGTGAAAAAGAAGCGGAGGATTATGTGGCCTTCGGCTGTGGAGAATATGTACTGAATAAAAAGAGTATGGGTTCGCCAAATGGCATTATTAATCTGCTAAAGGCGCTGGAGGTAACGATCACAGGGGGAGAGGATCTATATGATGGGAAGCCGTTGGGGTTAAAACTCGGACCAATAACGGCGTTTGATACATTTGACAGCTTTTATGATGCCTATAAGAAGCAGCTTGGCTATTATTTTGGCATTCTTGCCAGACAGGAGCAGCTTGAATATGATTTTTGCGCAAAATCAGGCGCCTTTTTATTTATAACGATGCTGATGGAGGACTGCCTGGAAAGAAACAGAAGCGTCTGCGGCGGCGGTGTCCGTTACCTTGGCGGTACGTTGGAGACTTATGGCAATATCAATACGATCAACAGCCTGTATGCAATAAAGGATGTGGTTTATGAGCGTCAGCTGGTCAGCCCGGCCCGGCTGCTTGAGGCATTGCGGGCGGATTTTGCGGGGTTTGAGGATGTCAGGCGTCTGTTGATGGACAGTGAAAAATATGGCAATGATCTGGATGGCGTGGATTCGCTGGCGGCTGATTTTCATGAATCTATCTGTCATCAGGTCAGTGAAATGAAAAAGCTGACAAAGCTGCATTCCTATATGATCGTGATTATCAATAATGAAGCCAATACCATACTGGGAAGATTTACCTGGGCGTCCGCAGACGGGCGCAGGGCCGGAGAACCTATGGCCAATGCCAATAATCCGGCCGGTGGAACGGATACCAACGGTGTAACAGCCATGATGAATTCTCTTGTCAAACTGCGGACGGATATTCATGCAGGTGCAGTGCAGAATATGACCTTTTCCAGAGAATTTTTTCAGGAAAACCGGAAAGTGCTTCACGCGGTGCTTTTTACTTATTTTAAAAACGGCGGCCAGCAGGCAATGATCAATGTTTTAAACAGAGGCGACCTGGAGGCAGCCATGCGCCAGCCGGAAAAGTACGCGCATCTGATGGTGCGTGTGGGCGGTTTTTCTGCGCGGTTTGTCACACTGGCGCCGGATGTACAAAAAGAGATCGCGTCCAGAACACTGTATTGAGATTTGTTTGTAACAGCACAGTCACTTGTGTTATAATGGATTCAGATATTAAATGATGAATACAGGGAGTGATAAAGGATGAATCAGCAGGATTTTTATGATAAGGTAAAGGAACGTTTTATCAGATATGTACAGGTGAATACGACCTCGGAGGCCAATTGTCCCAGGACGCCGACGACTCAGTGCCAGTTTGATCTGGCGCGTATGCTTGAGAAAGAACTTACAGAGATCGGCGTACAGAATGTATGGCTGGACGAAGCACATTGTATTGTTTATGGGACAGTGCCGTCCACGATGAAAGAGGGACAGGGAAAATCCATCGGATTTATTGCGCATATGGATACATCGCCGGATGTGCCGGGGGCGCATGTCAAACCGTGGGTTTGTGAAAATTATCAGGGAAATGATGTCGTTCTGAATGCAGAGGCGAATATTGTTATGTCAGTGTCTGAGTATCCGAATCTGAAAAAATATATTGGACAGGATATTGTTTTTACCGATGGCACAACGCTGCTCGGCGGCGATGACAAGGCGGCCATTGCGGCGGTGATGACAATGGCGGAATATTTTGTCGATCATCCTGAGATCGCGCATGGCCCGGTGCAGATCGCCTTTACGCCGGATGAAGAAGTCGGCGGTCTGGCAAAGGATCTGGATTTTGAAAGATTTGGCGCCGAACTTGCCTATACCGTGGATGGCGATGATGTGGGCTACTACAGCTATGAAACTTTTAATGCAACAGAAGCGCAGATTTTGATCCATGGCCTGAATGTGCATCCTGGTACGGCCAAAGGGATCATGATCAATGCGGTTGAAGTCGGCGCGGAATTGATAGCCATGCTTCCGGGGCTGGAAAGACCGCGTTACACAGAAGGACGGGAAGGTTATTTCCATCCGCATCTGTTTGAGGGCAATGTGGAAAACGCGAAGGTTTTCTGCCTGATCAGAGATCATGATGATGAGAGATTTGAGGAGCGGATGGCGTATATCGAAAAGTGCGTACAGGAGCTGAGAGCCAGGTATGGACAGGAGCGTATTGAACTTCAATTTGCCAATGGCTACCGCAGCATGAGAAAAGTGGTGGAGCCGGTGATGTATATGATCGATGATCTGAAGGAGGCGATTGCGGCATCGGGTGTGGAACCGGTTTGTCTGGCCTTCCGAGGCGGCACGGATGGTTCGTCCATTTCGCAGAGGGGTCTTCCGTGTCCGAATATCAGCGCCGGTTACGAGAACGGGCACAGCCGTTTTGAGTTTGTGCCGGTTCAGTCGATGGCAAAAAATGTGGAGATCCTGATCCGGTTATGCGAGAAATTCGCGAAATCTTTTAAAAACTATTGACAAAAGTTTCAGTTCGCAATATACTAAGTCTATCATTCAGGTATGAATTAGAGAAAGAAGGAGCAGATTATGAAGGCATTAGGACATCAGCATATATGGACTATGAATATGATGATGTGTAGCTGTGGCGCCATGTGCATGATGCATATGTATGACAACACGGCTGTTTTTGATGCGCATTAGTATATCTGGTTCATGATCTTTTGGATTTTATTTGAATTAACAGTTTGAATTAACAGGCAGATTATGATAGGCAGGTACATGCGTGTACCTGCCTTTTTTACGCGGGCAGTGAGGCGAGCGCCGCTTGCACGGGCATTCGACGAACGACGCGATAACGAGCGAAACTCTCGCAGAGCATGTTTCGTCTCGTTTAACTTAAAGAGAGAGAAAGGGGATATTATGGCGGAGATTGAGGTAAGGCATCTGTCGAAGTCATTTGACTTGAAGGGTGTGAAGGTTGAGGCGCTTAAGGATGTCAATCTGGATATTGAGCAGGGAGACATCTATGGGATTATCGGTATGTCCGGCGCCGGTAAGAGTACGTTGGTGCGATGTTTGAACTTCCTGGAGAAGCCCAGCGAAGGAAAGGTATTCATTGAGGGCAGGGATTTATCTGAACTGACGGAGAGAGAGATGCGCAAACAGCGTCAGGACATTGCCATGATCTTTCAGCATTTCAATTTGCTGATGCAGAAGAATGTCACTGAGAATATTTGTTTCCCGCTGTACATACAGGGAGTGAAGAAGGGACCGGCCCGTGAAAGAGCCATGGAACTGTTGAAGATCGTTGGTCTGGAGGAGAAGGCGAAGGCCTATCCGGCCCAGTTGTCCGGCGGACAGAAACAGAGGGTAGCCATCGCGAGGGCGTTGGCTTCCAATCCGAAGATCCTGCTGTGTGATGAGGCTACCAGTGCTCTGGATCCGCAGACGACCGCGTCCATTCTGGCATTGCTCAAGGATATTAATGTGCGTTTCGGTATTACGATCGTTATCATTACCCATCAGATGGCCGTTATCCGTGAGATCTGTTCCCATGTGGCCATCCTGAACCACGGCGTGCTGGTGGAAGAAGGGAAGGTTGAAGATATATTCAATCATCCGAAGTCTGAAGCGGCCAGAGAGCTGATCATGGGCGATATTTCAGAGGGTCAGTGGAATGGCGAGAACCGTCAGAAAGACCTTGTGAGAGAAGATAAACGCCTGCGTATTGTTTTTACGGAAAATTCAGCCTTTGAACCGGTGATCGCCAATATGATCCTGAAGTTTGGCGTGCCGGTGAATATTTTAAGGGCCAATACAAAGAATGTGGGCGGTATTGCCAAAGGAGAAATGATCCTCGGCCTTCCGGAAGGCCGGGAATTACAGGAACAGATCAAACAGTATATGAAGGAAAAAGGTCTGGAAATTGAGGAGGTGTCGGAATATGTTTAGTCCGGAAATTATTGATATGCTCATCAAAGGTGTGGGAGAATCTCTGTATATGACCGTTGTTTCGACCTTTTTTGGCTATGTGCTTGGGCTGCCGATGGGCATTTTACTCACGATTTCAGATAAGAATGGCATCAGGCCAAATGCGATGATCTACAAGATACTGGATGTGATCGCCAATCTGTTCAGAAGTATTCCGTTTTTGATTTTACTGGTGCTTTTGATCCCGTTTACCAAGCTGATCGTCGGCAAGAGCTATGGATCGACGGCGATCATTGTGCCGTTGGTTATTGCGGCCGCGCCGTTCATTGCCCGTATGGTTGAATCTTCCTTAAAGGAAGTCGATCCGGGGGTCGTGGAGGCGGCAAGATCCATGGGTGCTTCCACTCTGACGATTGTGACAAAGGTGCTCCTGGTGGAGGCGAGAACTTCCCTGATCGTGGGTATGACCATTACCCTTGGTACGATCCTTGGTTATTCAGCCATGGCCGGAACGGTCGGCGCCGGAGGTCTTGGCGATATTGCGATCCGTTATGGGTATTACAGATATGAGAGCGGCATTATGATCGTAACGGTCGTGCTGCTGGTCGTATTATTCCAGGTGTTCCAAACGATCGGCATGAAAGTGTCCGCTCGTTTAGATAAAAGAAAATAAATGATGAGAATGGAGGAAAATCAATCATGAAAAAAAGAGTTTTAGCAGGTTTACTTGCAGGTGTACTCGCAATCGGCGTCCTTGCCGGATGCGGTAATTCTGCAAAAGAGACAACCGCTCCGACAGAGACTGCCGGCGCAACAGAAGCAGCAGGAGAGACAGAGGCAGCAGGTGAGACAGAAGCAGCAGGTGAGACAGAAGCAGCAGCCGGTGATTTAACACCGATTACAGTTGCAGCCAGCGCAACACCTCATGCAGAGATTCTGGAACAGGCAAAGCCGATCCTTGCAGAGCAGGGCTATGATCTTCAGATCACAGTATTCAATGACTATGTTCAGCCGAACAATGTGGTGGAAGCAGGCGATTTCGATGCCAATTATTTCCAGCATATCCCATACCTTGACAGCTTTAACGCAGAACAGGGTACACATCTGGTCAATGCCGGCGGCATCCACTATGAGCCATTCGGAATTTATCCTGGAACAAAGTCAAATCTTGATGAACTGGCAGAAGGCGATGTCATTGCCGTACCAAATGATACAACCAATGAAGCAAGAGCCCTTCTTCTTCTCCAGGATAACGGCATCATCACATTGAAGGACGGTGTTGGCCTGGAAGCAACAGTGACAGATATTGTTGACAATCCAAAGAATGTCAAGATTCAGGAACTGGAAGCCGCACAGGTATCCCGTGTTGTCGGAGAAGTTGCATTTGTCGTATTAAACGGTAACTATGCACTTGAAGCCGGCTATTCAGTCGGAAAAGATTCGATTGCTTATGAGCAGTCTGATTCCGAAGCAGCCAAAACCTATGTGAATGTTATTGCTGTGAAGGAAGGCAATGAGAATAACGAAGCCATCAAAGCACTGGTTGATGTCTTAAAATCAGATGCTATCAAACAGTATATCAATGATACATATGATGGCGCAGTTATTCCTTTTGAATAAAAAGAGTATATTATAAAAATGAAAAGGGACGGTTATACAGAGAGTATGGAACTCTTTGTATAATCGTCTTTTTTCATATTCAAAAACAGGCCGGTATTTGTTATAATGTTTTTTGTAAAAAACATGGGGGGAATTTACATGATTAAGATAGGGATCGTGATACCTGAGGGAACGGGTGATTTTCAGAGGGACGCGGAGATTGCTGCGGAATCCATGCATATGACACCGGTATTTTGTACCGGGCATTTTGCAAAGGCGATTCCTGAAGCCAGAAAGCTTGTCCATGATCATCCTGATCTGTCAGGTTTTATTGCCCGTTCGACAACGGCCAATTATCTGAGAAAAAATTTTGATTTGCCGGTTGTTGGGATTGAAATGAGTAACTTTGACTTTTGCAATACCATTGCGGAACTGCCGGATCGTACAGGGGATTTTATTGTTGTTCAATATCATAGAAAATAAGAGGTTTCAAGAGTTTGTGATAAAAATATTATGGCTGAACGGTCACACTTTGATACATTGATTGGAAGGTGTCAGGATGAAAAAAAACAATTTCAGTAGTGGCGTTGGATGATTTTGCCGGGGCGTCCTATGCCGGTGAGATCAGAGAATTATTTGGTGATTATGCACAGGTTCGCGCGTTCAGCGTGATGGATGGATCGGCCACAGGCAAGCTTGGTCCGGCCGACTTGTTTGTGATTTCGACGGATGCCTATGGCTCGGCCGATGAAGTGGCGAGACATGTGCCTTTGGGAAGCCAGACCATGGCGGTGGAGGTTTCCTTTAAATGGAGTGAACTGCGGAAATTGCAGGAACTTCCGGCGGGCACAAGAGTATTGTTTGTGAATCTGACAGAAACGATGGCCCGTGAGGCCATTGCCCAGTTGGAGCAGTTTGGTATTACCCATGTGAAACTGATTCCGTTCTATCCGGGAGCAGTGCTGACGGAGCAGGTGGATCTGGCGGTGACACCGGCGGAAGTGCGGTATATTCCGGAAGGCATTGACAGATATATTGATATTGGCCAGCGATCCTGCACGTCAGGGATGATGATTGAGATCGCCCTGCGCCTGGGCTGGAACACCTTTTAGAGACGGAGAAATTCAGAAATTATTTTCAGACGATTGCTACAAGTAATTACAGTTTTGATCAGATGTTTGCAAAATCCATTCGACTGGAGAGCCAGTTCCACATTTTGATGGAAACTTTGAGCGATGGCGTGATTGGCGTGAATGAGAAAAATGAGATTTTTGCCTGCAATGGCAGTGCGGAGGAAATGACGAGGACCTCAGCGGAACTGATTACCGGGAAGCAGGCGGATGCCGTCTTTCCGTTTATTCCATTTATGAAATGTCTGCAGCAGAAGCACGCGCTGCCGGCCAGAATGCAAAAAGTCAATGGAGTGAATATCAGTATTGAAGTGGTACCGGTACTGCGCCAGCATGAATGTATCGGCGCATTTGCCCTTCTTCAGCGTTTCAATGAGGTGGAGACGAGGCAGAGTGAATTGAGACGTCAGTTGGTCAAACAGGGATTGCGGGCAAAATATACATTTGATCATGTGATCGGTGAGTCGGAGGTCATTCTCAAAACAAAAGCCATCCTGAAGCGGATGGCGGCCAGTGAAAGCCCGGTGCTGCTGATTGGTGAGACAGGTACGGGAAAGGAATTGTTTGCCCATGCGGTACATAGCGCGTCAAAACGCAGTCAAGGGCCGTTTGTTGCCATCAATGTTGCGGCGGTGCCGGAAAATTTGCTGGAGAGCGAGTTATTTGGTTGTCGGTACATATGCCATGGCGATTGCCGTAGCCGTCATGAGCGCATTCGTTCTTTCAGGCGCACCGGGCGGCGGTCTGGTTGGTGAAATGCTCATTGTCAGCATGTTCAATTTTCCGGCGGAAGCATTCCCACTGATTGCAACGATCGGTTTCCTTGTAGACCCGGCAGCCACATGCCTAAATGCCTCCGGTGATACCATTGCTTCTATGATCATCACCCGCCTTGTTGAAGGTAAGGACTGGTTAAAAGACAGAATCGCTTCAGGAGAAGCCGAAGCATAGAACAACAAAGTATAAAAATGATTCATAATGACAACTATGCATTGGTTATAGAAAGGCAGACGAAAAATGTTAAAGATTTACGGTTCATCTATGTGTGAAGATACAATGACCTGCATTGGCAAACTGGAAGAAAAAGGAATGGCTTATGAATTCCTGGATATTACAAAGGAACTGCCGAATTTAAAAGCATTCCTGGCAATCCGTGACAATAGTCCGTTATATGCAGGCGTAAAGGAAAACGGCGGCATCGGTATTCCATGTGTGGAAAAAGAAGATGGCAGCTATACGTTAGATTGGGAATCTATATTTTAAGGAGTTGAATGAAGATGGAATTGCAGTATCAGATTAGACGGGGAACGATCGAAGATGCGGACAGGCTGGCCGAGATCGAGGCCATTTGCTTTCCGGCGGCCGAGGCGGCGACCAGAGAATCTCTGGCGTTTCGCCTGCGGACATTTCCTGAATGCTTTTTTGTGGCTGAGACGGACGGCAAATGTATTGGTTTTATCAATGGGTGTGTGACCAATAGCCGTGTCATCACCGATGACATGTATGAAAAAGCCGAATGCCATATCCCGGACGGGGATTATCAGACGATTTTTGGTTTGGATACACTGCCGGAATACCGCTGTCACGGAATTGCGGCGGCCATGATGCAGCAAATGATCGCGGATGCGCATGGGAAGGGGCGCAAAGGTCTGATTCTGACCTGCAAAGACCATCTGATTCATTATTACAGCAAGTTTGGTTATCGGCATATGGGCGTATCGGCTTCCGTACACGGCGGCGCCGTGTGGAACGATATGATCCTTGAATTTTCAAATTAGTGCCGGAAGGCATTGCGGCCCAGGCAAAGCAGAGTTGTGAAAATGTTGCGGCCATTCTTGAGGCTGCAGGTACAGGCATGGGAAATGTTTTCAAGACGACCTGCTTTCTGGCGGATATGGGCGATTTTGCAGCCTTCAATGAAGTTTACGCAAAATATTTTACATCCAAACCGGCCAGAAGCTGTGTGGCAGTTAAGACATTGCCAAAGGGCGTGCTCTGTGAAGTAGAAGCCATTGCAAAGGTATGAAGATGAATGTTTTAACGCGATTGATAAAAGATGATATGAAGCCCGCGCTGGGTGTGACAGAACCGGGTGCCATTGCTTTTGCAGTGGCGACGGCCAGGGGTTATGTAGATGGAGAGGTTCAGGGCGTGACGCTGCGTCTGAACAGCGGAATATTTAAAAATGCATTCACCTGCGGTATACCGGGAAGCAGCAAGGTCGGCAATTTTCATGCGGCAGCGTTGGGGGCTGTCGCAGCCGACCCGGCCAAAGGCCTGGAATGTCTGAGCGGTATCACGGAGGATGAGAGAGTGCAGGCAGCCCGGATGGTGGAACAGGGAAAAATCGCTGTTGAGTTAAACAAGATCAGCAGCCGGATTTTTATTGAGGCTGTGGTGAAGGGACAGGATCAGACGGCTTCCGTCGTGATCGAGGATGCTCACACAAACATTACAAGCATTACGGTTAACGGGGAGCGCATCTTTGAAAAAGAAGCGGCGTCTGATAGCAATCAGGAGGAAAAGCATGATATTCACCGATACACACTGGAAGAACTGGCGGCTTATGCCGCAGAGGTCCCGCTGGAGGAAATCGGCTTTATCAAAGAAGCCTTTGATATGAATATGACCCTGTTTCAGGAAGGACTGTCCAGTGAAAAGACGACTTATGCGCCTTATCTGCTGAAACAAAATGACGGAGTTGTAATTTCTGATGATGAACAGAAAACGGCCTCTTTGCTCTGTAATGGGGCCATAGAGGCAAGAGTCATGGGCCTTAACAGGACGGCCATGAGTATCACCGGTTCGGGCGCCCATGGCATCATTGCCACGCTGCCGCTTTATGGAGCTTATAAAGTGAATGGCTATAGTGAGGAAAAATTGCTTCGGGCAGCGGCTTTAAGTTATCTTGTCTGCATGTACATTAAGGAATATTCCGGAAAATTATCTGCCTTCTGCGGATGTGCCATTGCGGCCGGTACGGGCATGGCCTGTGGTCTTGTTTTCATGAGAGGCGGCACGATTTGTGAGATGGAACGGACCATCAACAATATGGCCAGCAGTATTACAGGCATGATCTGTGACGGCGGCAATCAGGGATGTACAATGAAAGGGATCGTTGCGGTGGATGCGGCCTTTGCTTCGGCCAATATGGCGATGGCAGGTGTCTCTATTGACAAAGTCCATGGCATCAACGGGCTGACACCGGAGGATACGATGCGCTATATGGGAAGAATCGCTTCTCCGGGTATGACGGGAACCGAAAAAACCATTATAGAAATTTTGGATGAGAAGAAGGCAAGCCTTAGGGATTGATGATAGACGGAGGAGAATACAGATGGAGAAAGAACTTTATCGGGTTTATGCGGATATTTTGGAAGAAGAACTGATTCCAGCCATGGGCTGTACGGAGCCAATTGCCATTGCCTATGCGGCGGCCATCGCCAGAGAAGCCCTGGGTCATCTGCCGGAGAAAACGGAGATTTCTGTCAGCGGCAATATTATCAAGAATGTTAAGAGCGTGATCGTGCCGCATACGGGTGGTCTCCATGGCATTGAAGCAGCCGTTGCGGCCGGGCTTGTTGCCGGAAACGCCCGCAAAGAACTGGAAGTCATTGCGGATGTGACAGAGACTCAGATCGCAGCTATTGCGGAGTACTTAAAATCTGCCGATATCCGGGTGATGCCGTTCATAAAAATGACCATGCCCTGCTGACGATAGAGCAGATCGTGGCCTTTGCTGATGAGGTGGATATTCAGGATGTCAAAGCGGTGCTTGACCGCCAGATCAGCTATAATACAGCGATTGCAAAAGAAGGATTGAAGGGGAAATATGGCGCTAATATCGGCAGGGTACTCTTAATGTCCTATGGGGATTCTGTCAGCAACCGTGCGAAAGCATGGGCGGCCGCCGGATCCGATGCCAGGATGAACGGCTGCGAGCTGCCGGTTGTTATTAATTCAGGCAGCGGTAATCAGGGAATGACCGTTTCTTTGCCGGTGATTGTTTATGCCAGGGAACTGGAGGTTTCTGATGAACTGCTCTACAGAGCATTAGTCGTAGCTAATCTGACAGCAATTCATTTAAAAACAGGTATCGGCTGTTTGTCTGCCTATTGCGGTGCTACCAGTGCGGGATGCGGCGCGGCAGCAGGTATCATTTATCTTTACGGTGGGCGCTATGAGGAAATTGCTCATACCATTGTCAATTCACTGGCCATCAACTCCGGTATGGTCTGTGACGGCGCGAAGGCCAGCTGCGCGGCCAAGATCGCTTCCGCTGTGGGCGCGGGCCTGTTGGGGATGCAGATGTACATGCATGGCAGCGAATTTTACGGCGGCGACGGTATTATCACAAAGGGTGTGGAAAAGACCATTGCCAATGTGGGTGATCTGGCCAGAGAAGGTATGGCCCAGACGGATAAAGAAATCATTCAGATCATGATGCGGTAATCACTTTTTATTAAATTTTTAGAAAATCGAAGGTTTCATCTATCTATCTCACGGTGAGTGTGATAAAATACAAAAGTGTGGGCAATGAAAATCGTTTGGATATTGACATTGCCCATATATTGCATAGACACAACAGGAAGAATGGGAGGATGGAACCATAAAATGGTGAAGAAAATCACTTTTACAAAAGAAGAAATCGAATCCAGAGTCAGGGTGCCTGCCATTGTTGAGGTGGAATTAAAACACTTGATCGAAGACAGGCTGAAGCAGAGCGGCCTGTATTACCGTATTTTTTCAAGAATCAAGACGGCGGATTCTCTGGCCCGCAAATATCAGATCAAATCCTATCATGAAGGCAAAAAGATCCAGGACCTGATCGGCCTGCGGATCGATGTTTATTTTGAGGATGATCTGCGCATCTGCCGGAGAATGCTGGAACAGCTTTTTTCTTTGGTTGACTGGTCTGAGTCTGAGAAGAATGAGGTGGAATTTAAGCCAGTGAAGATCAATGGGGTATTTCGGCTGCCTGATTATCTGAAGAAGCAGATTTCAGAGGATACATGGGATATGTGTATTGATGATACCATCGAGATCCAGCTAAAGACTGTCTTTTTTGAGGGCTGGCATGAGATCGAGCATGATATGAAATATAAGGGCGGCGAGTTGTGGAGCGGCAAGAACCGGTTTGCCAGGTATTTTAACAGTATTCTGGCAACGCTGGAATTGTGCGACAAATCGCTGGTGACGCTTTTTGAAAATCTGGGACATGATTTATATAAAGAGGGTAACTGGGCCGGGATGATGAAGGCCCATTACCGGCTGAAAATGGAGGAGCGGCAGATGTATCCTGAGTTGGAACAACTGCTGAATGAGGACCATTCGGAGAATAATCTGGGGAAGCAGTTGTTTAAGACGAGCCGTCAGGTGCTGGTAGATGAACTGCTGGCACAGCCCCGGAGAGTGCCGATCAATGTGAATACCATTGCAGCTCTGGTGAACCGGGCGGTGATTCATGACGAGCGGCTCGAGAAGCTGTTCCATGACCGGGATGTTTTTGATGACGGCAATGAACCAATCGGTGAAGAATGGAATGTTGGACGTCTGGAGCCTTTGCGGAAGGTGACAGTCTTTAAGTCGCTGGTGAATTTAAGTACCTACAAGTTCGGGAAACACGCAGCGTGTATCGAGGCGGCGAGGCTGACTTATAGCTGGATCTATGAGAAATACAGCCGGCTTGACGGCGAACTGCCGGTGGAACCGGTGACATTTGAACGGAATATGCTGGGTTTTCGTATTTCGGTGGCCTATGAGCCCTGGCGGGATTATTGGAAGATGGAAAGTGTGCATATCGATATGGAAGCGCCGGGACAGGTATGGGTGGCGGAAGCGGAGTGTTATCCGGCTGACGATGGCCGACAGATGCTGGCTGTGCGCAATTCTTATGCGGTGGCCGAGGAGCGCAGAGGTTATCTGAACCGCTATTTTAGCTGCCCGAAGTTCTATTCCAGTATTGCGGATCGGATCGGCCTCTTTGATGTCCGTTATCTGTCTACTTCCCGCCGCATTATCCGGGAGCATCAGATCGGCAAGATTCAGGATCTGATCACAAGCGGGCGCAGAACGATGCCGGTATGCCTGATCATGTCGCCGGAACAGGAGAATAACTGGCTGGATGAATCATGGCTTGAGAATTTCCGGGTTTATGATTTTACGAGAATGGCCGGACGGTATACCCATATTTATACATGCAGCTTATCCATTGGACGGAGCCTTTTGGAACCGCTTGGTATTCAAGTGACAGAGCCGGCGGTCTATGTCTTTAAGTCAGAGGCATATGCGCCGGAAGGACATATGCTGAAAAACTATAGTGTTTATACGGAAGATGATGTGCTGAGCTGCAGTTTCGGACGACAGCAGATGAAGCAGGAAGGGCGGCGCTATGACATTGTCAGGGGCGGACAGGCATTCTACCATAAGCTGCTGCAGGAAATGCGGACAGAGATGATGGAAGGATAAACAGAATATTTTGCATAAAAACGGGATATTCCCCAAAACCTATCACTGAGGATAGGAGGTATACGATATGTATGCATTTTTAGGGTTTATCCCGATTTTTTTTACGGTTATTGTGATGGCGGGCCTGAACTGGCCGGCCAAAGCGGCACTGCCTGCGGCATGGCTGATCTGCGCGCTGCTGGCGCTGGCTTTCTGGAAAATGCCGCTGCTGGGTATTGCGGCTTATACGCTTTATGGTTTCTTCAGTGCCCTGGATGTACTGCTGATCATTTTCGGTGCGATTTTAATTATGAATACGTTGAAGCGTTCTGGCGGCATGGCGGTCATCAAATCCGGTTTTATGGCAGTCAGCCCTGATCCGAGGGTTCAGGTTGTCATTGTCGGTTTTATCTTCGGCGCTTTTATTGAAGGGGCGGCAGGCTTTGGAACTCCGGCTGCTTTGACGGCTCCGCTGCTGATCAGTCTTGGCTTTCCGCCCCTGTGCGCGGCCATGGCGGCCCTGATATTCAATGCGATTCCGGGGGCTTATGGCGCGGTCGGTACTCCGGTCAATACAGCCTTCAGTCTGCTCGCCGCCAATGTCCATGCATATGGTGATCATTTCAAACTGGCCATGACAAAATGGATCGCCATTCCAACGGCCGTTGTCTGTCCGCTGATACTGGTAGTCGTTGTATGGATGATCTGCAGAATGTATGGCCGTGACGCGTCGGCGGCCTGGAAACAGACGGCGGCCGCGGTTCCCTATTGCCTGTTTGCGGGACTTATGTTTGATATCCCGTTTGTCATCTGCGCGGCGTATCTCGGGCCGGAATTTCCATCATTGATTGGGGCCATCGCGGCGCTGGTCATCGTTGTTGCCGCAACAAAAGCAGGCTGGTTTGTGCCGAAACGCCCCTTTGAATTTCCGGAGGAATCCCGGTGGGAGAATTTCTGGCGTGCAACGGTGCAGGTACCAGAAGATCACGGTGATCCGGCAAAAATGTCACAATTGCGAGCCTGGCTGCCCTATGGCCTGATTGCGGGTTTGCTTGTCCTGACCCGTGCAGTGCCTTCAATCAAAGCATTTGTCGGAAGTATAACGGTTTCGATACACAATATTCTTGGCGTGAACAACGCCGCGTTTATGAATGGAGAAAAGCTTGACTGGACATGGAAATGGCTGAATAATCCGGGAATCATGCCGTTTATACTGGTGGCCTTTCTGATTATTTATATGCACGATATGCGGTTTTCGAAATTTGCGGAAGCGGTGAAAGACACAGGACGGCAGCTTTACGGCGCCGCCGTTGCCCTGTTTTTTGGCGTAGCCATGGTACAGATATTTCGTTATACCAATATGAATGCAAGCGGCCTGCCTTCCATGCTCAGTATCATGGCGCAGGCTATGGCCGATATCGCCGGAAAGGCCTACATTCTCATTGCGCCTTTGATCGGCATACTGGGTGCCTTCATATCCGGCTCGGCAACCGTATCCTGTACTTTATTTTCGGCCCTGCAATTTGAAACAGCCAGGCTGACGGGCATCCATCCGGTTTTTATCAGCGCCCTGCAGGTCATTGGCGGCGCCATCGGCAATATGATCTGCATCAACAATATCGTAGCAGTCTGTGCGACCTGCGGCACCATCGGTTCTGAGGGAAGACTGATTAAAACCAATATGATGCCGGCACTCATCTACACAGGCATCGTGCTGCTGATTGAGACGGGCGCTTGGATATCCGGTTATCAACCACTATAAATATTAGTTGAAATAAAGGGATAATTATGGTACAATTTACCCATATTTGAGAGGAGGTATGCTAAATGCCACAGATTATACCTATTAAAGATTTGAAAAATACTTCGGAAATTTCCGATATGTGTCATAAGTCAAATGAGCCTATTTATATTACTAAAAATGGATATGGTGATATGGTGATTATGAGTATGGAGATTTATGAGAGCGCCATGCGTCAGCTTGCAATATATAAGGATATTCAATTATCAGAACAGCAGATCAAAGAGGGATTAGTAAAGGATGCCAGGACAGCTTTAGCCGGAGCGAGGGAAAAGTATGGCTTATAAGTTAAATGTTACAGAGCATGCAGATGAATTGCTTGATAATATTTTGCATTATTTGCTTTATCAGTTAAAAAACAAACAGGCAGCCAGACATTTACTGGATGAAATTGATAATGTATATGATCGTTTGGAAGAAAATCCTCTGCAATTTCCACTTAGCAGAGATACTTATCTGGCGAATAAGGGATACCATGAAGCAGTTATCGGGCAGATGAATTATACTGTCATATTTGGTATTAAAGCGGACATTGTGAATGTAGTGGGCATATTTCATCAGATGGAGAATTATCAAAAGAAAATTTAAATGAAATACTATTCTAATATAGACGGAGTTTGAGTTATTTCACGATCAAACGTTCCGTCTTACGGAGGACGGGTGCCTGCCCTTGCAGCGGAAAGAATTGCAAAAATAAACGGTAATCAGGCTCAGTGTATCATCGTTTGCATGTATGGAAACAGGGCATACGATGATACACTGGTCGAGTTAAATGATATTGCAAAACAAAGTCACTTTAAAGTCATTGCTGCTGTGTCTGCCGTTGCGGAGCATTCGATCATGCACCAGTATGCCACAGGCAGACCTGATCAGGCAGACCGGAATGAACTGCACAGTTTTGCAGGAAAAATTTTGAAAAAAATTCAGGCAGCCAATGGTGATGCGGCGGCAATTCCTCAAATACCTGGCAATCGTCCTTATAAAAAGGCGGGCGGAGCCGGCTTAATTCCAAAAGCGAATCATCAATGCAACAACTGCGGCCTCTGTGCAAAAAATTGTCCGGCACAGGCCATCAGCGTGGAAAACCTGAAAATTACGGACAGTACAAAGTGCATTTCATGCATGCGATGCGTTGTACAGTGTCCGCAATCAGCCCGTAAAGTCAATGGCGCAATGGTTTCCGTTGCTGCATTAGCAGTGAAAAAGGCCTGTTCAGAAAGAAAATGCAATGAGTTGTTTATCTAACCTCAGCTTTTTACATAGGAAATATTACTTTTTTACTTTTTATCATCTTTTGGCAGGACGATATTCAAAAGGATAGCAACAATAGCTGTCGGTACGATGCCGGATTGCCCGAAAATCAATGCGATGGACTGCGGCATGTAGGCAAGGACACCGGATGTGCTGCCGATACCATAACCAACGCCTAATGCGATGGATACGATCGTTGTTATACGTGTATCGACGCCATTCTTGGTGATCAGTGTGATACCGCTCACAACGATGGAAGCAAACATCATGACAGCGGCGCCGCCGAGAACGCTCTGCGGCATAATATTGACGATGGCAGCCAGCTTCGGACAAAGTCCGCACAGAATAAGGAAAATGGCGCCCATGCTCAGTGCGAAACGGTTGACGATCTTTGTCATGGATACAAGGCCGACATTCTGGCTGAAGGAAGTATTTGGCAGAACGCCGAATATGGCAGCCAGGGAAGAACCAAGACCATCACATACAATGCCGCCGGATAATTCGGAATCGGTGGCTTCGCGGTTCAGACCGCCTTCCATAACACCTGAAATATCGCCGACAGTTTCGACAGCCGTAACGATGAACATGACAAGAATCGGTATGATGGCTGTGGCATCAAAGACGAATTTTACAGGCATGAACTTTGGAATGGAGAACCAGGAAGCTTCGGCAATCTTGTTCCACTGAACGACCCATGAATATGTATATTCCGCTCCGTCGGCGTTTACACCAGTGGTCGGCAGGATAAAGCCCATCACAGTCGCAATGGCATAACCGCAGATGATGCCGATCAGAATACAGGAGGAGCTGGCCATGCCTTTGCAAAAATGCTTGGCAATGACAATGATAATCAATACGGCGAAGGCCAGGAACAGGTTCGGAAGGGAACCGAAATCAGCATTATTGTTACCGCCGCCGAAATAGTTGATACCGACACTGATCAGTGAAAGACCGATGGCCATAACAACGGAGCCTGTGACGACCGGAGGGAAGAATTTTCTCAGCGGTTTCAGACAGAAACCGAGAATACCTTCAAAAATACCGCCGATCAGAGAAGCCCCCATAATGGCTGCATAGGCGTAAACACCGCCGCCGAGGGTCGTGGCAACGCTGCTGAAAACGCCGATGAAACCGGAACTGGTTCCCATGATGATCGGAACTTTACCGCCCATGGGACCGATGGCGTAGAGCTGGATGAGGGTGACAACGCCGGCAATGATCATGGCATTCTGAAGCAGTGACAGTCGCAGGGCAATAAAATCATCGCCGACCATACCGCAGATTCCCATAATAACAATGAGAGGTGTCAGGTTGCCGACAAACATGGCCATGACATGCTGGAGACCCAGAGGGATAGCCTGGCCGAGAGGAATGCGTCCTTCAAATTCATAAGGACTTGTGTAGACCGTTGATACTTTGTTCTTGCTCATAATGATCCTCCTTATTGAAATAGGGATGCAAAAGGTATTTTGCGCCTTTGCATCCCCATGTGATATAACTATCATAAACGATTGTTGACGAATTGTCAATTTCTGAATACAATACATTTAAAGAAAATGTTTGGACTTTAGGATATAGGTGATCGTCATGCAGAATGGAGGATACATATGATACAGGAAATAGCACCTAAACGATTGGATAATGCCTTTCGAATGACAGAAATTCAGAAAGGGGATTATCTGCTTTATTACAGGAAACGGGAGATACTGGTGCGTCACGATGAAACGGGTATTTGTTTCCCAAAATATGAAGAAGCGGATGCTGCCGCATGTAAGAAGGCCATTTATCTGTTTTCAATTGATGGACAGCGTTTTTTTCAGGCAGAGCATTTGGATGAAAAGCTGTTGAAACGGTATGATTTTGAAAATATACAGTCAATGCGGTATGCACAGCCGAAGTATCTGGCCTTTGCGGGAGTGACGGGGATGCAGTTGTCGTCGTGGTATGACAGCCGGCGTTTTTGCGGGCGCTGCGGTCATAAGCTTTTGCATTCGGAAAAAGAGCGGATGATGTATTGCCCTGAATGTTATCAGGTGGAGTATCCGAAGATTTGTCCGGCGGTGATCATTGCGGTGACCCACGGAAACCGTCTGCTTTTGTCAAAATATGCGGGGCGGGAATATAAAAAATATGCGCTGCTGGCAGGATTTGCGGAAATCGGAGAGACGATCGAGGAGACAGTGAAGCGGGAAGTCATGGAAGAAGTAGGGCTCAGGGTGAAGAATCTCAGATATTATAAGAGTCAGCCGTGGTCCTTTACG
>CAYURX010000002.1:0-55151 GCA_964447245.1 uncultured Coprococcus sp. | reverse complement strand
AAAACGATATGGGCCACCGGGCATTTTTAATTGCCGAAAAAGCCGGACAGATGCTTGGCCTGACCATGGAAGAAATCGCTGAACCAACAGCTACCGATGCCAACTGGTTTTACTCCTTTGGCGTTCCGGCTGTGGATGCCTTCGGGCCGGTTGAATCGGGTATGCACACCACCGAAGAAAAAGTCTGCATTCCGACCATCGCCGAAAAGACTGCCCTTTTTGCTGCCATGCTTGGCGTTATGAAAGATGAAGAAGTGTAAAGGAGACATACCATGAAAAAAATAATAACCGTTCTGCTTGCGGCCGCACTGACATTTGCCATGACGGCCTGCGGCAATTCCTCCGATCAGGCGAAAGGGCCTTCAAATGAAACACAGGATACGGACACGGCCGCTGCCGCGGACGAACTGGAAGATTTCAGCATCGTCCTTGACTGGTATCCGAATGCCGTTCATTCCTTTATTTACGTTGCCATGGAAAAGGGCTACTATGCCGAAGAAGGGCTGAACGTGAAAATCCAGTTTCCGGCCAACGCCAACGATGCCATCACCATGACAGCCGCCGGAAAAGCTGACGCAGGGCTTTACTACCAGCCAAATATCATTACGACCGCTGTCACACAGGATATTCCTGTCAAAATCCTCGGAACTGTTGTCCAGCACCCGCTCAACATTGTCATGTCCATGAAAGACAGCAACATCAACGGCGCCAAAGACCTGGCCGGTAAAATCATCGGCTACCCGAGCACGCCGGATAACGAATATTTTGTCCGGGCCATGATGGAGCATAACGGTCTGGCCTATGAAGACACGACCATGCAGGATGTGGGATTCGACTTGAATTCATCGCTGATCACCGGCAATGTGGACGCTGTCATCGGCGGCTATATCAACCATGAATATCCGACGCTGCTTCAGCAGGGTTACGATGTGACCTATTTTGACATTACCGATGAAGGCATTCCGGATTACGAAGAACTGGTGCTGATCACCGGCGCCAGTCAGGTAGAAAATGAAAGCGACAAGCTGGCCCGTTTCATCCGTGCTTCCAAAAAAGGGTTTGAAGATGTTGTCAGCGACCCTGAAGCCGCACTGGATATCCTGCTGTCCAATCAGGACGAAGCCAACTATCCGCTGGACGCCGATATCGAAAAAGCCAGCATGGATATCCTGCTGCCAATGATGGCCAGCGATTCCCTTGACTTTCTCGAAGTAAATCAGGATAGCTGGAACGCCACCGCCCAGTGGCTGGCCAAAATGGGACTCATCCCTGAAGACTATCATATTGACACTCTCATCGCTGATATTCAGAAATAAGAAAGAACCCGTTTACTTCAGATTGGTTCTTTCTGCTGTTTGAGTATTTAGACGCTATTTATACCCAAACGGCAGAAAGAACCTTCAGATTTACAGCACTGAAGTAAACGGGTCCTTTCTTTTCAGGAAAATCTTCCGCTTACATTTTCTTGTAGCGTTCAGCCATTTCCTCCAAAGATACCTGTTCCACAAGCGGCGCTTTGCCGTAAGAACCAAATTCAACGATCAATGTACCGATGGCTTCTTTGACACCTTTTTCAATGACAGCCACCAGAGCCGCCACATCTTCATCCGGAATCACGCCGTACATCACGGTCTCCATGATCGGCGGCAGGAAAGCCCGTGGATCAAACTGGTCTTTCTTCTCCTCCAGCAAACGGTAAACGCAGCCGATGGAAGGACTATTGCGCTTTTTGGGATGCTGGCTGAAAAACTCCTTCATATTGCGGGTAACAGCCAGCCGGATATCCGTGTCCACATTGATTTTGCCGATGCCGCATGGAATCGCCGCTTTCAGTTCATCAATGGAAATACCGTAGGCATTCTGGATATTGCCGCCAAGAGCATTGATCTCATCCACAATATATCTCGGAACGGTGGAAGAACCATGAGATACGAGCACGCCAAAAATCCCTTCATGATTCATACATTCTTTGATGGCGATGGCAATCTCTTTTCTCAATTTGACATTCTTGCCTTTGGATGCGCCATGCATCGTCCCATAGGAAATAGCCAGTGCGTCACAGCCCGTCTTTTTGAAAAATTCCACCGCCTTCAGCGGATTCGTATACGTCGATGTGGCAGAAAAAACATGATCCTCCACACCGGCCAGCACGCCCAGCTCACCTTCCACAGACACGCCGCGGGCATGGGCGTATTTCACAACTTCTCTTGTCAGTTCCACATTCTCATCAAAAGGCAGAGAGGAACCGTCGATCATGACAGAGGTATAGCCGCCCTCAATGGCTGCCTGGCAGGAATCAAAATTTTTGCCGTGATCCAGATGGAGAACAACCGGAATCGGAGAATCCTGGGCATATTTTTTAACGGCATTGGCAATATTTCTGGCGCCGATCTTTTTATCCTCAAGCGTTGCATTCTGAAAATCCGTGCGGCCGCCCATAAAACCGTTAGCAAGATCAGCCCCCTGCAAAATGGCGGCGGAACGGAACATTTCATGGACTTCGATCGCTGCCTTTGCCTGGGCAACGGCATTCACATTAAAAGCGCCCTGCGCATAATGATAGCGGTCAACAGTTTCCAGTAAAGGTCTTAATGGTATTAATGGCATTCTATACTCCTTTTCCGCATTCCTTAGCCCGCCGGTACTTTTCCGGCCAGACCGGATGCTTGTGCACATCGTCTCTTATCTGACGATTTGTTTTCCTTTCACAAACGTATCACGTATCTGATAATCTTTCGTCATAATCAGCAGATCCGCGTCCTTGCCCGGATCAATGCTGCCGATCCGGTCCCAGACCCCCAGCATTCTGGCCGGATTTTCCGTTAAAAGCGGCAGTACTTTCTCTGCCCCTTCACCGGTGAAAGCCATGAGATTCAAAAAAGCCCGGCCTGTTGTCAGAACGCTCCCAGCCCGGACGCCATTGGATTTCAACTTCGCGTCCCTGTCTTTAACAATGACCTCATTAACGCCCAGACGGTACTCGCCGTCCGGCAGTCCCGTCGCCATGATCGAATCCGTGATGGCAATGACCCGTTCACACCCCTTTGTCTTTAACAGTAAACGAACTGTACCCGGATGCAGATGTTTGCCATCGCAGATCGCCTCACAGTAAATATCCGATTCAAGGGCTGCGCCCATGATGGCCGGTTCATGCTGATGGAACAAACGCATGGCATTAAAAATGTGCGTCGTTGAAACTGCTCCGTTCTCAATACACTGCCATGCCGTCGCGTAATCCGCCCCCGAATGACCGATGGCCACCCGGATCCCCATCTGCGTCATCTCCGGGATGATTTCCGGTATCCCCTCCACTTCCGGTGATACAGTGATATAACGAATCAGACCGCCTGCCTTTTCCTGATACGCCCGCAGCAGATCCATATCTGCCGTTCTCAGCAAATGCTCCGGCATGGCGCCTTTGTATTCTGAAGCCAGAAACGGTCCTTCCAGATGGATCCCAAGCAGATCCGCATGATTGCCATGGCCGTTACGCTTCTGCGCTTCATAGTGTTTCCGCGCTTCTCCGATGCACCATTCCACCTGCTCCACCGTATCTGTCAGAATCGAACAGAGCCAGGATGTCGTGCCCTCCATCGCGAAAAAATAACCGATCCTCTCATAATCATCGCACGCTGCCGCATTGACATCCACGCCATAAGCCCCATGGGTATGGACATCAATAAAACCCGGCGTCACCAAACATCCTGATGCATCATAGACCTGCACTTCTTTGTCAGGTATCCTCTGGTCCGCCGCTGCGCCAATAACGGCGATCCGGCTGCCGTCAACCAGAATATCCGCCTGTTCAAACCGATGATTCCGATAAACACAGCCGTTCTTAATCAACGTTACCATTTTTATCACCTCCATTTGTGCTTCACAGCCCGGCTTACTGAACAGAAGCCACAAATTCTGTAATTTTCAAATTGATATCCGGATGCGCCTGCAGTAATGTGACCGGAAATTCCGATGTCGGTTCACCGTAAGCCGCCCGCCTGACGACGCCGCGGTGCCAGTTTCTGAAACAGCCCAGGCGGATTTTCCTGGCCTTTGAAATCTCATTGATGCCGATGGTCACGCAATAATGGGGCATATCCTCAAGAGCGCCGTTAAAATCCCCGATGGCGTTGGCTGTGCGTGTCTCCGGCGTAATGGCCAGCACACGAGTCTGCAGAGCCAGGAAATCTTCATTGCTAAGGCTTCCATCCGCCTCATTGAAGGCCACATGGCCGTTAATGCCGATGCCGCCAAAGCAAATATCCACACCGCCCAGTCTTTCAATCAACTCCGGCACGGCCGAAGGATGCTTCGGATCAGGGAAGATTCTCTGATTCTCAGGCATCAGCAATTCCGGCGCGATCCTGTCATAGACATTTTTCTTCATAAATCCTCTGAAGCTCAATGGATGATCGATATCGATCCATTGTTTGTCATCGTCCAGATATTCATCCATATTGATGAACCAGACATTGCTCAGACTGATTTTCTCCTGATTGACCAGATCGACAAAAAACGGATACTGGCCGACAGGACCGACCGGGCAGATGAATACTGTTTTTTTGTTTTCGGCATTATTCGCGATAATGGCGTCCGCCATCTCACGAGCCATGGAAAGAAAAACCTCTTCATTATCTTTCATAATGATCACCGGGATTTTTGGAGCGTTGCCAGCCAGTTCATCCCTGCTGTACTGATAATATTCATGACGCATTGTTCGCTTCCCCCTTTGTTGTAAATTTTTCGTTTTTATTATATAATAGTAATCAATAATATTGCTAAGTGAGGTGAGCGTATGACACTCAAGGATATCGCCAAAGAGGCCAATGTTTCCGTATCAACTGTTTCACGTGTGATCAACCACACCAACACCAAGGCCGCCAGCCCCGAAGTACAGGCCCGCATCTGGGAGATCGTCCGCCGGACAGGCTATTCACCGAACCCGGCTGCCCGCAATTTAAAGCTTGGCAATGCACCGGAAGCAACGGATACTGCGCCGAAATCCATTGCCTGTATTTACGCAAGAACCCATACGGACAGTTCCGATCCGTTTTTCTCACTGATCGCGAAATCCATCGAACTGGAAGCCTTAAAAAGCCGTTATTTTATCCGCTACTCCTTCACCGGTTTTGATATTGCCAAACCTGAGGTGTCGCGGCAATTGATCCTGCATCCCGTTGACGGCGTTGTCATTCTCGGCCGCTACAATAAAGAGATCCTGAATTTCTTTTCAAAGCATTATAAAAATGTGGTCTATACAGGACTCTACCCGATGGGCTTTGATTTTGACCAGGTGATCTGCGACAGCCGTGAGATCGTTTCCACCGCCATTTCTTACCTGAAATCCCTGGGACACACACAGATTGGCTATATTGGTGAGCAGGACAATGAAGTGCGTTTCAGCAGCTACAAAAAAGCACTCACCGACCTGGGGCTGACCTTTCTGCAGCGCAACACGGTCAATGTCAATCACAGTTCCAAGGGCGGCTACGACGGCACCAAGACCCTCATCAAACAGGGAGAGGATGTCTCTGCCATTCTCTGCGCCAATGACCGGACCGCCGTCGGTGTCATTCATTCCCTCAAAAAATGCGGTTTTCGCATTCCTGAGGACATATCCGTCATCAGCATCGACGATATTGATATTGCACAGTATCTTTCACCGATGCTGACAACCGTTCATGTCCCTACGGAGGACCTGGGGAAAATTGCCGCCAGAACACTGATCGACCGCATCAATAACGGCCACCGCCTCCCTCAGAAAATCTATCTGCCATACTATATTGCCAAGCGCGATAGCTGCGCCAGATTCAACCGTGACCGCAGAACCTTTTCCTCTGTACGAAACAGCCTGTAGGTAACCGTTCAGCCTGTTATTTTGGCTATTCAGCCACAATATTTTTGAATCAATAATTTCTGCAGACAATCACAGGCGAAACCCTTGAAAAACGTCGGCACTTGACTTTTAGATACTTGTGGAAACCGAAGAAGCAAGTGCTGTCAGCACGAAGCTGATTCGAAGTTTCCACAGTATTCATAAAAGTCTTAGTGTCCGCTACGTTTTTCACGGAGTGGGAACGGGTTTCGCGGTGATGGCTGACAGAAATTATGGTCAAAAATTGGAAGGCTGAATAGTTACAACTACAGCCTATTTGCCAAGAGCCGTAAACATCCGCTCTTTATAGGCTTCGACACCGTTCTGGTCAAACGGATTCACACCGAGTATCGTTGCTGACACATAGCATGTATACATAAAGAAATAAAATAACTGGCCGAACGTATACGGCGTGATGGTCTCAATATCAAGCACCATGCACGGCATCTTTTCGTTGTGGGCTTTCAGAGTTGCCTCATAGGCCGCCTCATTGATGTCTCTGAAATCTTTGCCGTTCAGATAATCAAACGCGTCATACAGCCGCATGTCCGGATGAATGATAAACGTACTGTCCGGATGCCGGACATGCAAAAATGTTTCAAAAATCACCGGCGTGCCTTCCTGAAGGAACTGTCCGACAGAATGGAGTTCTTCTGAGAACTCCCCGCTGACCGGATAAAGTCCCTTGTCCTCCTTGCCCTCGCTTTCCGCGAATAATTGCGTCCACCATTTGTAAAACCAGTGAAATTGCGGTTCAAAGGAAGCCAGCATCTCAACTTTATAGCCTTCCCTGTAGTAGAAATTTCTGGCTGCCGCATATTGACAGGCCGTCTGGGACATGCCTTTGTTCTGCTTCAGATTCTCCGCCATTTCCATGGCGCCCGCCGCCACTGCGTCAATATCAATACCGGCCACCGCCATCGGCAGCAGACCGACCGCCGTAACAGCCGTATAGCGTCCGCCCACATTCTGAGGAAATTCCACAAAGGTATAGCCGTGCTGACGGCAGATATCCTCCAGCAGACTGTTTCTGGAACCTGTGGCAATAATACGTCCGGCCGCCTGCTCTCCATAGACCTCATAGAGATACTCTCGAAGCACACGGAAAGATGACCCCGGCTCCAATGTCTGAAAATTCTTGGCAATACAGTCAATATAGACGGATTTTCCCCGAATCTTATCCATCATCTGACGCATGGCCCATGGCGACAGGGTATTTCCCGCATAGACGATCTCTGGGCCATCTGTTCCCGGAAAAGCCTCTATGACAGAACGGGCGGCGTTGTTGGAACCGCCCACTCCGATCAGCACAAATACATCCGCATGGGCACGTACTCCACGGGCAATGGCCTTCAGCTCAGCAAGCGTCTTTTGATCCGCCCACTCCCGCACATTCAGCCAGCCAAGAGACTCCTGGTAGAGTTCCAGTTTTTCTTTACTCTCAATCTCCGACGGCACCGACTGATACTGCAAAAGCATGGCCTCATACCGCCGTCTGCGTTCCTCATTCTGATCATATAACTTAAACGCTAACATTTAACCGCTCCTAAATATCAGTGGCGATGGCCATAGGCGTCCATACAGTCATCTTCAGGGTTCTTCATGCACAGGTGCACCGCTGCCTTTTTAAATGTCAGCGGCAGCGCCAGAATATTCGGATTCTCACCAACATACTTTTTCTTCGCGTCTTCAAGGGCTTCCTCAAAGCTCGCGCGGGTCTTCAATCCCATGCCCCGCGCATAACCCGGTTCCTGAGCGCCGACAATGTAGATGGCGCTTGTGTTCATCTCCGCAATATGTCCGCAGGACATCATGCTGAAACCGTGGAACGGATGGAAGGCATTGGTAAAGCGATATTTTCTGATATATTCCTCATTTGTGGCAAAGTATTCACCGTATCTGTCCATATCCGGCAGTGTATTCATGTAATCATGCTGGAACAGTTCATAAACCTCCCTCAGATAAGGCCATTTCTCATCATGGAAGAAACCATTGCACAGGGATGAACAGATAATGACACAGTTGTCGCTCATGACACGTTTGAAACGAAGCACCTGGGCGCTGAGCGCCTGCATCATCATGATCGGGTTGGTTCCCATGCCGTCGCCATAATGAAATTTCTGCGGCATGCCAAACACAAGGACATCGTATTTTTTCTCAGCCCAGTGGACATAGGTTCTCTGATCGGCAATCTTCCAGCTCACAGGCATCATTTCCCTGGCATAACCGGAAAAAATGGCGATCTGTCTGGAAGCTGTATCAAGCACGGCATCACAGCAGAAGAACGGATGTCCCATTTTTTCTTCCATATGCATACTGATCTCATCAAATTTACTGCGCATCAGACTGCCGCCGTTGACCGGCGTAAAATCATTTCTATGCATCACAGACGGCACATGATGGCTGGCAATACTTCTCCAGTTAGTGATGCCCGTTGCGCTGTGCTTGTAGCCACCTGAATAACCGCCGTACGGATTGCCCTGCACATGACCGATCAGGATCGGCAGATCACAGTCGAAGACATATTTGTTCATATAAACCGGATCGCCGCGGCGCGTCACGCCAAGGTTCACCATATGTTCCTGATCCTCGCTGTCATGGCTGATGATCTGGCCGGAATGCCAGAATGCGTCAAACAATTCAGGTCCGAATAACGCTTTTGCGTCAGCGGCTGTGCTTCTCGGATGAAGGCCATTGGAAATAATAAACAGAATATCTTTTTTCTCAACACCTGCTGCATATAATTCATTCAAAATATAGTGAATACTTAATTTTCTGTGGCTGGTCGGCTGCTCTCCGCCTTTGACACGGTCCGGAACAATGATCGTCACTGTCGTGCCTTTGTGCGCCAGCTTTGACAGCGTCGGCATACCGATCGGATGGGCCAGGCTCTCAAGATAGGCCGCTTCCAGTTGATCTTCCGGAATACAGGCCGGATCTTTCACCGTTTCACCCGGAATAAATATATCCGTATTATCCGGCAATTGGGCCGGCATCGTACCGTGTCCATATTCAAATTCAAGTCTCATGTTCTACCTCCAGAAATTATTTTGATTATCAAAAAGGGGGCTGCATTCATTTATTCCATCTGAAAAATAAAATGCGGCCCCCTTTATCGTCAAATGATTATTGACCTGCTTCCTCCATTACATCAAATAATACGTAATCTTCGACAGGCACTTCGGACTCAACGTCACCGGATGCGATGAAGTTCTGCTGCTGTACTTCATAATAACCTTTGATCGTACCGTCTGCAACGTAGCCTAAAAGCTGTTCGCTGTTCAGCCATGCGCCGTCACCGGTCTGATTCATGGCACTTTCAAGATCTGTACCGCATTCTTTGGCAACATAACCGGCAACTTCTTCATAATTATCTGGATTTGAACCGAAATCCATGGCTTTGTAAAGCGCTCTTGTGAATTTTACAAGTGTATCTTTGTTCTCATCAACATAACCTGGCATGCAGATCCAGCTTGCGCAGTCTGCAGCAATATCGGAGAAGGATGTATTGGTACAGAATGTCTGAACATCATCACCCATCTCAGCGGCGATCGTTGCTGAACTTGGGGACCATGGCGCACAGGCATCAATGGAACCGGATACCATTGCACTTACCATATTGCTGACTTCCATATCGTAAGCTTCGATATCATCCAGTGTCAGACCAACAGAATCCAAAGCTCTTACGAGGATCGTCTCTGAAGATGTACCGGATGCGTAAGCAACCTTCTTGCCAGCCAGATCTTCAAGAGAGTTGACGCCATGGGATTTCAGACCCATGACACAGTCTGCGTTTCCAAGGTGGGAGAAGCAGAAAATATCTGCCTGACCTTTGATGCAAAGTTTATGAGCGCCAGGTCCAATATAAGCAAGGTCAATAGAACCGGATTCCATCGATGCAATTTCTGTCGGTCCATCCTGGAACATATACAACTGTACCTCAAGACCTTCTTCTTCAAAATAGCCTTTGTTGATGGCTGTTGCAACTTCCCAGAGGGATGCGTAGTTTGCCATGAAGGCCACATTGACATGCTGTAACTCGCCACCTTCTGCTGCTTCAGTCTGTGCTTCCGTTTCTCCGCCTTCTGTTGCTGCCTCTGTCTGGGCGCCTTCTGTCTCAGGTGCCTTTGTCTCACCGCCTGAACCGCCGCATGCTGTCAATGTGCCTAAAATCATTGCTGCAGTAAGTGCTACTGCCATAATACGTTTTTTCATACTCTTTAATCTCCTTTTAATATATTCATAAATTCACAGCAGTCCGGCTAATGATCCAGTCGGGCCGGACCACTGCTGCATTATCGAGTACAATTTTACTTTCTGACTTTTACTTTCTGACTGCCAGATATTCCTGGTAAACCTGACTCCAGATATAATTTTTCAGTTCGATAAATCGCGGGCTCATCTTCGTTGCCTGATCTCTCGGATGCGGAATATCAATATCAATAATCTCTTTGATCCGTCCCGGACGGGCACTCATGATCACAACCCGTGAGGCCAGCACGATCGCCTCCTCAATATCATGGGTCACAAAGAAACATGTTTTGTTTTCTTCCTGCCATGTCTTTAAAAGTTCTGTCTGAAGCTGGGTTCTTGTCTGGGCATCCAGCGCGCCGAACGGTTCATCCATCAGCAGAACGGACGGATTAACGGCATAAGCCCTGGCGATGGCCACCCTCTGCTTCATACCGCCGGACAATTCCTTTGGATAGGAATCCGTGAACTTCTCAAGGCCTACCATTTTGATATACTTTTCCGCAATGGCATCCATCTCAGCCTGCGGCTTCCCCTGAAGTTTCAGTCCGAACTGAACATTTTTCTTCACTGTCAGCCATGGAAAAAGCGCGTACTGCTGGAATACAACGCCTCTGTCCACACCTGTTCCCTGGACCTTGTTGCCGTCCACAATGACTTCACCGGAGGTCGGTTCCAAAAGTCCGGCAATAATATTCAAAAGTGTTGACTTGCCGCAGCCGGACGGACCGATGACACAGATAAATTCATTTTCCATAATATCGAGATTGGCGCCGTTTAAGGCAATCATCTCGCCGTTTCTGGTGTCGTACTTCTTGACGACATTACGAATACTGACTTTTATATTTCCCTCTTTTCCTGCCATCCCGTTAACTTCCTTTCAAAATATTTAAGAATCTTCTCTGCCAGCATACCAATAATACCGATAATTATAATGTAGAGAAGCATTGGCGTTGTTTCATAAGAGTTTGACAATGCTTTGATACGCATTCCAAGACCTGCGATCGCGCCTGTGGACTCTGCCGCGATCAATGTTGTCAGCGCCGTTGAAATACCAAGGCGGATCGCTGTAATGATGAACGGTGTCGTTGCAGGGAAAATAACTTTGACAAACAGGTCAGAGTCCTTTGCTCCCAATACTCTTGCCGCTTTGATCAATGTTTCATCCACATTGATAACGCCCTGGAAAATCGTAACGGTCATTGTCAGGAATGTCGCCAGCCAGATAACGATGACCTGCGGCGTACGGCCGACACCAACACCGATCACAACCAACGGCACATAAGCCAGTGGCGGGATATTTCTGATAAACTGGATCCATGGTTCGATAATGAATCTTACCGGACGGTACCAGGCCATCAGGAAAGCGACCGGCACAGCCGTCACAAAACCGATCAGGAAACCAAGTAATACGGAAATCAAACTGCTTCCGATATCCTTTAACAGTAACCCTCTCTCCACCATTGTTGATATGGAACCAACGACCTTGACTGCGTTCGGAAAACATCTGGACGTACTCGGAATAATCGACAGAATATACCATACAACCAGAGCAACGACCAGCGAAATCAGCAGCCAGACACCTTTCGGAATTTTTCCGACAAAATCAGCGCCCTTATTCTTCTTGCCCATTCTTTAAACCTCCATTTCATATGCTTTGTTAATTAGTTCCTTTATGTAAACTCGTTGTGTCCCAGATATGTTCCAATAATTTCCAGATATTCATCCGGATAAAATCCAATTTCACCGGAAAATCTCGTCAAAGCGATCAGGCCGCCGTCAATTTCCTCCACAGAGGCCAGCATTTTTGCGTTGTCTTTCTTCAGACCGCCGCCGTAAACCACATCCACACCGCAAACGACCGACTTGATGTAAGCGGCGATCATGCGGATATAATCTGCGTCCGGCGGAATCTTTCCGGGTCCGATGGCCCAAACCGGCTCATAGGCAATGGTCACATGACTTAAATCAACGCCGTCAAGCCCCGTCAGAAGCTGTTCCCGTAAAACCTCCTGCCATCTCGCCTGTTCCTCTCCATTTTCTCCGATACAGTACAAAACGTCCAGTCCGGCTGCAATGGCTGCCTTGATTTCCTTATTTAAAATCCGGTTGACCCCTGCTGTATCCCCGCATCCGGCCTCAGCCATAATGCCAAGCTTATCTTTTCTTTCCTCACAGTGACCGATCAGCACCGCGTCACAACCGACGGCTTTCATGGCATTGCCTGTCCGGTTCGTCGTAAATGCACCGAAGTTACCGCCCACAGCCGTATCCTCCCGGTGAATACCCTGGCATCCGATCTTCAATGGGCTGCCTTCTTTCCTTGCGGCCACCGCGCCAAGCAGATGCGCCTCCGGCATAAACATGGCAAATTCGACTTCCTTTGGATCATAGGCGTTAAGCCCATCCTGCGTCCGGCTGATGATAAACGGTCCCCATTCCGTCATGGGCGCAATTCTGTTCACGCCGCCCATGGCCACCGGAATATCAAATCTTTTCAAATTCAAATAGATATGTTTCACTTGTACCCCTCCCTGTTTGATCGATATCTTGCATATAGATGATGTATTTCTTTTAAATATAATCTCTGAAATTCAGGAATTCCGGCAGCGGCTCCCCAATCAGCGGCTCGCACCATCTGACAAATTCATCGGTGATGTCGTTGCCCCGCTCATTGATATAATGATCCGGCAGTGTCCGCTCAAATAACATGACATCCTTCAGCGGCACAAGCACCGGCTCAATACCATAGGTCTCACCCTCCGTCCGGTTAAAAGCCACCATCACGCCGCTCTTTCCGTTCAGTACGGCTCTGACGGCCAGCCGGCCGGCCAGAACGGCTTCTTCCCGGTCAACCGGTGACTGCAGGGCAACGGATGCCCGGCCGCAGATCCCCGGCTTCTCGCTTCTGGCCTTGATCCCCAGTTTTTTAATCACCAGTTCAGCCAGATAAGCGCTGACATCCCCATAATAGATGGCTCTGTCCGTTTTAAAAATCGGCGGCACAATGGATTCTCCTTTTTCATTTCTCAGCCCCTCACTGGCAACAACCACTACGCCGCCCTTTTCATCATAAATCCTTTTCACATCCTCAAGAAATTCATCTTCATGAAACGGCCGTTCCGGTACATAGATCAGATGCGGCGCATCGCCTTTTTTACGTCTGGCCAGTGCTGAGGCCGCCGTGATCCATCCCGCGTTCCTTCCCATAGATTCCAGCACACAGACATGGATCGGCATCGATTTGACATCCTCGCCAACTTCCTGTGTCGTCACCGCCAGATATCTGGCTGCGCTGCCATAGCCCGGCACATGATCCGAAAGGGCGATATCATTATCAATCGTTTTCGGTATTCCGGCCACCCGGATGCCTTCGTCCCTGCATACCTCGCAAATATGTCCGCAGGCATCCATCGTACCGTTGCCGCCATTGAGCAGAACATAGCGTATATCATGTTTTTTGAAAATTTCAACCATCTTCCTGTAATCCTCTGCATAGAGGGGATATCTGGAAGATCCAATGGCCGATGCAGGCGTATGCAGCAATAATTTCAATTTTTCATCTGAAAATGCCGTCAGATCCAGAAACCTTTCTTCGAGCACCGCACCTGTTCCGCCGATGGCGCCATAAACCTTATCAATAGCTCCGCTCGCTTTTGCCTCTCTGATCACGCCATACAATGATGCATTGATCACCGGTGTCGGGCCGCCGCCATGTACGATCAATAGATTATCTGCCATATTCCCTGCCTCCCTGTTTGTGCACTCTTTATATTTTACAGTTGCAATTATCCATTGTATTTCAAATAGTTTTTAGCACTTTGTTTTCTTGCACTCATCTTATCACATGGAATTCTGCAAAAAAAGACAAGTTTACCCAAACGTTTTCTTGCTTTTTGTCCAAATATTTCCATCAAGTTTATGCAACCTGTCCATATCATAATGATTTCAGACCGTCTGCATTCCGAAGACCTCCAATTTCTGCAAAGAAAAGCAACAAAAGAGAAGATTAAAGGCCATTTTTCGCCTCCAGTCTTCTCTTTTGTGAATGCAAACGATTGCTTTTATAGGGTTTTTCATAAAGCCATTGCAAATTTCCAGGTATTATAAACATTAATAATGATGATGATAAACATTAATACCATAAACAACTGATTGACCCTGTTTTCATCAATCTTTTTATTGATCTTGCTGCCTGCGGTTCCGCCAAGGATCCCGCCGAGTACCATCATTACCAGATAAGATAACTGAACATCCGGTATGGAACCGGTAAATACGGTCTGCGCCAGGCTTGTCGCCTGGGAAAACATAATAATGTACAACGACGCCAGCGCCGCGTCTTTTGTTGCCATGGAAAAGAAAAATCCGAGCACCACCAGATTGATCGGGCCGCCGCCAATGCCGAGAAAACTGGACATGATGCCAAGCAGCAGGCCGATCACCAGACACAGCAATGCATTCTCATAGGAACGGGTTTTGATTTTATCCTTGAATAAAGTATAGACAAACGTTGCACCTGTCACCCCGATCAACACGATGGCCTGCACCATCCCCACAAAATTCTCATTTCCAACAGCCGCTTTCAGTGACTGAAACATCAGCTTGCCGCTGATGCCGCCCACTGCAGCTCCCACGGCCAGCAAAGTCGCTATGCGCACGTTCAGTTTGCGTCCTCCGGCCCGCAGGTTCTTGTAAACCGACACGATCGACATGGCAAAAACCGTACATCCGGACAAAAAACTGATACATGATACACTCATGATGTTGGCCGCATCCAGCACCGGCTTGATGATCACACCTCCGCCAATGCCGCAGATCGAACCAACGATGGAAGCCAGCAGACTCACCGCAAAAAAGATAATAACCATAAAAATCCCCCCTGTGAATGAAATATGGTAAGCATATCACTTCACAGAGGGGAGTTTCAATTTCCATTAACGAAAACGTTTGCTTCAAATCAGGGGCCGTCTCAAAATGCAAATTGCCGATTGAAACAGCCCCAAAGTGTTTCACAGATATTTTTTCAGAGCCGAGGCGAGTGCCTCAAAATCGATAGGTTTAGCCAGATGTTCGTTCATACCGGCGGCCCTGGCGGCCTGAATGTCCTCTACAAAAGCATTGGCCGTCATCGCAAGGATCGGGATCCGCATCGCATCCGGATGTTTCAGCGCACGAATGGCCGCAGCAGCATCATAGCCGTTCATGACAGGCATTTGAATGTCCATCAGGATCAGACTGTAATAGCCGGCCGTGGAGGCAGAGAACAGATCCACGGCGATCTGACCGTTTTGGGCCTCCTCAACGGTAAGCCCGGCCATCTCCAGGACCTCCCGCGCAATTTCCCGGTTCAGTTCATTGTCTTCAACCAGAAGTACACGGTGTCCAGACCGTCCATGCCGGGCATTTTCCAGTCCAGAATGGCAGCGTAAAACGGGAGCGCCGTATTCATCGCGCGCTCAACCGCTGCAACGGCATCCTGACCGGAGGTGTAGCCTTCACTGCGCATTCCGATCTCATCAAGCATGGTGCAGAGGGACTCACAGGCACAGTCATCATCATCCACTACCAGCACCGAAAGATCCGCCAATTCTGACGTATCAACATCCCGCGCATCCTGGAGTCTCAGGAAAATGGTCACGGTGAATTTAGAACCTTTACCCAGCTCACTTTCCACAGTGATGCTGCCGTTCATCAGATGGACGATATTCTGGGCAATGGCCATACCCAGACCTGTCCCCTGTATCTTGCTGGTACGCAGATCCTCCGCCCGGCTGAACGGCTCAAAAATATGCGTCAGATACTCCTCAGACATGCCGATGCCGTTATCCTCGACACCAGACCCACTTTGGAAGGAAATTGAAAATCCTGCCACTGGATCAGATTGGCAAAACGGTCATTTTTTGATTGATAGTTAAACTCCAGATTGTTGATCAGCGTTGCGTCGGCATCACCGTTGGCTACGGCCAGCAGGCATTGCCGCGCGTTGGTATAGTATTGAACCTCAATATTCGTGTGCAAAAGTTCCGGCAGAGATTTCGTCCAGTAAGAGCGTCCATGGGTCAATGCGATCACAGGAGTATCCAGTGAATCAAACACACAGCTTCGCTGCATAATGAGTATATTCTCATATTCCAGGATCGCGTTGGTGGCGCATAGTTCACCGTCCTGACGGACAAAATTTTCTGAAGCGCCAACGTAGAAATCCAGCTCTCCGCTTTTCAGCAGTTCCTTCCAGTCCTGGGAGCGGCTGATTGGACGCAGGGTCAGATTCAGACCGAAATCCTCCCGGAGGCTCTCCAGAAGCTTCACATAGATGCCGCTCCGGATCTAAAGCAGCAAAGGCACGCTCCTCGTCAGTCAGCGCCATCGCGCTGGCATTGTCGCCCACAAGGCATTGCCGGGCGGTCTCGGCCACCAGTTCCGGCTCGGCGGTAAGCAATGTCTGCATCCCACGGTTTAACTCATTGAGAAGTGCTGTATTGCCCTCCCTGACGGTGAAATAAAAAGGCGAAGCATCCAATACGGACAGCAGCACCGTATCAGGTGCAGTTGACGTACTCATAGGTCCAGTTGTTGATCTGGGCCAGTTCATCGATATAGTCTGCGCAATAACCTGCAGGTTTACCGTTTTTCATCCAGGTAAAACAGATCATTGATCCCACAGGGAATCCGGATAGTCCGCGTCTCTGCCTGCGCCGCCCTGACATTCAGGCCAGGAACGGCACACAGGCAAAGAACCGCTGCCGTCATCCAAATGACCGCGCACCATATGTATAATTTTATTGCCTGTTTCACATTTCGTTCCCCTTACATTTGCTGTAAAATCTTCTGCTAAATATCGAACGCTGCGTGTTGCTTGCGCCATATTATACGCTTCCGTTTTTGATTATTATATCAATATTGGTGTTAAAAATCAACAAATCGCACCTTTTGAGTTCAAATTTAACATCACCCTGATATCTCTCGTAAAATATCTTCTATTATCTGTTCTATCTTTCTATCATTAAATTGCGTTTTAAAATGGATATGACATCCGGCATTAGAAAGGGTCTTAAAAAACACATAGGCGCATTCAATCTTCGCTATTTCTGTTCCTCGAAGTTCCGAGTGGTTCTCAACCCCCTTTGTCTCAAGAATTAATCCCACTTTTTCTTCTTTGCTCTGCGACTCATCTTTTACAATATACATAAAATCAGGACTATACATACCTCCAGTAACAGTCGGAATAGCAACACTATTGCGCGGTATCTTCCCGTATGCAATGACCTTGTCACTATTTGTCACTATATTTTCTTTCTCAATCGGAGAATCATAAGCCAAAGTATCATAAAGATATCTGTTACCCGGAGTTCCCGGTTCGGATTTAATGCCGATGCGTCCTCTTGAAATCTCCGCTTTCGGGCTCCCGTCAGCATATGTCAACGCGGTTTCACCAGACTTGCGCTCACATTTTACATACCTGCAATGCCTGCTTAAATTTTCATTTTTCCAATCCTGAAACTCAACGCAAAATGCTGCTGCAGAACTTTCATTAAACCGGCCTTTTTCTATATTGCCATATCTCTTTGCATACAAACAAATACCCTTATGTAAAACTGCAACAGGCAAATTCGTCGTGCGCATAATCCGTTTTAAAAATTCCCCATAAGGTATCGGTTTAGAAATAATATACTGGATTCCTGTCTCTCTGAGTACACTCATATGAGTCCCATCGCTTTGAACCTTTGCCCTTTCGCTAGTCAATACAACATCTGTAAAAACACCCGGTCTTTCCAGAATTGAAAGTACAACATCAACCATATTTTTATCTAAATCCACATCATAAAACAATAAAAAACGCTGATTCATTGACTGCCATAAATCACTGATTTTATGATAGACGTCTTCACGAATCCGAATATTTTCACTCTTTTCCTTATTCCGGTCTCTGATTTTACCCCTGGAAACTCCTGAAGCAAACTCAGGATATTCTTCAAAAAATGCCATTTTGGTTTCAGGTCGAACATTTAATCGCCAATCAATATAGCGTTTTTGATACAGTTCATCAAACAATTCATCGACACTGATTCTTCGTTCTTTTGATATTTGTAAAAGGCGCTCCTGACTAATTGAAGATGTCTGCGGCATCTCTCCGTTAATTTGATCCACCAGACGCTGTGCAAAATCAGCCTCCGTAAAATCAACAATATAATTTAACTGGAATTCTTCATCAGAAATACGATTCCCATTCTCATCTACCGGCAAACGTAGTCCGCGTCCAACCTCCTGCATCTTACTATTCTCACTGCCACTGGAACGCAGTTTCGCAATCGTAAAAACATTCGGATTATCCCAGCCCTCTTTTAGTGTCCACTTAGAAAAAAGAAAACGTAATGTATTATAACTGCCATCAGATTTATAGAAAGCAAGCAGTTCTTTTTTTCCATGTAAAATAACATCCACTTCTTTTGCAATATTCTCATCTGAATCACTATTATCCTGAGAAAAATATCCTGCATGACATGCTGAAATATCAGCAAGGCTCGCTTCAAGATATGCTCTGTACCCGGCTTCATGATCATCCAGTTCTTCCAGCACAGCTTCCATTTTTTCTTTTAACAAATTTTCAAACGCCACTAAAAGATACGGCATTTTCCCATTCCTGCTCACCCGATAAGATGTAATATCATCAATAAAAAACAAGGCGAGCGTTTTGATTTTATATGTGCGTCTGCTGAAATTTTCACGTTCCGTCTGAAAATGACGCTCCAATGCCAGACGAAGCATTTGCTCCTGATACGATGTCATATAGATATCAACGTCAATTTCCTCACCTGCCGTTTTAATAACGCCATTCGAGAACTCTACCGTTGCTTTATCAATTGCCGAAACTGTAATACCTTTAAACTCAGGACTTACTTTAGATAGAGGCTCTCCTGTTTTTAGCAAATATCTTTTTACACCACTGCTGTTTTTATATTGCAGTGTCACAGATTCCCGGCTATCAATAGAAAGGATTCTGACTTTCTCATTTCTTTTTGAAACCGGCTCCAAATGTTCTTTTGCCACGCCTTTAATCAGATTTTGATTAAAAGACTCACAGGCATTCAGATCATATAAAAGATTTTGATAGTCTTTGACAATCGTTTTACTTTTTCCCCGTCCAATTACCTTATCCGGAAAAGTTGCACCAAATCGTACAAGGCACTGTGGACGAATGCCTTCATCTATCATTCTATAGGCTTTTTGATTACGCGAGAATCTATGCGGTTCATCTATAAACACAAAAGGATGTGTTGCAGAAATCGCATCCAAAGGGCAGGAAAAACCTTCTACACCGTAATCATAGTCATCCCTTGTCAATATTCTGGCACTTGTCAGCAGCTGCATATTCATCAGTAATACATATATTTTCTTTGTGTTTTGGCAAGACCCCCTGACAAATTCCGTAACAGCTCTCGGGAAAAAGGTACGTCCTTTCTTTTTACTCTTGAATGTTTCCAGAACATTCAACTCTATATCATCACCAAAATTACAGGTGTCATGAAAATGTCTCCGGACATAAGTATCCTTTAAGAACTGTGAGGTTCCTGCCTTTATGCTAAGAGACGGCACGACAATAACAAATTTGTTAATACCATACCTGCGATGCAGTTCATGCATTGTATTTGTATACACATACGTTTTCCCTGTCCCCGTCTCCATTTTTATATCAAGCTTTATGCAAGTACCAATTGGCTGATTATCTATATATTCTGACGGAATTTTCTTTTGAACATTCCTTATATTTTTTATCAGTCTTGAATCACCGAGATCCACGCCTGGATTTTCATAATATTGTGCAGGAGGATCTATATTTACCTTGTCAAAAACGTCACATATAGCATCAACCGCTTTTTGCTGATGAGGCAGCCCCTGTTGGAGAATAAGTTCCATTTTTCCCTCCTGATCAAAAACGAATATCAAAATTTATATGCAAATGTTTAACCTTATCCAGTCTTTTTAAGTTAATTTTCAATGTATCTAATTCCATCCATGTAAAATTATACCCAAACAGTACCACGTTTTCAGGATTAAATCTTCCATCCGATTCATATTTGCCTGTGATTGCCTCAATCGATTCATTTGATAATTGGCGTTCAATAAGATACAAATGTTTCTCTATGTAATAACCTTTATATCCTGCAAAATCTATTTCCTGCACCTCTGCATGAAAGCCGTATCCATCGCGAACAAGCCAGGTCATCAATATTGTCGCCTTTCCGAAACTTTCATAAACAGTATTTGTAACAAAGAGTGCCTCATTGTCATCCAAACGGAAATCTTCAAGCTTATCCAGCACATCGCCAGTTGGTTCTGCCAGCGTATAATGCTTAAATCCAAGATCCATCGTTGACTCTGCAGCCCTCTCGGCCTTTATTCTTTCTGCAGCCCTTTGCAAGCGCTCAATTCCTATCTGATCAAGTGTATGTGGTCGACCCAACGAATCAAGCATCTGAATTGTACGCCCCATTTTTTCCTTTTTCTCACCTTTTAATAAATGATATTGCTTATCCAGATCCTCCGGTAATTGTACCATTATATACTGTAATTTCTGATAATCATTATTTCTCAACACCGCATCGCCTGTTGTACCCGAGCCGCAGAAAAAGTCCATCACTATATCATTTTCCTCAAAGGGCACTAATTCCATTAATTGTTCGATTAACTGAACCGGTTTACTATATTCAAAAATATTAAAGCCAAAGTAACTCTCTATTTCATTACTGGAATCCGTATTTGTACCGGCATCTGCAAGTATAGATCTCAAAACCCGCCCCTCCGGTTGATAGACACGATGATGGACCATCCACCCGCCATTTCCCGGCACAATTCGTATCAAACCTTCTTTTATTTCATGATCAACCGTTTTCTGTGATTTCTGTGAATTAATTGTAATCATCGAACCATCCGGCGCCTCTATATTCACATTGATTGGATTTTTCAATCCATCTCTGGCAAGGGTATCCCAATAATATTTGCGTCCATTCTCATCAGTTTCCGAATATCTTTTTAAATAATCATCATTATAAGGAATCCGCCATTTCTTTTTATGGATCTCATAAGAAGCATTACGGGCATACACAAGAATATACTCATGATCTACCGCAACAAAAAAAGAATCATTGCCGCCGCCATGTCTTTTCTGCCAGACCAACTGCGCAATTTGATTTTCCTCGCCAAATATGTCATTACACATCAGCAGAAGATCCCCGATTTCATTCTCATCAATTGATATAAAAATCACGCCATCATCTTTCATCAAATCGCGGGCCAGTTGTAATCTTGGATACATAAACATCATCCAGGCTGAATGTGATGCCGAACCACGTTTGGTCAAATCTAAAATTCTCTGTGCCTGACTTTCATCTATACTCAGTCTATCCGCCAGATCATCCGGTTTAAATTCAAAATTATCTCTATATATAAAATCATCACTTCCCGTATTATATGGCGGGTCAATATATATAAACTTAATCTTATTATCATACGATTTCAACAAATGCTTTAATGCATCCAGGTTATCTCCGCTAATATAAATATTTCGACTATCCTTATTCTCCGGTTTCACATTATGCATTTCATCCGGCACAATAACTGTCGTTGTATCCATAGAGGCGAGCAATCGGGCATAATTTTTCCCAAGAAATTTTAATTCATATCCTTCATAGCCATCCATCGTTATCTGATCGCCTAAATGGCTCTTAAACCGTTCAAAATCAAATTTACCATCTTCCGCAAAATACGATGGAAAATACTTATGCAGTAAATCTATTTCACGGCTATTCGCAGACACCTCTGCATTTGCAGCCATAACATCTTTAATCATATCTTTTCTCCAATCATTCGATATCTCCTGTCATCATTCACTATTATCTCAAATTCTCATACATAAATCAAACTTTTTAGTCAAAAACTCAATCACAAAATATCGCAAAAATTGACATCAACTGACCTGAAATCCCATGATATCCAAAATAAACAGGCTTAAACAAAAAGCCCCCTTAAGTAGACTTTATTTATCTTGTCTACCTAAGGGGTATCATATCACATGCTGTAAAACTGGATTCCGCAGGATATGCTTATGTATCTACTTTTCTTCCCATCCAAAGGCGCATTTGACCGCTTTATGCCAGCCTTTTAGTAATTTCTCACGTTTTTCTTCTGCCATCGCCGGTTCGAACGTTCTTGACAGTGCCCAGTTTTCACGGATTTCTTCCTTGCTCTGCCAGTAACCGACAGCCAGTCCGGCCAGATAGGCCGCGCCAAGGGCCGTTGTCTCGATACATTCCGGCCGCAGCACTTTCCGGTCCAGCAAATCGGACTGGAACTGCATCAGGAAATTATTGGCACAGGCGCCGCCGTCCACACGCAGATCCATCAGCGTGATGCCCGCGTCATTTTCCATGGCTTTCAAAATATCATAGACCTGATAAGCCAGCGATTCCAATGTTGCGCGGATAAAATGGGCTTTTGTAAAGCCTCTGGTGATACCCACCACAGCCCCTCTGGCGTACTGGTCCCAGTACGGGGCGCCAAGTCCTGTAAAAGCCGGCACCACATAGCCTCCGGCTGTATCCTCCACACTGACTGCATAGGCTTCCGATTCCGAAGCTTTTTCCACCATCTGAAGGCTGTCGCGCAGCCACTGAATGGCCGCTCCGGCCACAAAAACGCTGCCCTCCAGCGCATATTCCACATTCTCATCCACACTGGCCGCAATGGTCGTCAGCAGCCCGTTTTTAGATTCAACTGCCTCATGCCCTGTATTCATCAGCAGAAAACAACCTGTTCCATATGTATTCTTCGCCGTACCCGATTCAAAACAGCACTGACCGAATAATGCGGCCTGCTGGTCACCGGCCGCGCCCGCGATCGGAATACGCCCGCCTGTCACAGCCTCATCTGTATAGCCATAAAGGCAGCTGGACGGCTTCACTTCCGGCAGCATGGATTCCGGGATATCCAACAATTCAAGCAATCGTTTGTTCCAACGCAATTCATGAATATCAAAGAGCATCGTTCTTGACGCATTGGTATAATCCGTCACATGTACAGTTCCGCCGGACAAGTTCCAGATCAGCCATGTATCAATGGTGCCAAACAGCAGCTTTCCGGCCTCCGCCTTTTCTCTGGCGCCTTCCACATGATCCAGGATCCATTTGATCTTTGTCCCGGAAAAATACGCGTCAGGGATCAGCCCCGTTGTTTTCCTGATAAATGCCTCATAGCCCTGTTCCTTTAACTGATCGATGATGCCTGACGTTCTCCTGCATTGCCAGACGATCGCATGATAAACCGGCTCTCCTGTCTCCCTGTCCCACACAACCGTTGTCTCTCGCTGATTGGTAATGCCGATGGCGGCGATATCCGATGCCGATGCGCCGATTTTTGCCATGGCTTCCATCATCGTTTCATGAATAGAATGCCATATATCCATCGGATCATGCTCCACCCATCCCGGATTCGGAAAGATCTGCGGAAACTCTTTTTGTGCCGTACTGCACATGTTCCCTTTACGATCAAATAAAATACATCTGGAACTGGTCGTCCCCTGATCAAGTGCGATTACATATTCTGACATGTTGTACCTCCTCAATTTTATCTCTGTTATTCCAAAAATCTCCTAAAATAATTATATGCTATGGGCATCGGCAAATCAACTGTTCCGGCATAAAAATCACCCGGCATTCCAAAGAAAATCCTCAAAACCATCACGTAATTTAAAAACGGCTGCCGCATTCGACAGCCATTTTTTCTGTATTCTTCTAAAATTCGATACGCTTATTTAATATCGGCACACTTCCATCCCCATCATGTGACCGAGAATTTCAAGTTCATGCTTTACATCCCCGTATATCACAACAAAATGCGGTTCCCATCCGGCCAGTACGCTCTTTGTCACCACTTCTTTGGCAGGTGCTTCTGTCTTAACCACAACCGAACAGCCATTGAACTGTTTCGGCTTGTCAAGGGCTTCTCCGCCCATGATAAAGAAACGGAAACTGCCGTCCGTCTTACGGCCAACACGGAATACCGTCACTTTTTCGCATGGTTTACAGCCAAAATCCAGCGTAGGCCCGATCTTACGGTTGCAATGAACATCAATTCTCGCACCGGTTGACGGATGCGCCAATGAACAGGCGGCTGTCCCGCAATGCCAGTATGTAATGGTATTTTCCTTCTCATCCAGAGACACCGGATCGCCAAAGAACACCGGCTGCCCCGTCAGCTTCTGCCCCATATACATGGACAGCGCACCATAGGCATCCGACTCGCAGGCTGCGGCAACGCCAAGATCATTGAGCATCGCCAGCACCGTACAAACCGGCGTACCGAACGCCGTAAAGAAATCCGGCCAGCATCTTGACGATAAAGCGCCAATACCGTTGGCAGTTACGTAATTTTTATAAGCTTTCCAAAGACGCGCAAAATCTCTCCGATTCTTCTCCGGCGTAGCCTCAAGGCCCACTGTACAGGCTTCGGCTTCCTTCAGATCATCATCAACTTCCTCATCGGTATAGCTTTTCGCAATATCAATCAATTCTCTGGCCTCAATGGCATCCAGCGTCACGCCAAAAGCACTGAGCATATCAATATCCAAAGCGCGCCCGAAACCAAATCCCTGCGGCGTGTGACCCACGGAAACCATCTTCAGGCTGCGCAGTTCTTTCTTCAGCCGGGCTGCCTTAATGACTGCATCCGCTTTGTCAATGACTTCCTGTTCTGTTGGCGAGCCAAAAATATACTCAAAATTACCATCTCTGAACGCCATGAGTGTATTGGCCGCCGAATAAGCACCTGTTAAAGAATTCAGGCGCAGACGTCCGCCGTCAATGACCGGCTCCCTCAGTGTCCAGAGAAGCACCGGACAGGTAAATCGTTTCAAAACCTCACTGGCATATGCTGAATTTGCAAATGTAATATTCTGCAAAATAATCAAATCCGGATGAATTCCATCCAAAAAAGCGCCCAGGTCATCCATGGACAGCAGCATCCGGTCAGGATACACACCATCCGCCGTCAATGACCGGATCATCGCAATCGACTTCTCAAATTCAATCTGTGCGCTCTCAAGATGAAATGTCGGCACACCGATTGGAATATAAGCCACCTGAAAATCTGACATATTCACTCAACCTCTCTTTAATATTTATCTTTCCGGCCAAAAGCAAACTTAACCCCTGACGCCGTCTTTCTCACAGCAGCTATTGGCGTCTGCCAAAAGTCCGGCCAATTTTTTCAAACAACGCACGATCTTTGGCGTTCTTTCTGTAAAACACCGGCGTATAACCGATCGGCGCATCCGCTGCAACGGTACCCTGCCCATACTCTTTGCCCGTCCACAGCTCAACCCAGACATCATCCGGCAGATACACTTCCCGCTCTGTCTGTCCCTCCAGATAAACCGGCGCCACCAGCATATCCTCACCAAGCAGATAAGATGTCTGAATATCATAACAGGCCGCATCATCCTCATAATGCATAAACAGCGGCCGCTGTACCGGCAGACCCCGTTCAGCATTTTCCTTTACCATACGTTTCAAATACGGCTTTAATGCCACATGGATATCCGTCTGGCGGGCAAAGATCCGCATGGCCTCCTCATCGTCATAATACTGGAAATTCGTTGCCGGACGATTGCTCTCATGGGTACGCATCACCGGCGTAAAAACATTCATATCCGCCCAGCGCAGAAACAGTTCCCTGGTCCTGACATTATCATAGAGGGATGTATAGCCGCCAATGTCACTGTGCGTCACACCGCAGCCGCAGATACCTGCGCTGAGAGCCGCCGGTATCACCGATGCCAGGCCATCATGGATCGTAAAATCTACCGACTGATCACCGGTCCAAAGCAATGGACAATATTTCTGGCTGCCTGTGGCGCCGGCCCGCATGAAATAAACAACATCCCCAAGCCGGCCCGCTTCTTTCACCGCCTCATAATTACATTTCGCCCACAGTGCCGGCCAGTGATTATGCTCAATCATCGGGGACTCACCGTTATACAGCTTACAGTCCGTCGGCAGATATTCGCCAAAATCAGCCATCCATCCGGATAATCCGAATCCGATCAGTTTGTTTTTTATGATTTCTTTAAACCAGTTATAGGCATCCGGATTCGTAAAATCAACACAGCCGCAGTAAAATTCGCCAAAATCGATCTGATAGATCCCGTCATTTTGATCCAGTACAAAATAACCCTTCTCTGCCCCTTCCTTATACTGCTCGCCGTCATTGACCAGATAAGGATTCATATAACCAAGAAAACGGATGCCTCCCTTTTCAAGTTCTTTTATCTTTTCAGGCAATTCCGGATACCGTTTCTCATTCCAGTGCCAGTCCCACTGCAGCCGGTCGCCAAAAGAAGTCACCCGCTTGCCTTCCCAGTCCTGACACCAGACGCCGTTCACTTTGATACCAGCATCCAACGTCTTTTTCGTCAGAGCCATCATTCTTTCAGTACCGCCCTGAAGCCCGATGATAACGCCGTCATAGATCCAGTCCGGCAGTTCCGGCTGCCGCCCAAGCAATGCCGTCAGTTTTTCGGCCAGCTTTACAAAACTGTCCGCTGTCTCGATTCGCACAGATGCCGGCACATCCCAGAACTGCAGCTCATGGAAATCATCATGGCGGAAGTCGAAGACGGCATAAGCGGTTGAATCCGCGTGCAGATAATATTTTCTCGAAGATACATAGGTTGCTTCCGGAAAATAAGTATTATAATAATCACCGCCGCTGCGGTCATTCACATCACACAGCCAGGTCAGATAAGTCGTTTTATCTCTGCCGACTCCCGGCTCCGATGTCCAGAGCGGGAATTTGCGGCCCCTGAGATTAAAATAAGACATCTGTTCACCGCAGCCATAGCATTTTTCATCCTTCTTTGCATGGATCCGCAGCCAGAACCGGTTCACGTGCGCATCCAGTTTCTTAAAAGAAATATCCAACAAATGACTGTCTGTTTTGATTGCCGCCTGAATCACATCGGAGAAATTCACCTGACAGCCATTCTCCGTCTCCTGAATATCCGTCACGGCCAGCGGGTACCGTTCCGTCAGATAATCCTCAATCTTAAAATTGCCCCTGTACATATCAATATCTTCTTCGCCGTATCCGGCATAAAGCATTGGCTGACCCGGCCGGCATTCCAACAGACATGCCGTACCTTCCTGAATAATAAAACCCTGTTCAATCAGTATAAGTTCCATTTATAAATCCTCCACTATTAAAAGGGCGGGGCATTTGCAGCAGCCCAATATGTTTTTCATTACCCTTTGACCGCTCCCGCCGTCAGACCGGCAATAATCTGTTCCTGGAATAACATATAAATCACAATACTTGGTACAATCGCGACAACAATGGCCGCATACATGGATACATAATCTGTTGTAAACTGATTGGTAAAGTAGCGGATACCAATCTGGATCGTTTTATTTTCCGGTGCGGAAGTCAAAAGATTGGCATAAACAAACTCATTCCAGCAGGTAATAAACTGGAAGGTAGCCGCTGTCACAAGGCCTGTTTTCGTCAAAGGCAATACGATTTTAAAGAATCTTCCAAAGAAACCGCAGCCATCCACATAAGCCGCCTCCTCGATTTCCATCGGGAAAGAATCCATAAAACCGCGGATAATAAATGTGGAAATCGGAATACCGATCGCCGCGTAAAGAATCCTCAGTGAATTCAGCGAATCCAACAAACCAATCTTACTGAAAATCGTGTAATAAGGCACCATCATCGCGTTCAGCGGCACCATGATACCCGCTGAAAATAAGGCAAATATCAATTCACGCCCTTTAAAATTAAACCGGGCGATCGCATAAGAAGCCATGGCGGCAGCCAGCACATTGATCAGAGTAGCGATCACCGCAACCGTCACGGAGTTAAAGATCATCCTTCCCAGATTCGCCTGCGTGATCGCATTGATATAATTCTGAAACTGCGGCACAGCCGGAAGTGAAAACGGACTGGCGAAATATTCCGCATTCGTTTTCAGAGATGTTATAAACAACCAGATCAACGGAAACAAAGTATAAAACGCAAAAAATATGATCAATACCCAACGGATGATACCACCAAGCACTTTGGAGGTTTTCGTTGTCTGAATAACTTTTCCTTCACTTTTTCCAGCCATTATCAAATCCCTCCATTTCCTAATCCTTTTTCAACGTAAACAACTTCCTGATACAGACAATGACAAGCGCTCCGACGATAATCAGCATCACGCTGGACGCATTTGCCCCGCCATAATCATTTTTCTTCATCTGATTATACAGGTAGAGCACAACAACGCTCGTTCTGTTGGCCGGTCCGCCGTTTGTCAGGAAGAAAATCTGCTCAAAGGTTCTGAGTCCAAAGACAGCCGCAAGTGTCGTACACGTCATGACCGAATACTTAATGAGCGGTATGGTAATATAGATATCCTGCTGGAGACTGCTGGCGCCGTCAATTCTGGCCGCCTCATAATACTCCGTATCTATACCCGTGATACCGGCCATCATGATGACCATATAATAACCAATGTAGAACAATCCGTACAGCAATACACACGGAAAAGCCGTTTTTGGATCGCCCAGCCAGTTTTTTGCCAGACTGTCAAGACCGACCAGCCGCAAAAATCCATTCAGCACACCAAATTCGCTGTTAAATACAGCCGACCACATGGACGCGATGGCAATACCTGAAATAACCTGTGGGAAGAAATAAACGGTTCTGAAAAATTTCCATCCCCTCGGCTTCTTTGAAAGTACCAGCGCCATGACCAGAGCCAACGGCACCTGAATGCCGGCGGCGGCCAGCGCCCATATGATATTATTGCGGACACTTCTTAAAAACACCTTATCTGTCAGAATGTCTTTATAATTGTCAAAACCAATAAACGTTGCATTTGTTATGCCATTCCAGTCAAATAAACTCATGACGGCGACATAACAGATCGGAAAAAGGAAAAAGGTAATAAATAAAATCAAAGCCGGAAGCAGAAATACAACTATACCGATCTTTGCGTCTCTGTTTACTCTCATAAACTTCCTCCTTTACATCTGAAAAGGGCTGCTGCTTAACCTGAATTTAACTAATTAAGCCGCAACCCCTCTCCTCATTTAACTTCAAACTTCAAATTATAAACTCTTTTTTATTCGTCTGCCGCTTTCAACTGCTCAACAAATTCCTCCGGAGTGATATCTCCAAGTACCAGTGATTCAAGGGCTGCCGGGAATTCCGTTGTAACGGCCGTAGAACTCATACCCTGGAAATGACCAATCAAAAACGATGCTTCTGCGCACTGTTTTGCGATTTCAGCCTGTACCGGATCTGTGATCTGTGAAGAATCAATATTAATGGCGAACAATGATCCTGATGAATTGGCAAGTTCAAGGACTCTGTCCGGATCGCAGATATACTTAAAGAATGCTTTAACAGCTTCTTCTTTTGCAGGATCATCCTGTTTTGCTGCTGCAAAATAAGCCTGAACCTGTGTCACATAAGCACCACCGTTCTGTCCGTCAAGGCTTAAGCCCGGCGCAATAACCAGATTATCATATAAGCCTTCAATTGCCTCAGTTTTGATACGTCCAAGGATCCATGATCCGTTTGTATAAATAGCTGCACGCTCATTGAAGAAATGGCCGTTCACAACTGTTGCGTCCGCACCAACAGCGTCTGAGGTTGTATATGTAAACATCTTCTGCATGATCTCTGCTGCTTTCACAAAGGCCGGATCATCCAGACCGTTCTTATAAACATCCGGACCGCCTGCTGCTGCAACGGCATAGGAATACCAGAGCATGGATGTCCATGCATTATTGGCTGTCATCTGTGTTGTCGGCGCAATGCCTTCAGCCTGCAGTTTTTCACAGACATCCCACAGTTCCTCATAGCTTGTCGGTGCGCTTTCAACGCCAACCTGTTTCAGGAGATTCATGTTATACATGATCGGAACAACAGCATTCTCATATGGGAATCCATAGTTCACACCATCAACCTTTGCGCCTTCGATCATACCTTCTGCAAAAAGGCCGCTCATCTCGCTGTCTGCAAGGAAATCTGTCAGATCCATCAGATTACCGGATTCAGCAAACAACTGCATATCCGCATAACTATCCAGTGTGAAAATATCCGGTGTTGTACCCGTAGAAATCTGAGTTCTCAGCTTATCTCTGTACAGGTCATAGTCCGTCTGTTCTTCAATTTTAATCTGGTACTTTCCCGCATATTCGGTATTAAAGCCTTCAACCATTTTTCCAAAGACTTCCGCTTTACTGTCTGTACCAACCCAGATACATGGGAAATTCAGCTCGATCACTTCGCCGGAAGCTGCTGCTTCCGTTTCGCCTGCCGCTTCTGTACCGGCTGTCTCGCCTGCTGCTTCTGTACCGGCTGGTTCTGTTGCTGCCTCAGTGCTCTTATTTCCTGAACCGGAACCGCAGCCTGCCAGCAAAGATGCGCCCATGACTGCAATAAGACCAAGTGCTACTAATTTTTTCTTCATACCTTACTCCTTCTTTCTTTTAAAATTTGAGATGATAGCCGGAAAAATGCCCCGGTTTTCATCTTCTTCATGCTCTTTTTAATTAAAACCGTATAATAAGTAATATCCGCCTCCTTTTAATTAAACCTTTTAACTTATTAAATCAAAAAAATTAAGTGCAAAAAAAGCCATTGTCATTTTGTCCATAATTCTCTAAATCAAAACATTGAGTCATGTGCATTTTTTCGCACTATCATTTATCTACAAATCAAATTATACAGCATATCGCCCTGATTGTAAAGAGTATTTTTAATTATTTTGTTTTTTGTTTCGGCAAATATCCTTCCAGCCGTCATATTTCCTATTTATTAATTGTTTCAATCAAATAGCTGAGTCCCTGTTCTTCTGCGCTTTATGTATACTTCCGGGTGTTGTCTGCATCACTTTTTTGTAATTTCTGTAAAAATTTGAGATATTATTAAAACCGCAGGCCATCGCCGCCTCAATCACATTGGCATTCCCATTTCTCAGCATTTCATCGGCCTGATAGACGCGGAACCGAATCAGATAACTCGAAAAAGGTTCCCCCATCGCCTTCCTGAAAAATCCCGAAAAATAGGTCGTGCTCATACAGGCCACCCCTGCAGCCTCCTCCAGCGTTATTTTTCTGTCATAATTTCTGGCAATCAACTGCAAAACATCCGCCAGCCGTTCCATTTTCTCATTTTTTTCAACACTCACCTGCACCATCTTCGGCGAGTTCTTGTAATGTCTTGTCAGCATGGTTAAAATACGAAGCACATAAGCTTTCATCATCATGCATCGGCCGAGATCATCATGGATCCACTCATTATAAATATCCTCCATCACGCCGTATATCTTTCTGGCATAAACTTCTTCTTTACTGATCTTATTGACAAAATGACTGCCTGACGATTCGAAAAAGCGCAGATATTCATAATCAAACAGGTTGACCTGATCAAAAATCAAATCCGAGCAAAATTCCAGCACAAACAGATGCAGATCCGTATCCAGTATCCACCCATGGACTTCATCCTTATTGAAAATAAATACATCGCCGGGTACGTAGCCATATTGATGTCCATTGACCGAGACACAGCCTGTTCCCTCAAGTATATAGCTGATTTCAAAATACTGATGCTGATGATAATACGGCAGCCTGTGATTTTTGCTGCGCAGCCATACTTTCTCCATACGCATTGGAAAATGTTTGTCCATAATGGCTGTGTCCTCATTTTTTCTATCCATAATCGCTCCCGCCCCGCTGATGATTTTATTAACATACTAAAATAATACAATAATTTCAAAAAAAAGTATACGATTTTCTTCAGGCAGACCGATAGAATAGAATTATCATCAATCATGCGAGGTGAACTATGAAACTTTTCAATGCTGCTGTCCTATCCGATGGCCGCCGCAGTGAACACTGTACCGTCACCATTCACGGCCGTCAGATCACAGAGATCGTCCCCGACGATTCCCGATCCATACCAGAAAACGCGCTGACGCTGGATGCGCTGCGAAATTGTGAAAAAACAGAAGAAAGCATGAATATTGACCTTGAAAACCGGGTTTTGTGTCCCTGTTTCATTGACATCCACACTCACGGAGCGGCCATGGCCGATACAATGGACGCCGATCCTGAGGCTATGGATACCATTTGCCGCTTTCATCTTTCCCATGGCGTCTCGACTTTTTTGCCTACAACCATGACTGCGTCGCTCTCCGAATACGAAAAAGTATTCGAATGTTTCAGCCGCTACACGCCGCCGGTTCCCGTTACCATCCCCGGTCTGCACATGGAAGGTCCCTTTTTGTCGCCTGCGGCAGCCGGAGCCCAGCCGTCCGTTCACCTGATCAGGCCGGATCGTTACGCGGTTGATTTTTTTAAAAAGTATAATCAATATATCCGGCTGATGACGATATCGCCGGACGTGGAGAATATTGAGGCAATTTACGATTTTTGCAATGAACACCGGATCATCATTTCCGGCGGCCATGACAATTCCAATGAAAAGGAAGTGTTTGATGCCCTCCGCCATCATATGGCATCCGTCACCCATTTATACTGCTGTTCATCAGGAATTACAAGAAGAAATACGCCGCAGAAACATGTGGGACTCACCCAGATCGCCCTCATGACGCCGCAGCTTTTTTGTGAAGTCATTGCCGATGATTGCCATATACCGCCGGTTTTACTGGATTTCATCCTGCACTGCAAAGACTACCGGAAACTGATTCTTGTTTCCGACAGTCTCCGGGCCACCGGAATGCCGCCCGGGACCTATATTCTCGGCAATTCAGAAACAGGCGTTGCCGTCAATGTTACCGAAGCCGTTGCCCTGCTCCCCGGCACGAATCTTTTTGCGGGAAGCATTACACCCGTCTCCCGTATGGTCGAACGTCTTGGCGCAAGGCGGCAGCTGCCGCTGGAAAAACTTTGCTATATGGCGTCCGCTTCCGCCGCCAATCTGCTCGGCTTAAAAACCAAGGGCTATATTGCGCCGGGATTTGACGCGGATCTGAATATACTTTCAGAAGACGGCCGCCTGCTGGCAACCATCATCGGTCATCAATATATCAATATACATTAAATACAATCAGGAGGTATGAACATGAAATTTGAAGACATTTCCAAAAACGACCTTGGCAAAGGAAGCCCGATCGGGCTTGAAATTGTGGACACCGAAGATGATATTTACTATCATATGGCCATGGATATGTTTGACCGCATCCTGGCCAACAACGCCGCAGGAAAAAATACAGTATTCATTGTGCCTGTCGGCCCGATCGGTCAGTACCGGCGTCTGGCCGCCATGTGCAACAAAAAGAACGTCTCCCTCAAAAATGTCTGGATTTTTAATATGGATGAATATCTGGACGACAATGGCTGCCCGATCCCAAAATCCCACCCGCTTTGCTTTGAAGGATTCATGGACAGGGAATTTTACGACCGCTTGAGAGACGACTTGAATGTCCCTGAAAATCAGCGTATTTTCCCACGTCCGGGTCACGAGCATGAGATATGGGAGCAGATCCAGGCCCTTGGCGGCGTTGATACCGCTTACGGCGGCATCGGCATTAACGGGCATATCGCCTTTAATGAACCGCCTGAACCGGATGTTGTCATGGATAATGAAACCTTCCGGAATCTGCCGACCCGTACATTAAGCCTCACAAGAGAAACCCGGACCATCAACGCAGTCACAGCCGCCAATGGCTTCATCGACTATATTCCGAAACGCTGCATCACCATCGGCATGAAAGAGATCCTGTCTGCGAGACGGATCCGTTTTTACATGAACCGCACATGGCAGAAAGGCATCGTAAGGAAAATACTGCACGGAGAAGTCACTTATCATGTGCCGGCTTCATTTTTCCAGGAACATCCTGATGTGAAGCTGATCATTGCCGATTACGTTGCCGAGCCGCCGGTAGGCGAACTTCACTAAAGGAGGAATAAGCAAAATGCAGGCACCAATAAAAACCGCCATCATCGGCCTGGGTATGATGGGATTCTCACAGCTGCGAAACTGCTTTCTTCCGCATCCGGATTATGAGATCACGGCCGTCTGTGAAGTGTATGAACCGAACATTCTCCGTTTTGAACAATATGCCCATGACCATCAGTTAAATATCCCTCTCTACCGGGATTATAAAGTGATGCTTAAGGAAGCGGATTTCGAACTTGCGGTTATTACGACCCCCGATTACCAGCATGAGCAGCAGGCCATTGACTGTTTAAAAGCCGGCAAACATCTCCGCCTTGAAAAGCCTATGGCCATCACCATGGACGGGTGCAGACGCATCATCGAAACATGGCAAAATCATCCTCAGACCGTTCAGATCGGCTATGAACTGCGCTATTCGACCTTATTCAGAAAAATGGCCGGATATCTGCCGCTGATCGGTGAACCAAGAATGCTGTGGTGCCATGAATTCCGCCATCCGTTCCTGCAAAAGGACGGACCGGTGGAGAACTGGATCACACAAAAACAATACAGCGGCGGCACATTACTTGAAAAGAACTGTCATCATTTTGATCTGTTCAATAAGTTTTCGGGCGGTCGCGCTGTCAGCGTTTATGCCGCAGGCGCTCACCGGACCGTTTATCAGGATACGGATGTTCTCGATCAGGCCTTTGTCACCGTTACCTATGATAACGGTGTCCACGCCAATCTGTCCTTATGCCTGTTTTCGCCTGAACTCAAAGCCCAGCCCCATATGCACGCCCTGGAATTTGGTATTTTGGGAACCCTTGGGAGACTTGAACTGAGAGATGACAGCCTGTACGTATGGGACCGTGCAGGAAAGGGTGAACTATGCTATACGTATCTTCGTTCCAACACGGAAGCCCATACGGACGATATTATTCCGTCCTTGGATGAACTGGCGGACTGCATACGCACCGGCAAACAGCCGGAAGCGGATATTCATACCGGTCTGGAAAGCGCACGTATTGCTCTGGCCGCCGAAAAATCCGCAGCTTCCGAAAAACTTATAACCTTTTAATTATATTGAGCTTTTTGCCAAAATATGCTAAAATAGTGGAAACTTTATAGAAGAAGGTGCTGCCCATGGCGAAGATCAATGGTATTAATATGCTGGATGTCAAAAAATCCAACCGAAGCTCACTGTTAAACCTTGTTTATCATACAGATGGCATTTCAAGGAAAGAAATTGCCGCCCGGCTTGGTTTGACGCCGGCTGCGATCACATTGATTGCCAATGAAATGATTAGTGAAAATATTCTTATGGAACAAACAACCGAACAAAATCCTCCCCGAAAAGGGCGCAAGGAGATTTCCCTGATTGTTCCGAAAAACCGTTTTGCCGCTGTTGGCGTTTATATCAGCCAGAATAAATTTCGGATCATCTGCATTGACTTCAATCAGAATGTTCTTTTTTCCGAGACCATTTATACCGGCGACTGCCAGGGGAAATCCACGCTTCTGCTTGAGAAAATCACGACTCTGCTGGGCAATTATCTGCAGCATTATGATGTTCTTCGCTCTCATACATTAGTTGGGATCGGTATCAGCACTCACGGTATTGTTGACACGATCCACGGCATCAGCAGACATTCCTATTATATCATGGAAGATAACGCTGACCTGTGCCAGTATTTGAAAAATATTTTTCACGTACCGGTTATTCTTACCAATAATATATGCGCTTTAGGTCACGCCGAGAGGTTTTTATCCAACTCAGGCTTTGCGGAAGACATACTGGTTATCAAATACGGGCCTGGCGTCGGCGCCGCGCGCTATAATGAACGTTTCTCCGCCAGCTATGATGACTATTCGGCCGTACAGCTTGGCCATCTGATCATGGATTCCAACGGAGAGCCATGTATCTGCGGCAATCAGGGGTGCCTTGAGACGATCACCAGCTATGACGCGATCGAGCGTACATTATCACCCATCATCAATACGGGCAATGCACCGATTTTATGGCAGTTAGCAGGCGGAAATCCTACGGTCATCAACAATGCCATGATTCTCCAGGCCTACGATGCCGGCGATCCGATCGTTGTTAAAACCATGGAGCGGGTCATCTATTATCTTGCATTGGCCATCCGTAATGCCATCGGCCTTTTTATGCCGGACAAGATCATTCTTTACGGAGAACCTTTTGAGAACAATAAGTTCCGCGCCGCCATTTCCGCGCAGTTAGCCCGCTATACGGGCACAGAGCATGTCGTATTCAGCCAGTTCAATATGCAGTTGGAAACCATCGGCCCGGCGACGACAGCCATCAGCAATTACCTTGACAATGGCGGTATCATTGAATAATACAAAGGGCTGCCGGCGGGAATTTCGGTGATAGGATGAACCTATCAGCCAAAGTTCCCGCCGGCAGCCCTTTCGTTTTAATTTTCTTCGATGACCCGGCAGATCATTGCCATATCCGGGGCATTTTTATCCGCAAACCCTGCCCGGATACAATGATCCCCCGTGATGCCTCTGATTAGAAAATTTTCGGAACGCACAGTAAAAAAAGGTCTTTTTAATTGTCGAAAATAAGACAGCTTTCCGAGTGCGGCAAGCGCCCCAACGAGCGGTTCCTCCACAGCGCCGGACAGCCTGATATCATAGCCGTACCATCCGCTCTCGGTACACGTTTCATAGCTTCTCTCAATCTTCACGATTTTCAATTCCGCACCCCTCCGTCACCTGCCGCATCGCCGCGATCAGCCAATTGATTTCATCCTCCGATGTCAGATAAGACAGGCTGACACGCACAGTTCCCTGCGGCGCCCCCAATACATCCGCAAGCAAAGGCGCGCAATGGAATCCCGTCCGCACATTGATATCGTACATCCTGTATAAGATATACCCCACATCTCCGGGCAACAGATTTTCCACATTAAAAGCAATCATACTGCTCTCAGGGCATCCCGTATAAAGCTTCACGCCCGGCATTTCACAAAGTGCGTCATAGACACGTTTTGTCTTTTCACGTACATCACGGGCGATCTCGGAAAGTCCCGTACGCCGCACAAAATCCGCGCCGGCTCTTAATCCGGCGAGCCCGCACAGGTTTTGTGTCCCCACTTCATAGCTGATCGGCTCATCCGGCGCAAACACCTGCCGCCCGCCCGTTCCGGTACCACCCCATTTTGATACCTCGGGTTCTATGCCGGGCCGCAGATAAAAGCCGCCGGTGCCGGTCGGTCCAAGCAAAGCTTTGTGCCCGGTAAATACGGCTGCGTCCACGCCCGCCTTCTCCAGTTCAAGAGGCATGGCCCCCGCCGACTGGGAAACATCCGTCACAAACAACGCCCCCGCTGCATGGGCGGCGGCTGCAAGTGTCTCAATATCCTGGAGCACGCCCGTCACATTCGAGCAGTGATTCACAAAAACCACTCCGCCCTTTCCGCCCACGGCGGAAAGGATATCTTCCGGTGATATCTTTCCCGCCGGGTCCGGCCTCATGATATGGATATGTTCCTCCCCAAACAATGCGTACAAAGGCCGAAGCAGCGCATTATGTTCCAAAGCCGTAACCGCAATGGCATGATCCGGCTTTACCAGCCCCCTGACCAGCAAATTCAAGCTTTCCGTTGCCCCTGAGGTAAAATAGATCCGCGAAGCATTGCCAACGCCAAGCACCTTTGCTACGGCCTCCCGGCACTCTGTCAGTATATCCCGCCCGCTGCCCGCGCATCTTCCCCGTTCACAGAGCGGCTCTGACAGTGCCGTCACCACCGCCTCTGTAACACAGGCGGGCTTTGGATAACTGCCTGCCGCATGATTCATATAAACCATCGTCTATACTTATCCCTCCACTAATGTAAAGCCCATCATTTTGGCCAGCGCGCGCATTTTCGGTATCTGATTGCCGAATACAAGCGCCTGATGATGGCCAAAGTTCATCATCTGATGCAGATAACCGCGCACATCATCCATTTCCAGATAATAGAACGGGCTGCAGTAAGTTTCTCTGTATTCCGTCCGCAGCACACGGCCGGTCTTAATGAGCATTTTCGTACCCGTCGGGTCAAACCGGGCCAACGTCACTTCGTCCTCCTGATTCTGTGAAAAATCAATCTGAATTTTGCCGCCGAAGCCCTGTCCTGTAAAGCTGTAAACACTGTACTCTAAATCCGGCTGATCAAAACCATTCATTTTCAGGCACGGCACCGAATGATGAATCGACATCAGCTCATCGGATTCATACAGCGGATTCCCCATAAATGCCGGTTTTTTAGCTGTATACATTAAAAGCATCATAGCCATCATGGCATTCAGATCCTCCTCACAGGCACTTGGGATGCCCCTGTCTTTATTCAGCGTATGGGCAATGCAAGGCACAAATTTCCTGTTCTGCGGGATTCTGGAACGGCACAGCTCTACACATGACGTTGAAAATGCATTGCAGCCATATTTCTCCATCATTTTGTCCGCAGCCAGATAATAAGCCATATCTTCGCTCAGCCATTCCGTCCGCACCTTCGTCTCATTGGACGCACCCTCAAGCTTCTCCGCCAGTGCAAGCGCCTCCTGATGATCGATCTGATCCATCACCGGAAAGATATCGGTAAACGGCTTTTTAACGACCTCAAAGCCATACCGGCGTCTCAGTCCTTCCACATCCTGTATATTACTCAGCAGTCCCCATGTCGGCTGCTCGCCTGCGGTCAGGATCAGGGCCCGGGTATTGGCAACCGCTTTCCTTACCCAGAGTAAATGCAGCAATTCATGAAGTTCTGTCACATCGATCGGATAATAGGCCTCCATCCCGATACTTCTTAAGTAAGCGCAGCTATCGGCGGCGCTCACCGTATGGGTAAAAGAAATCACCGGCTTTTTAAATCGTTCGATCTTCGGCACGCGCTGATTCAGCACTATGATATAATCAATCTCCGGCAATTCTTTTTGAATCTGATCCACAACCGTCTCAGGAACAACAAAATCCTCAAGATAGGCTGCCATTACCGGCTCCATCAAATTGATCTCCTCCGGAAGATCCTTTAACAGTTCTTTGTATCTGTTAAATATATTTTCGCCCCGGATTCTTTCCGCCTCAGGCGTCATTTCCTCCCGAATACCGGCACGGCATGGTCCTTCCCAGAATTCACTGTGTGTCAGATACCCCATTACAGGTTTTACATTCAATTTACATGTCATTGCGCTTTCTACCATTTTCTTCATCCTCCACCTGTTATCTGCGGTCGCCAATCCTATCTGCGGTCGCCGATCTCTTTTGATACTTTTATTATACCTTCCCTCTTTTTTGGCTTCTAACAGCTTATTATGAAAAAATGCCGTTTTATTTCAATCTTCCGCCTTCTTGCGGTTCGTTGCCGCTTATGCTAAAATATGGACAGACAAAAAATACGCGGAAAGGAAGCGCAACACATGATCAGGCAGGAACAGATTATTAAATATGAGCATACGCTGCCGGCTGATTTTCCTTTTGAATTTATGTGGGCCCAGGGCAAAGTCCACAGTCCCCACTTTTTTCACTGGCATGATTATCTGGAACTTAATCTTATTGAGGACGGCTATGGCATTGAATATATCGCAGGCCGTGAATACCCTGTTCAGTCCGGACAGCTCTATCTCATCAACAATATTGACCCGCACATCGCGGTCACGGACGGAAGTCTTCGTATGCGTATCCTGCTCTTTGACCCTGTCCTCCTTTCTTCCTCTTACCCGCAGCAGTCCGAATACCTCCGCCCTTTTTTCCCGACGTGGCCTGACAGCTCGCATCTGGCGGCTCTCAGCGGAGAGGATTCTTTGCGGATCCACAGTCTCTGTGATGAAATTGAGAGAGAATGGCAGCAGAAATCTCCGGGCTGCAGACTCATGATCCAGGCAAGACTTCTGGAAATTCTGGCCCTTCTGTACCGCAGTTCCGCATACAGTATGGATGCCGATGAGATCCTCTGTCTGCGTAAGAATTATGATAAAATAAAGCCCGCTGTCAACTATATCAACACCAATTTCAGGGATGGTCTGTCCCTTGAAACACTGGCTTCCCTGTGCGGTATGAGCCGTACCTATTTCTGTACGGTCTTTAAGCAGACCCTTGGCATCAACTATGCCGCTTACCTCGAAAATATCCGGATCAGCCATGCCTGCCTGCTGCTCTCCGGCACAGACCGCATGGTCTTGGACATCGCCATGGAAAGCGGCTTTACCAGTCTGTCCGGCTTTAACGCGGCCTTCAAAAAAAACTGCGGCAAGAGTCCAAGCCAATACCGCAAAGATATCAGCCGCCTTGCCGCAGCCAAAGAAAAGAAATAAAATGAATTAACGGGCAGATGCCAGTTCTTCCTCACTTTTTTTGTTTTGTTCCACAAGAATTAAAAACGCCCCTGCCAGTACAATGACCATACCGATGATCTGCTGCATGCTCATGACCTCATCAAAGATAACAAAGGTCAATACGGAGGATACGATTGGCATGAGCAGCAGAAATACTTTGACCAGCCACACCGGATAACGCCTTAAATCATAATAATAAACAATATAAATTCCTGTCTGGCCAAGTCCCGCCAGCAAAGAGGCGATCAGCAGATTTCTGTCAGCCGAAAGGCCCTGCAATTGCCCGATCGTACCAAACGCAATGGCAGAAATCGTAAATAAAATCATCGTTACAAAGTTATTGTAATAGGCGACCACATCATCGCAGACCGGATTTCTGGCGTCTAACTGCACGCTTTTAATGATAAAAGCATTGATCGATACAAAAAGCGCGCTTAATATAAAGAAAACACTTCCCGCATTGCCAATGGCCATATTGGAGAAATCTACGCCCATGACCATGAAAACACCAAACAGCATGACGATCGTCAGCAGCCAGTCCATTTTTGTAAACCTTGTTTTGTAAATGATCATTGAGATCAGGCTGACAAAAATAATATCGCACTTCAGCAGTGCCGTGCCGCTGCCTGCCGGAGACAACTGAAGGCCGATAAAAGCCGTCAGATCAAGCAAAAACCCCATACAGCCGATGGCTAAAAGTCTTGGCCAGACCCCCTGCACTTTCGCAAGAAGCTTTAACTCCCCCCGAAATCCCATCATAACCGTCAGCAAAATCAACGTCACAAACCGGATGATGATGCCCGTCGGAAATGTGGACATTCCTTTGGCAACCTGCTGGCTCGCCACGTAATAAGCCCCCCAGATCAGCGCAATCAGCAGAAGCGGCGCCACCTGCTTTGGTTTCATAAACTTCACCTCTTAGATCATATAACCTCTGATGAGTCTGCACAAATCATCATATCCCGCAATAAAGGTTGTCAGAGTATCTCTGAAGCCGCCGTATTTCTCAAATTCTTCCGGCGTCATGCCATGTTCATCCATGGATTTATGGAACTCGGAAATCTTGTTCAGTTCCTTCATATACTGTTCCGGTACAGGGTCGTCGATCCTTGATACAACTTCCACATCACAGGCATTGAGCCGTTTGTGCCAGCTATAGTTAATGGTCTGGGCCAGATCGCCGCCGATCAACTGTGACCAGTGATAATGATTGCGGTTCGCCGCAGACAGAAGACGGGTCGTATAACCTCTCTCCTGATAGATCCTGTAAGCTTCCTTGATCACGGCAACGCCGCCCCATTCAAGGGCTTCCGGATCAACGACCAGCCCCGTTGCCGTTACGTATTTCTTTAACCAGTCATCGGTACGCCCGATCATCAGCGTACATACCGGTCCCATTGTATCAACAGGCAGACCCTCGGCCTTTCTTCTTGCCAGACCCCTCTCAACGGCCTCCGCAACAGCCACCGCCTGAGCTACGGTAAAAGATACGGTTGCGTTAATGCTGGCGCCGCGGTAAGTCACTTCCTCCATGGCCTGAATACCTGCGGCTGAAGCCGGCATTTTGATCATCATATTTTCACCGAGACTGTTTAAAACCATGGCCTGCTCAACCATTTTTTCGGTACTTCTGTAATATTTCGCGTTTGTCTGAATCGACAGACGGCCCTTTTTGCCGTTAAATTTTTCATAAACAGGCAAAAGCTTTTTGGAGCGCAGCGCCCCCACTTCATGAATGAGCGCCCACGCGATCTCGTCCTCCGTCGCGTCCGGCATTTCCTGGATCAGCCCTTTGATACGCGGCTCCCATATTGCCATCTCATTTTTGATGACGTTGCCGACAATGATCGGGTTGCTTGTCGCGCCGACGATGCCGCGCTCAAGGCCATAATTTAATTCTTCCTCACCACAGGAATCCATCCAGATATCCGTCATCGGAAATTTAACTGCGCTTTCGTGTAATTTCCCCAAAAACTCGCTCATATTCTATGTACCTCCTCTTATTTCGCCGTGCCGTCCCAGGCTTCTCTGAAAATACCAAGACCATGTTTTGTAAACGGATGCTCAAAACTCTTTTTGTAAACGTCCAGACCCGCCGTTACAATATCGGCGCCGGCCGCAGCAAAATCACCGATCTGACGGCCGTTTCTGACGGCTGCGACAATGATCTCTGTTTCATAACCGTAATTATTGTAGATGTCAATAATATCCGTAATGTAATCGCCCGGATCGCCGCTTTCTTCCTTCCAGCCAACGAAAGGAGAAACAAATTTGGCGCCAAGCTTCGCAACAGGGATCGCCTGTGATGCTGAAAAGACAAGGGTTACATTGGTCCGGATACCCATTTTTTCAAGCTTTCTGGCCGCAATTAAGCCCTGCTCACAGCATGGGATCTTAATCACATAGTTGTTGGAATAAGAGGAAACTTCCTTTGCCGCCTCCACGATTTCTTCCCATTTTTCAAGATGCGGGTTAATTTCAAAGGAAACAGGGAACTTTGCGACGCCTTCCTCTCTGGTCGCGCCTTCAAGACCTTCTTCCTTCAGCCATGCCGCAATATCCGTGACACACTGCATAAACGGCTTGCCGCTGTTTTTGATATGCTTCGGATTCGTTGTCACACCATCGATCCCATACATCTCATACGCATACGCGATTTCATCCAATTTCGCACTGTCTAAAAAAAATTTCATTGTCATCCCCCTCTTTATTATTTGTTGTAAATTTTCTTTTCCATTTCCTGAACTGTCGCAAACGCATTGGTAAGATTCTTCTGCCGCCAGTCCTCAAGGCCCTGAAGGAACTCTGTATTTAAAAATTCATTCACCATGGCCACACCAGCGTCCGGCGCAATGATCCAGCCGCCCATCGTCAGCACGTTTGCGTTATTGATGGCCCTTGCATAGTGAACCGCCGATACTGTCTGACACATCGCGGCATAGACGCCCGGAAATTTATTGGCCACGATGGACATCCCCATGCCTGTGCCGCAGATCAAAATACCTCTCTCATACTCGCCTTTGGAAATTTTCTCAGCCACCAGCGGCGCAACGACAAAATACCCCTTTGGATTCTCCGGGTCCTGCGTTCCCACATCCTCGACCTCATAACCGATCGACATCAGGTGTGCCTTCACAGCTTCCTTTAAATTAAACCCGGATTTATCCGAACCGATCACGATTTTGTTCATTTGTCCTTCTCCTCCTTATTTCATGGCGATTGCGGCTTTTGCGGCTGCCACGATCTCTTTATCTGTCAAACCATACTTTTCCTGTAAGAATGGCGTCAGTCCAACCTCACCGAAATGATCCTTCACGCCGACACGCTTGACAGGCACCGGACGGTATTCACTTAATGTCTCGCATACCGCGCCGCCAAGGCCATTCAAAACAGAACCGTTCTCGGCGGTTACAACAGCCCCCGTTTTTGCTGCGCTGGCCAGAACCATTTCCGTATCCAGCGGTTTAATTGTATGGATATTGATAATCTCTGCGTTGATGCCTTCAGACGCCAGTACCTGTCCGGCCTTCACCGCTTCCGCCACCATAATACCGCTGGCAATGATCGTGACATCCGTGCCTTCCCGAAGCATTGTGCCTTTGCCAAGGGTAAATTCATCCTGATCATCAAAGATCTGAACGGCATTTCTTCTGAGCAGACGAATATAGACAGGCCCTTCATGGGCCAGCACCTGCGGCATCATCTTTTTCAACTGGGCGCTGTCAACGGGTTCATAGATCACCATACCCGGAATATTGCGCATGATCGCCACATCTTCCATACTCATATGCGTACCGCCGTTTAACTCAGCCGTCACGCCCGGATCGCTGCCCATCAATTTAACATTTAATCCTGCATAAGCAACGCTCAATGTTACCTGGTCACAGCAGCGGCGCGTCGCAAATGCTGTAAATGTATGGGTAAACGGAATCTTGCCCATGGCATTCATACCGGCAGCGACCCCCACCATATTGGCCTCGGCAATCCCCACATTGATCAGCCGGTCAGGATAAGCTTCTTTAAAACGCGGGGTACCTGCAGCCTTGGATAAATCAGCTTCCAGAAGAACGATACGGTCATCTTTTGCGGCCGCTTCAATCAGCCAGTCAACATAGGTTTCTCTCAGCCAGCGGTCTTCTTTCACAAGTGTATTTACCATTTTAAGCTTCCTCCTCATCAATTAACGCAATCGCTTTCTTCCATGTTGCCTCATCAATATTCATATTATGGGAGGCCACCATATTTTCACAGAAATAACCGCCTTTGCCCTTGACCGTATCAAGAATGATCATGGAAGGCTTGCCCTTGATCTTCTTCGCATTATCAATGGCCTGTGATATTGCTTTGCAGTCATGGCCGTTCACGGTCTGCACATGCCATCCGAAAGCTTTCCAGCGGTCCTCCAGCGGATAAAGCCCATTGACATCCTCGATATACCCATCGAGCTGCATCTTATTGTAATCGGTAAAAGCAATGAAATTGTCCAGTTTCCGGCTGCCGGCCAGCATGGCTGCTTCCCAGATCTGACCTTCCTGCGTCTCTCCGTCACCGATGATCGCGTAAATATACAAATCACGTTTATCCATCTTGCCTGCGACAGCCATCCCGCACGCCGCGGAAAAGCCCTGCCCCAATGAGCCCGTGGACATATCGATGCCCTTCGTCAGCCGCATGTCGCAGTGGCTTGGCAGATGGGTATTCGGCCGGTTGAGCGTATCCAGTTCTTCGACCGGCATATATCCCTTCAATGCCAGTGTGGCGTACACCGCCGGACCGCCGTGTCCCTTGGATAATACAAAACGGTCTCTGTCTGCCATCCCCGGATTTTCAGGATCCACATGCATGGCATCAAAATATAAGACTGATAACACTTCACATAATGATAACGCGCCGCCAATATGCCCGACCCCCAGCCGGCCAATGGTCTGAATCGTCAGTTTCCTGATTTCTGTTGCCTTCTTCTGAAGCATCTCGTACTTATTCGCCATCTCTATTCTTCTCCTTTACAGTATGGATTTTAACAATGCATAAACCGTTTCCTCGTTCATGACAGCCGGTGTCAGCTGGATGATCGCCGCGCCAAGGCCAACCTTTGTAATATGCCGAAGGTCGGATTCTTGCACGCCCAGTTCGTGAAGTCTGACCGGCATCTTCATGCTGACCATCAGAGCCTCAACTCCTTCAGCCAACGCCTGTACATCCTCAAAACCAAGATAATGCGCCAGTTCAGCCATCTTCTCCGGACGGCCCTCGCTGCTGATTTTAATAAACGCAGGCAATGTGATGGAACATGCGGTACCATGGCTTGCACCAAACTCCGTTGTCAGTGGAAAACTCAGGGCGTGGATCCCAGTTGTTCTTGTCTGGCTGAATGCGATGCCCGCAATCAGGCTGGCAAGGATCATATTGCCTCTGGCCTCCTCATCGGACGGGCAGTCATAAGCTTTTTTGATATTGGCAAGGATCAGCTTTAACGCGCCCATGGCCAGCATATCGCAGATCGGCAGCGATTCTTTATTCCAGTAGGCTTCAATGGCATGACAGAACGCATCCATACCCGTTGATGCCGTCACAGCCGGCGGCAATGTATAGGTCAGTTCCCCGTCGATCACCGCATAATCCGGCCAGAACTGCTGATTGACCATCGGCATCTTGATCCCGGCTTTTTTGTTTGTAAATACACCGACATTGGTGACTTCGCTGCCTGTACCTGCCGTCGTCGGAATACAGATCAATGTTGTCGTTCTTCTGCCAAGTGTCCGTGTGCCGCCGGCATAATAATCATAAATACTGCCTTCATTGGTAACAAGACAGGAAACGATCTTGGAAACATCCATGGAGCTGCCGCCGCCAAGACCAACCACACAATCCGCCTTCACTTCACGAGCCAGCGCCGCAGCCTGGTCAACGCTTTCACAGGATGGATTTGGCTCGATCTCACTAAAATATGTAACCTTCTTCCCCGTCATACAGTCACCGATTTTCTGAGCTACGCCATTCTGATATAAAAATGGGTCAGAAATAATCAGGACATTCTCTCCGTCAATGTAATCCGCTGCCTTTCTGGCACTTCCCGCGCCAAAACAAACTCTTGTAGGCATACAATAAGTAAACTGGTTGTCCATATCTCTTACTCTCCTTACAATAAAAAGAATTAATTAATAAAATAACCCGACAGGTTCAGATTGTCCTTTCGATTCCGTTTTTAACTCTGACCTGTTCTTTATACTATGATTATATTCCCCATTACTTCCAATGTCAATGAATTTAATTAAATCGTTTAATTATATTGGTGGATAAATTGACAATAGATTTTAGTTTCATTGATACAAAGCAATTTAATAACTTGCGGAAATGTTTTTTCGTGCTATACTAAAAACAGAAATGAACGATAACTATTATTTTTTTCAGGAGGTCTGTGAAATGATCAATGATTTGCAGAAAAAAAACCCTTCCATTACGATTCATTCTGTGACGGATGCCTGCTTTGCAGAATATGGAAAGGTTCTAAACGGATTTGATTTTGGTGAATGTATGGACATTATGTCACGCCGTGAGGTGCCTGCGGAAGGCAATTGTTATGTTGCTTCCGATGATGAGATGATGGCAACGCCTCTGGCGGAAATACTGAGCAGCCGTTTTTACGGCCATATGCCAGTTGAGATCGGCTACTGCAACGGCAACACGACGAAATTGAACGCGCTCGAATACCATAAAGGTTCTGAGATCGACGCCGCCGTCACCGACCTGGTGCTGCTGTTGGATACGATCAAAAATATTCATGATAACACGCTGCCTTCCTCCGGCGTGAAGGCATTCTTCGTCCCGGCCGGTACTGCCGTTGAACTCTATGGCACGACCCTGCATTTTGCCCCATGCAAGGTATCTGACAGCGGTTATAAATGCATTGTCGCCCTCCCGGCCGGCACCAACGCAGAACTGGATGCCATCCCGGAACCATTGTGCGACGAGGACAAGCTGCTCTGGATGCAGAATAAATGGCTGATCGCCCATCCTGAAAGTGTCCCGGCTTCCAAAGGCGCCTATGTCGGCATCACCGGAGAAAATATCGAAATCTTCTACTAAAATGTGACAGTTCAGCCTGTCATTTTGAATCACAATACGGACAGTCTCTACCTGGAAAACCCGTTCTCACTCGAAGAAAAACGCAGCGGATACTAAGACTTTTTGTTCGCACCGCTCCAAAAAGTCAAGTACCGGCGTTTTTCTACGGTTTTCAGGTAGAGACTGTCCGTATTGTGCAAACCAAAATGACAGCGCTGAACTGTTTTTTGGTTATTATTGGGGGAATCTATTATTTCTGCTTTATTGATCTTTAAATCGGACGGCCATGTAGGCTTTGATGGCTTCCACACATCCTTCAAAACCAAGCTTGCTACTGTCCAGGCACAGATCATAATTTCTTGCGTCTGACCAGTGCTGGCCCGTGTGATATCTGTAATAGTCACCTTTCTGCTTGTCGGTTTTCTGGATATATTTCTCCATCTCTTTGCGGGTCATACTCTGTTTTTCCAGCCCTCTGTCCACGCAATAATCGAATGGTGCATGAATAAATACGCTCACCACATCCGGATTATCCCTGAGAATAAAGTCCGCGCAGCGCCCAATGACCACATAGGATTCCTGCTGTGCCAGTTCTTTCAGCACCTTGGCCTGGTAATTGAATAAATTATCGGAAGACGCGAAGTCATCGCTGTCCGGCGGGATGATCTCCCCGTTGTAAACCTTTTTGGCGGCCCGGAACAAAAGACTGTTGCGCCGTTCATCAGGGTTGCCAAACATCTGCAGATTCAGGCCGCTGTCATCCGAAGCCATCCTGAGTATCTCCCTGTCATAACAGTCGATCCCCAGGTCTTTTGCCAGCATCTTGCCGATAGTCTTTCCGCCGCTGCCGTACTGTCTCGCAATGGTAATGACTCTGTATCCCATAAAACCCCTCCTTCTGAGCTTCTATTCGCCCAAATAAGCCTTTTTAACCCTCTCGTCGTTCATCAACACCTTCGCGTCTCCTTCAAGGATGATTTTGCCTGTTTCGAGCACATACGCCCGATCAGCGATCGACAGGGCCTTCTTGGCATTCTGTTCAACAAGAAGAACGGTTGTGCCGCTGGCGCTGACCGCCTGAATGATATCAAATATTTCATTGACAAAAATCGGCGACAGTCCCATGGACGGCTCATCCATCAGAATGATCTTCGGTTTGGACATTAACGCGCGGCCCATGGCCAGCATCTGCTGCTCACCGCCGCTCAATGTACCGGCGATCTGTTTCTTACGCTCTTCCAGACGCGGAAAACGCTTGTAAACCATGGCCAGCGTCTCGGCGATCTCCGCTTTATCTTTTCTCGTAAAAGCACCCATCATCAGATTGTCATAAACGGATAACTCCGAGAAAACACGCCGTCCCTCCGGCACATGGGCCATGCCTTCCGCCACAATTTTATAGGCAGGCGTTCTGGAAATATCCTTGCCCTCAAATTCGATTTTACCGGCCTTCTGATTGATCAGACCCGTAACCGTATGCAGGATCGTTGTCTTACCGGCGCCGTTTGCGCCGATCAAAGCGATAACCTCTCCCTGATTCACTTCAAAAGAGATTCCTTTGATGGCCTGGATCACGCCGTAATATACCTGTAAATCCGTAACTTTTAACATTGACATGATATTCTCTCCTTATTCGCCAAGATAAGCCACAATAACTTTTGGATCATTCAAGACATCGCTTGTCTTGCCCTGGGCCAGCATCTGACCAAAATTCAGAACAGTCAGTTCTTCACAGATACCGGATACAAGCTTCATATCATGTTCAATCAAAAGAATGGTCATATCAAAATTCTTGCATACAAATTGAATGGTTTCCATCAATTCTCCGGTCTCATTGGGATTCATACCGGCCGCCGGTTCATCCAGAAGCAAAAGCTTTGGATCCGTTGCCAGCGCACGGGCGATCTCAAGCTTACGCTGTTTGCCGTAAGGCAGATTGGCCGCCTTATAGTCATACTCACCTTCCAGGCCAAAAACTTTCAAAAGCTCCATGGCCCGCTCATCCATTTCTTTTTCAACTTTACGATAGACCGGCAGACGAAGGATACCCGCAATCGTTGAATATGGATGATGGTTATGCAGACCAACCTTGACATTGTCCAGAACGGTCAGATCCTTGAACAGACGGATATTCTGGAAAGTACGGGCGATCCCCGCCCTGTTGATCTCAATGGTGCTCTTGCCTGTGATATCCACGCCGTCCAGTCTGATCACGCCGTCCGTCGGCTTATAAACGCCTGTCAGCATATTAAATACCGTCGTTTTGCCCGCTCCGTTTGGCCCGATCAAACCGTAAAGCTGGCCCTTTTCAATCGAAATATCCAGACTGTCAACGGCACGCAGGCCGCCAAAGGAAATGCCTAAGTTCTTTACCTCTAATAATGCCATTACTTAGTCTCCTCCTTTACTTCCTGCGGCGCCTTCTTTGGCAGAATACGCTGTATCATATCCATCACCGCTCTGTTATTGGTCAGGATCATCGTCGCAACGAGAATAATGGAATAAATCAGCATACGATAATCGCTGAGTCCTCTCAAAAGCTCCGGCAAAAGTGTCAGAAGCACAGCCGCAATAATGGAGCCTCTGATATTGCCGATACCGCCCAGCACGACGAATACAAGAATCATAATGGACATATTGTAACCGAAATTCTTTGGCAGCGCTGTCAGGGTAGACAGATTGTGCGCATAAAGTACGCCCGCGATACCGGCCAGCGAAGCCGAGATGGCAAAGGCCATCAGTTTATATTTTGTAATATTAATACCGACAGATTCGGCCGCGATACGATTATCACGGATGGCCATGATGGCACGGCCTGATCTTGAATGCACCAGATTCAGCACGACAAATACTGTTACCAGGATAAATATCACACCGATCGTAAATGTCGTATCATTCGGCATACCCGTGATGCCCTGGGGGCCTTTGATAATGATCTCGCCGTCAGCCTCCAGTCCGAGGGATACGGAATCTTTGAAGGACAGATGGTAACCCCTGCTGTCACGTCCGAAATAAATAACATTGACAACGTTTTTGATGATCTCGCCAAAGGCCAGCGTAACGATCGCCAGGTAATCGCCCTTCAGTCTCAATACCGGAATGCCGATCAAAATACCAAATATACCCGCAAATAAAGCACCCACCAGAATCGCCAGGAAAAATCTCAGACCATCGGGATTGATAATGCCATAGGTACATTTTGAAAATGTAGCCCCTGTAAAAGCACCGATACACATGAAACCCGCGTGGCCAAGACTCAGTTCTCCCAGAATACCGACTGTCAGATTCAGAGAAACCGCCAGAATCACGTAAACGCACAGCGGCACCAGCAGACCCTGCATCAGACTGGAAATTTTTCCGGCTGAAAGCATGATCTGTATGATGGCATAAACAACAATAACCATGCCATATGTAATTAAACTGCTTTTTGTTGATTTCTTTAATGTCTTTGTCTTCATGCCGCCACCTATACTTTCTCCTGTATCTTCTTACCAAGAATACCTGTCGGTTTCACAAGAAGAACGATAATCAACACACTGAAAACAATGGCGTCCGCAAGCTGCGATGAAATATACGCCTTGGATAAAATTTCGATCACACCCAACAAAATACCGCCGATCATCGCACCCGGAATAGAACCGATGCCGCCGAATACGGCTGCAACGAATGCCTTGATACCCGGCATAGAACCGGTATACGGGGTCAGTGACGGATAAGCTGAACAAAGCAGCACACCGGCCACAGCAGCCAGAGCCGAACCAATGGCAAATGTCAGTGAGATCGTACCATTCACATTGACACCCATCAACTGAGCCGCCCCCTGATCCTCTGAAACGGCCAGCATGGCATGTCCGGCCTTCGTATTATTGATAAATAATGTTAACGCAACCATAATAATGATACAGGCCGCAATCGTTACGATGGTTTCACCTGTAATGACAAGCCTGCCTTCGGCCAGTTTCAAAGGCGCAATTGTCACCACGGAGGTAAACGATTTTGTGTTGGCGCCAAACATCAGCAGCGCAACATTCTGCAGGAAATAGCTGACACCAATGGCTGTGATCAGAACTGCCAGTTTGGATGCATCCCTCAGCGGCTTATATGCCACCTTCTCGATCACAACACCCAGAATCAGGCAGACGACGGCAGAGATCACAACGGAAAGAATCGGATTCAAACCCATGGAACTGACAGCGATATAAACGACATAGCTGCCTACCATAATAACATCACCATGCGCAAAGTTCAGCATCTTGGCAATACCATAAACCATGGTATATCCAAGGGCGATGATGGCATAAACGCTTCCCAGGCTGATCCCGTTGATCAAATAGGAAATAAAGCCCATAACAACACCTCTTTTGTCTTTTATTCAAACATCACTTTTATGTACAAAAGTATAGCATATGAAAAAGTTGAATACAATCCATTTATTCATGAAATCTTTTTCCAGTATGAAACGAAAGGGGACAGACTTCCGCATGCGGGCCTTTGCCTCAATTCCCGACATGCTTGATTCTATCCCCTTAGCGTTTATTGACACTTCGTTAAAATCACAGAATCTGTAATGAATTAATCCATAACCTTGTAAACGCCATTTTCAATGACAACAGCAATCGGTGTTTTCTCAGGAACACCGCTGGCATCCCATGTGATCGTACCTGTCAGACCTTCCAGGGTAATTGCTGTCATACCGGTCTTTAAAGCTTCACAAATATCAGAAGCGCTCATATCAGCTGAAACACTGCTCTGTTCTGCAGCCATCTTGATCGCATAAACTGCATCGTATGCATCTGCCGCGAACTGGTTCGGTGTCTCACCATAAAGATCTTCGTAAGTGCCTACAAAGTTCTTTGTCAGATCATCCTCTGCAGTTGCTGCGAATGGCGTCAGCAGCATAACACCTTCTGCAAGGGCCACGTCAAAGTTCTCCACACCAAGGATACCGTCAAGGCCGTCACCACCGAAGAACTGCGGCTCATAACCCATCTTGTTGGCCTGTGTCAGGATCAGAGAAGCTTCTGAATAATAAATCGGAAGGAATACGAGTTCAGCGCCTGCGGACTGAGCCTGCTGAAGCTGTACTGTAAAGTCTGTTCTGTTATCTGCCGTGAAGGAGCCTGTAGCAACAATCTCAATGCCCTGATTTGCGGCTTCAGCAGCAAAAGCTTCGTAAATACCTGTTGAATATGTGTCGGAACTGTCGTAAATGACAGCAGCCTTTGTAGCAAGCTTGTGCTCACCGATATACTGTGCGGACTTTGTACCCTGGTCAGGGTCTGCAAAACATACACGGAACGCGTTGTCCGGTGCGATACACTCAGGTGCTGAACCTGATGGTGTGATCTGGAACATATTGTCCTCTGCGGTCTTGGCTGCAACGGCGATACATGGTGTACTTGTAACAGTACCTACCAGAGCCTGCATTCCCCAGTCCTTCAGTGTATTGTAAGCATTCACAGCCTTCTCGGCGTCACCTTCATCATCCTGATAATTGAACTCGATCTGAGCGCCGTTGACACCGCCTGCCGCATTGATCTCATCAACTGCGATCTGGGCGCCCCGCTGTACGGCCAGACCATAAATAGCTGTACCGCCTGTTGCAGGTCCGATACCACCGATCTTCAATGTGCCGCCCTCAGCCGCGCCAGTTGTCTCACCGGCTGCTTCCGTCTCTTTGGTTGTTTCTTTTGAATCACTGGAACTATTGCCGCATGCTGCTAATGAAGCTGTGAGCATAGCGACAATCAACATTAAGCTTAAAAACTTTTTCATTTCTATTTATCCTCCTCAGTTCAGCTATGTTATTACACATTCTAAGATTATTTTTCCCATTTGTCAATATTTTTCCGCTACGTTTATTCTTTAACAGTATCAAATCAACCTTTTACCACTTTAAAGCCCTCTCCAAGCACCTCACTGGTCTCACTGACGATCATAAAAGCCGTCGGATCGTTCTCATAGACAATGCTGCGCAGACGCCCGTACTGCTGCTTTCTGACCGCACAAATGAGTACCTCCCTTTGATTCCCCGTATAAGCGCCCTTGCCATCCAGCAGCGTCACGCCCCGCTCCAGCTCCTTCATGATCTGCGCCGCGATCGCCTGATTCTTATCAGATATGACCGTCACCATACTGCCTTTATCAAGACCATAAATAATGCTGTCAATGACCTTCGAGCAGCAAAACAGGGATATCAGGCCATACAGCCCGGCCTCCATATTACCGAAAACGATAATGGAAACGCCAAGGATGATACAGTCCACCACCATCATCAGCCGTCCGATCGGAATATGGGGATACCATTTGCGGACAAGAAAAGAAATAATATCGGTGCCGCCCGTTGTCGAACCCCGCAGGAAAATAATGGCCAGCCCGGCTCCCATCAAAACGCCGCCAAAAACCGCACCGATCATCCTGTCCCCCGTATAAACCGGCGCCAGCTTCGTAACCACCATATCCACCATCACACTGCTGATCACCAGTGATTTCACCGTCTTTATTGTCAAAGATTTCCCAAGGAACAGCCAGGACAGGATCAGCAGCGGCACATTCAGCAAAACTGACATCAAGCCGATGGGAAGCTGCCAGAGGTAATTCAGCAAAATCGCAATACCCGACATACCGCCCGGCGCCAGATTCGCCGGATTCACAAAGCAGACAATACCAACTGCAAATAAAACCGATCCAATCAGATCATACACCAGATCAATCAAAACCGTCTTCATCTTCAAACGTTCCTCCTTTCAGGTTCTTAGCCGTTCAGCCGCTGAATTTTTTGACGGCATTGAAAAGTGTCCCTTCTAAAAAGCCGACCGAATTAGCCCCTAAAACCGCACGGACGTTACCGCACGGTTTTTTAACGAGGCAGTCGGATCAACTTTTTATACGGGAAACTGTTTCCAATGCCTGTACAATGAAAATTTTCAGTGGCTGAACGTTCAAAGCTACTGTTCTGCTGTTCGTAAATTATTCATTACCGTCGCGAACAAATTCCACGGCAACAGCATTCAAATCGTGAACTACTCAGCTTCATGTCTTTTGAGCAGATAATTTCTGGCAGCCAATCACACGCGAAACCCTTGAAAAACGCCGGCACTTGGTTTTCTGGAGCACAGCGAACAGAAAACCTTAGTGTCCGCTGCGTTTTTCACGGAGTGAGAACGCGTTTCGCGGTGATGGCTGGAAGAAATTATCGGCGTGAACCCGAAGGCTGAGTGAAGTCCAAAGGACTAGCCTAACAATGCCTTGTCACTGGCAAATTGCTCGCCGCTGACCTTTTCAAACTGGTGAAGAAGATCTTCCACAGTCAATTTTTTCTTTTCTTCGCCACGGATATCAAGAATGATCCTGCCATCCATCATCATGATCAGACGATTGCCATGCGCAATGGCATCCTTCATATTATGGGTGATCATGATAGTAGTAAGATGATCTCTGTTGACAATGGTATCCGTTGTCTCAAGAACCTTTGCTGCCGTTTTAGGATCCAGAGCCGCCGTATGCTCATCAAGTAAAAGCAGCTTCGGCTTCTTTAATGTGGCCATCAAAAGTGTCAATGCCTGTCTCTGTCCGCCTGACAGAAGGCCCACCTTAGAGGTCAGACGTTCCTCCAGACCCAATCCAAGGATCTTTAAAAGCTCTTTATATTCTTCACGTTCCTTTTTAG
>CAYURX010000001.1:0-55486 GCA_964447245.1 uncultured Coprococcus sp. | reverse complement strand
GATGCCAACCCTTAAAGGCTGCTCCGGTTTTTCAATCGGGATCCGGTTAAATTCCCGCTTCGCCTCCCGGTAACCATCCTCCACATCCTTCTTGCTCGTCGCAATATTCATGGCAAGGAAAAATCTGTCCAGCGCCTTTTTATAATCGCCCTTATTGACCTCAAAACCACAGTTTTTATAATATTCTTCTTCAATCTCATCGATGTACTCGACCATTTTCAGGCCCTCGGCCGCCGCCAGCGTAAATCTGGCCAGGTTCATTTTCGGATTGATCCGCCGCAGCGCCTTGATATAATCCCGGTTTTTACCCGTACTGTATTCTGACAGATTGATCATTTCAAATTCGTAGCCAAGATCACGAATGATCTGTTCCTGAAGCTCCCCGTAATAGCCAAGTCGGCACAGTCCCATGGTCATGACCAGCGTATCCGCACCCGCTTCCAGCGCGTCGATCATGCTGCCGAGGGTACTCTTAAAAGGCGCGCAGACATAGTCCGGGCTGTATCTGGCTCCTATATCCATGGTTCGCTTTGTCATTTTCGGCGGCATAATAAACTGCGCGTCCAAACCGCATTCGACAAAATAGCGGATCACACAGTTATAATTGGCCACCATGGGAAATGACACCTTTTTTTTGCCGATATCCATTACAGTTCACCCCTTTTCAGTTTCAAAATATCCGTAAAACTCTCCAGACGGGTCTCAAGTCCCGCCGTGCCGTCCTGATTATCCAGAACGATATTTAAAATCGGTATTCCGGCAAATCTGCGGATAATCATCTCATTGACCATGGAATCCGGTCCGCACGGAAAAGCACTGAGTAAAATCATACCGTCCACTTTATCTTTATGCATCTGAATGCTGCCAACCAGTTCACGGCTCAATTCCCATTTCAGGGTCTGGGATACCTTCACGCTCTGCTTCAGGGCCTCCTTGCGGTCAACACGCTCCGCGCGAATCGGCGTCACGCCCATTTCCTGTAAATAGGCCAGCACCGGATGACCGATATAATCATCCTCCAACACATAGCTGTGGGCCACCACAAGGATTTTGATACCATCTTTTTTATAAAGACGCTCCTCAGCGTGTACCTTTTCTTTCCATGCCTCCGCTTCCGCTTTTTTGGCCTTTTTATAAGCCTTCACCACTGTTTTCCGGTCACAGCCAAGGGCCACACCCAGATCAATAAAGCCTTTTTCCTCGTCAATTTTCTGAAGCACATCCACATTGTAAGCAATAAATTTCTGATCTGTATCCCTGAATACATTGCAGACCAGATCATATAAAGATTCGAACTTCGTACACATATTCCGCTTCAGCCCAAAATTGCTGATGCGCGGCACAAGAATGTAATCACATTTTCCTACCAGGGCCTGAATATGACCAAGATAAATTTTTGTCGACAGACAGGCCTCATCGATGGCCAGAGATGAACCGACACGGATCATCTCTTTATTGGTCGGCCGGCTCACAATTCCTTTCATACCCAGGGCCGAGAAGAAACTTTTCCATAAAATCTCATAGCGCTCATACAGCATTGCGCGCGGCAGGCCAATGACCGTTGCCTTGGCGCTGATGGCCGCTGTATTTTCTTTTCCTTTCAATGTTACACATTCCTTCCTTATAACCTGTCTGTTAACCCTTATAAAAATTCGTATAAACCTTTGCGTCCGTTTCAGGCAACGGCTGATTCTCCATGCATTTTAACATCCAGGCCATATTCTGTCCCAGCGTCCGCATGGTCTGCATGCCTTCCAGATCCGCCCGCACCTGTTCCGGTGTGGAACCATGGACGGAATTCCAGTAGGTCGAGCTGACAACCGGCATCTGGTTAATCGTGAAATATTTATTCAAACGGTCAAAGGTGGCGCTGGCGCCTCCGCGGCGACAGCTCACAACGGCCGCACCCGGCTTGTGATGCATAGGACTGCCATGGGAATAAAATACCCGGTCAAGAACGGCACAGATCGCGCCGTTGGCGCCTGCGTAATAGACCGGAGAACCGATCACGATACCGTCGGCTGCCGCCATTTTGTCTCCAAGGGCATTGCAGACATCGTCATCAAACGCGCATTTCCCCAGCTTTTTGCATGCGCCGCAGGCAATGCACCCTCTTACAGGCGCTGTACCTAACTGAAAAATCTCCGTCTCCACACCGCATTGTTCCAGAGCCGAAGCCACTTCGGATAAAGCCGTATAAGTACAGCCCTTTGCTCTCGGACTTCCGTTAACCAGTAAAACCTTCATATCCATACCTCCATTTTTTTCTTAATAATATCACATTTTACAGCATCACATCGGCCAGCCTTTTGATGGCCTCGCCGAATTTTTCCTCACTGACCCCCGCATAGTTCATAATAAACACATGGGGTACTGCCTCCTGCGGATTCTGGTAATACAGAGACAAAGCATTAATACGGATCCCGGCCTGCTCTGCTTCCCTGATAATCTCCGCATCTGTCTTATCTGTCTGCACCGTCATCAGAAAGTGCAGCCCTGAATCCTGCTCTGAGATCCGAACCTTTTGGGCCAGCGGACTCTGCCGGATCTGACGAATCAGAAAATCTCTTTTTTCCCGGTAATAATTACGCATACGGTTAATGTGTTTCTCAAAATATCCCCGCTCAATAAACAGGGCCAGCACATACTGTTCAAGGTTCGATACCGTACATGAATAGAAACCTAATTTTTCACGAAAAGCCCCGGCCAGATGTTTCGGCAGCACCATATAGCTGATTCGAAAAGACGGCGCCAGACTTTTGGTAAATGTATTCATATAGATGACGCTCTCCCGCTTATCGATCCCCTGCAGCGTCTGTATCGGCCGTCCAAAGAGACGGAACTCACAATCATAATCATCTTCAATAATATAGCGGTTCTTTGCTCTGGCCGCCCATCCCAGCAGCTCATAGCGCCGCGTCACCGGCGTGACGATGCCTGTCGGAAAATGGTGGGACGGCGACAAATGAATCACATCAACGCCGCTATTCTCCAGCGCATCCACACGGATACCGCTGCCGTCCATCGGCAGGGACACACACCTGACCCCATTTTGACGGTAAATTTGCGGCAGCTTCTTATAGCCCGGATCTTCCACGCCATAGACCTGATCCCGGCCCAGCAGCTGGATCATCAGATTATAGAGATATTCCGTTCCCGCGCCAATGATGATCTGATCCATCTCCACTTCCATCCCCCGGAAGGCATAGAGATGTCTGGCAATAGCTGCCCGCAATTTATAAACGCCCCCTGACGGGGCCGGTGACAGAATATGCATACTGTCTTCCGACAAAATCACTTCTCTCACAAGCTTTGACCACACAGAAAAAGGAAATTTTTCATAGCTGATCGTATTGGAAACAAAATCCGCCAGCCAGTTTTTGTTCTCCGTTTCTTTTTTCTCCGGCTCCGGGACCCGCATTTCAGACGCCGCATGGGGTGCGGCCACCGTCTGGTCAATATCAGCGACAAAATAACCTCTTTTCTCAATTGCGTAAATATAGCCTTCTACCATGAGTTGCGCATAGGCATTTTCCACAGTGACCACACTGACCTGCATATTTCTTGCAAAACTGCGCTTTGATGGCAATTTTTCCCCTGCTTTCAGCTTCTTCTGCAGAATATCCCGGCGAATACACTGATAAAGATATTCATAAATACTTGCCGAACCGATATCCGACAAAGAATAAGTCAGCAATTCTGTACGCCTCCTTCCCATGGCACATGCTCCAATGACAGGGTGATCCGGTTCCCTTACCCGATGATACCCAGATGCTCCAGCAGTATTTTCGTGCCGATCAGTATGAGGATCACACCTCCGGCCATTTCCGCCTTCGACTTGTATCTTAAGCCAAAAATATTTCCCACTTTGACACCGGCCGCCGACAAAACGAACGTGACCACACCGATCAGGGAAATCGCCGGGAGGATATGCACATTTAAAAACGCAAAGGTGATCCCGACCGCCAGTGCGTCAATACTTGTCGCCACTGCCAGAAGAAACATTTCTTTTGCTGCCAGCGAATCACTGGCCTTTGCATCATCGCCCGCAAGGGCTTCCTTTATCATATTACCGCCGATCAATGCCAGCAGTACAAAAGCGATCCAGTGGTCAACAGCCGTAATATACCGGCTGAAACGACTGCCCAGCAGATAACCGGCAAGCGGCATCAATGCCTGGAATCCGCCAAACCACAGGCCCACAATACCGGCCCTGGTCACGGTAATCTTTTTCATTGCCAGCCCTTTACAGACGGACACCGCAAAGGCGTCCATGGACAACCCGACAGCCAGCAGAAATAATTCAATCAGACCCATACGCAGCTCCCTTATGATTTTTTACTTCTGTGTCTTGCCTCATGCGGATAATAATGTTCCCGGTCCGGCATGATCACTGTGCCGACGCCAATAATGCTGAACATCTCCACAAGAATCGCATGGGCCAGTTCCGCATGAAGAATATGTACCCTCGGCACGCCCTGTTCCATCATTTTCAATGCATAACCCACCTTCTGTTCAAAACGGCCTTCAAACCGCCCGGACTGAACCATCGCTTTGACTTCGTCAATGGTCATCTGAGAAATGATATGTCCGCTTTCATCATGAATACCGTCCTCTTTGCCAAGAAACAGTACCTTTTCAGCGCCCATGGCCACCGCGATCTCACCGGAAGCCTCCTCCGGCGTGATCAGCACCTCCTCGTTGTCAATATCATTTGGCGTAATGACCGGTATATAATTATTGTCCAGTGTCATATGCAGCGTTTGCAGATCAATGCCGCAGATCCCCACTGCCTTGATGCCATTCAGTTCAATTAACTTGGCCATCCGCTTATTCTCACGGAATTTGTCATGTCCCATCTTTGAATCATGGACAACGATCGGTTTCATGCCGATGGATTTCAGCAATGCGATGTCCCGCATCACTTCCTCGGTCTCCTCGTCATTTAAAATATTACTGCATCCAAAACAGACAACGATGATCTTCTGATTAAAGTCTCTGATATAAGGCAGCGAATCCACAAGGATCTGGGCCTTACCTTCTATTTCATGATATAAATTCTGATCCATTCTATTCCTCACGATTTCATCTATTACTGATTTTTGTAAAATGAGTTAACAAGCAGCCAAATACGCGCATCCACATCATGATACATCGTATTCGCTGCTTATTATATACCTATATGACTGCGAATTGCAACCATAATACAAATTTAGTTTTATTCCTTTTTTTAATATGATATAATCAAGAAAATGTATTTTATTGAAGGAGGCACTATGGATTCTTATCATGTACAACCCATTTTTTATCATCAAACGATGCCTTTTGACCTGACGGTTGAAGCACCGGGCTCCAAAAGCATCACCAACCGCGCCCTCATGCTGGCCGCCCTGTCCGACGGCGAAACAGTACTGAACGGCGCTTTATTCAGTGATGATTCAAGACATTTTCTGCAATGCCTCATCGACCTTGGATTTGATGTGCGCATTGATGAAAGTGCCCGCTCCGTGCGTGTCACCGGCCTTGGCGGACGTATTCCAAAGGAAAATGTCTCCGTCTATGTTGGCAGCGCCGGAACGGCCGCCCGCTTTTTGACAGCCATGCTTGGATGCGCCAGAGGTACCTGGCATCTGGACGCCTCTGAACAGATGAAAAAACGGCCCATGGCGCCTCTTTTAAAAACCCTCACGGACCTGGGATGCACCATCACTTACGATGAAAAGCCGGGATTTTTCCCGTTTACGATTCAATCAAATGGCATCACAGCCGACGAAGCCACCGTTGATATCGGTGACAGCAGCCAGTTTTTAAGCGCCCTTCTCATGTCCGCCGTTATGCTCGATCATGATTTTACGATTCATATTACGGGGACTCACGGCCTGTCCTATATTGCCATGACCATGGCCATGATGCAGCAGTTTCAGGCCGGTGTCCATTCGCCGCAGGCCGGTACTTACCACATTCCGGGCAACAGCCATTACCATGCCTGCACCTATCAGATCGAACCGGATGTCTCGGCAGCAGCCTATTTCTACGGTATGGCCGCACTGTCCGGCGGTTCCGTCCTTGTCCGTCATGTGCATTTTGATTCACTCCAGGGCGATATTGCTTTATTACATACGTTTGAGCAAATGGGCTGCCAGGCGCAGGATACGGCAGAAGGCATCCGGCTCATCGGACCGTCAGACGGGCAGTTAAAAGGAATTGATGTGGATATGAGCAGTTTTTCAGATCAGGCCCTCACTCTCGCCGCCATTGCGCCTTTTGCCGACGGCTGTACACGCATCCGCCAAATCGGCCATATACGCCTGCAGGAAAGCGACCGCATGGCCGCCATTGTTGAAAATCTGGGCCGAATGCAAATTAAGGCCCGGATCGAGGCTGATGATATTCTCATTGAACCGGGACAGCCGCAGCCTGCACACATTGAAACCTACGAAGACCATCGTGTCGCCATGGCTTTTTCTCTCACGGGTCTTCGATCTCCCGGTATCGTCATCATGAACCCGCAGTGCTGCCGGAAAACTTTTGAAAATTATTTTGAAATTCTGGATAAAATATGCCGAATGTGACCCAACATGTCATACTGTTGTCATGTTGCGGATGCTATCATCGTATTGTCAGCAGCAGATCCGCTATTTATTTTACAGATGACGATCATTGGAGGAATTAACATGCGATATGAGTGGTTAGATGAATATCTCTTAAAGAAAAAAGGTGTGACAAAAGACCTGCAGCCAAGCTGGAACTGGATCCGCTACCATGTGGGCGGCAAAATGTTTGCGGCCATTTGTCTTGACGAACAGAATCAGCCTTATTACATCAACTTAAAGCTTGAACCGGTGGAAGGTGAATTTTTAAGATCACAATATGAAGATATTATTCCCGGCTATTATTCCAACAAAGTGCACTGGAACTCCATTAAGCCGGACGGCGCCGTGCCGGATGACCTGTTAAAGACCATGCTGGATAAATCCTACCTGCTCATCCTGCGCGGATTCAGCAAAAAACAGCAGCGGGAAATCTTATCCATGAGCTGCTGCGGCTCCTCCTGCAGTGCCAAAGCGTGTCCATGTTACGGCACATTATGCAAAGGCTGCAACGAAAGCCAGGGTAAAGTATTCCATGCGCCAAAGGGTAAAGCGTGCCCGATCTATACCTGTTCTGTTCAGAAAAAACGCCAGGCCACCTGTGCGGACTGCGATACTTATTCCGTTCTTTAAAAAGTTCCTGACTGATTTTCGCTTCAGAAGCAGCTTCGTCATCGCGATGCTGCTTCTTGCGTTTACCAAAAGCTATCCAGATGAATATCGTATTCAGCACATAAATACCGTAAATCAGCCAGGCCACAAAATTGTGTTTCAGCCCTTCAAGAGCCGGTACATTAAAAATACAAATGATATAAACAACTGCTATAGCAGCCAATATATACTTGATGATCCTGTGTTTCTTCATATGCTATTCACCTCCACTCCAATTTGTCAGACTGGATCTTCGCATCATATCTTAGCACAAATAATACTTTGTTCCCCTATTTCTTCCATTAGATTTAATAATATCCAGATCACAAAACCTGTTCAAATAACGCCTTGTTGTCGATTCTGCCATACTCGTAACCTCAGACATTAATTTTGTTGTTACAAAATCTGATTTAGCAAACGTCTGAAGAAGTAATTTATAAAACATCTTTTCTTTATCGCTCATTTTATCGCTCATTTTTATTTTTGGCTGAAATCCATCTCAAATCCATTAAATACATCTTTCATCAATAAAATGCTTTTAACAGGGTTGCATTTTTCATCTTACATTGGTGTTCCCACCTCGATCAAATGACCGTCCAAATCATAAAAACGAATGACTTTCTGCCCCCAGCTATGAGTCATAAGCCTGTTCACGTATTTGATTGAAGGATACAAATTTGGTCCTGAAGTACAAGACCTTCTGTTAAAATCATGTTGCCGTCATTGTCCAGCACCATCTCAAGACCAAACAGGTCATGATAAAACTGTTTTGATTTTTCTATATCTTTCACAACAAGCAATATATTTTTTAATTTCATCCCTCTTTAACTCCAATCAAATTTGAATTAGCATAATTATTCATCATCCTCCAGTAATGGCAAATTGATCAATTCCTGCAATTTCTTCTGCAACACACTCTTATCAGGTAGCTGAAGCTGATATTCCGCAACCATCATAGGGGATAGCGTCCTACTCATTGCGTACTCAACCACCTCATCATCCTTGGAAGCACACAATATCATTCCGACACTTGGATTTTCATTCTCTTTTTTCTTCTGCCTGTCAAGCGCTTCAAGATAGAAATCCATCTTTGAGATATATTCCGGCTTGAATTTTCCTATTTTTAATTCAAAGGCAACCAGGCACTGCAAACCTCGGTGGAAAAACAATAGATCAATCTTATAGTCTTCCCCACCAACCTGTACTCTGTATTCTTCATTAACTTTCTTCAAAGCATTCTGTCTTGACTGTCTAATGATCTGAATCAGATTTCCAATCGCTAATATTTCACTGCTCATAACAATCTACCGCCTTTCAAATTTGTGACAACACTGTTGGCACAAATGATTCTTCCATCTTTCCGTTTATCGAAAAAAGAGGAACTGCTTCCTTAAATACAGTCCCTCTCAGTCGCTTTTCACATTGTTCAATTTCATTTGATTCACATAATTAATACTCAGTTTATTCTTTTTCTATGACTATTCCACAGTCACAACTTTTGCAAGATTTCTCGGTTTATCCACATCCAGACCTTTATCCATAGATACATAATAAGCCAGCAACTGCAAAGCTGCAGAAGCCGGAAATGTCATCAGATGGTCAGGCAGAGCCGGAAGTTTCAGAACATAGGTATAATCCGCATCTTCCATTTCAAAGTCTTCCTTCACCATCAATACAACGCTGGCGCCTCTGGACTGAACTTCCCGGATATTGGATAATTCCTTATCCCGGATATTTTCCTGGGTCACAACGGCGATCACCGGTGTCTTCTCTGTAATCAGCGCAATCGTGCCATGTTTGAGTTCTCCCGACGCATAGGCTTCCGTATGTATATAGGAAATTTCCTTCAGCTTCAGGGCACCTTCCAGCAAAATGGCATAATCCAGACCACGGCCGATCATGAATGCGTCTTTGGATTCCAGCAACTCCCTTGCGATCTGGTGAATCTCGTCCCGCTTGTCAAGCACCTGCTGCATTTTCGCCGGAACTTCAAGGAGACCTGACACATAGGCCTTTTCCGCGCCGATATCAAAAACTCCGCGCACAACAGCCATACGGCCGATCAATGCATACAACGCCGCCAACTGGGTCGTATAGGCTTTTGTACTGGCTACCGCAATCTCCGGACCTGCTGCCGTATACATGACATAATCGCTTTCACGGGCAATAGAGGAACCTTTCACATTGATAACCGCAATACTCTTTGCACCTTTACGCCTTGCGTATTTTAAAGCTTCCAGTGTATCAATCGTCTCACCGGACTGGGAAATGGCCAATACCAGCGTCTTCTCATCAATCACCGGATCCATATACATAAATTCCGAAGCATATTCCACATCCATATGCATATGCAGGATCTTCCGCACCAGGGCCTGAGCCACCAGACCTGCGTGCATCGCCGTCCCACACGCCACAACACAGATACGCTCGCAAACTTTCAGGATCTCATCCGGCACACCATCCGCCTCCAGAGACAAACGCCCATCCACATACCGGGATGCCAGTGTCCGCTCAATCGCCTCCGGCTGCTCCATAATTTCCTTTTCCATATAGAAAGGATACTGACCCTTTCCGCCTCTTGTCGTATCCCAGTCAATCTCAAGAAATTCCGGTTCCACCGGCTGCCCATCCATACCAAATACCCGGATGGCATCCGCATGCAATTCCACAACACTGTATTCCGGTACAACCATGTACTGTGTCGTCTGTCCGCCAAGGGCCGTTACATCCGAAGCCAGCATCGTCCCGTCTTCACGGTAAGCTGCCACGATCGGGCTTACATTGCGGATCGCGTAGATCACATCCGGCCTGTCATCAAAAATAACAACAAGGGCAAAAGTCCCCTTGAGATATTTCACTGTCTGGATCAGCGCGTCATGGGGATCCCCATGGTAAAAATAATTCAAGACGCCTGTCACAACTTCCGTATCTGTTTCAGACACCAACTGGTCTTCCAGCTTAAAATGATCCTTCAATTCCTGATAATTTTCAACGATACCATTGTGCACCAGCGTCACATGACCTACTCTGTGGGGATGCGCATTATCGTCACACACACCGCCATGGGTCGCCCACCGTGTATGACCGATGCCGCACCGGCCCTCTACCGGAGATTCCTCCCATACATGACGCAGATCATAAACCCGGCCTGCCTTTTTGAGCACCTGGATCTGTCCGCTTCTCTCGTCGGCAATCGCCATACCCGCACTGTCATACCCACGGTATTCCAGCAATTCAAGAGCGTCCATGATCTGTTTTTCTATATTTTGTCTGCCTGTATAGCCTACTATTCCACACATAATTTTTCCTCACAATTTCTATCTATTTGATTTGTTATTATTATTCTATGATTGAAACTCATTCCCGTTATATTGTATTTGTTTTGCAGTCACCTGCATATTTGTCAATATATCTCGCATCGGGATATACGAAAGGGCATCCGCCGAATTTTCGATCACCCTTTTCCTCGTCAACCGGAGTACCCTCTCCGGTGCTGGCGCTTTGTGAGTCCAAATTATGTGAATCCATTTGAAATTGTCAATGTCCTTTTGTATACTATAACAACTCTTTGCATTTGTCAAGCATTCGGCCAAATACGGCATGTTAAAACACAAACTGCACCAGCCAGTATATAAATCCCAATATCCAGCTCGTCACAATGCCGTATAATATCACCGGGCCTGCAATGGTAAATATCTTGCTTCCTATACCAAAGACCTCTCCCTCTGCCTTGAACTCAAGGGCACAGGCCGCCACTGAATTGGCAAAGCCCGTAATTGGTACAAGATAACCGGCCCCGGCAAATTTCGTGATGGGATTGACCAGATTCAGACAGGTCAGCACCACACTGATGAAAACAAGGGTCAGTGTCGTGTAACCCGAAACCACTTCCTTCGCAAAACCCCACGATGTGTACCAATCATAAAAACACTGTCCGATCATACAGATCACACCGCCGCTCACAAAGGCCTTCAGCATATTCAGCCAGCAATTGTGGGTGGGCGTCACCCGTTTCACATAATCATTATAAAGTTTATCATGTTCCTTCTTTAATTTTTCTTTCTTCGTTTTGATTTGCATATTCCGACTCCTTCCTGTCGCAGTTATTATCATCCGTCAGAGGATATTTTATACATCAAATTTTCTTTCATTACACCGGCAAAAACTATACGCTGACTTCAATCAGAAAATTTTCAGACAAATATTCTGAACAGGCCAACACTCCGTATGTGTTGCACACACTTGATTTCAAAGAAGAAGACGGCATCATCTATCTGCCGGTCGATATGACGCCCTTATTGTAAATCACCCGTTCAGTATAAAATACCACACAAACACACCGGCGGCCTTTCCGGCCGCCATAGCCACTACGATAAAAGCAATGCCTTTTTTAATTTTTGCCCTTCTCAAAAAAACCGGAAAAGCATCCAGGACTTCCGCGATGGCTCCGATCAGGCAGCCGACAAAGATGCCGATGAGCAGTCCAAGTACGGCCAGAACGACAACGCCTATGTGGAATTTTGGCGCCAACAGCCACAAAATATTGCCGATGACCCCGCCAAGAATCAACATCCATTCATACCAGAGTCCCCAGGCCGACGTGTGGGTCACTGCCGTCAGCCTGTGGGGAACGCCTGTAATCGCAAGAAAAGTAAAGAGACCTGCCGCAACGGCCATGCCGGAAGACAGGCCGATCAGCCAGAGTATTATCCATTGCATTCGTCATCCCTCGTATTCGTTCAAAATCTCCCGCACAATTTTTCTTTCATCAAAATCGATTTTCTGTCCCGCCACTTCCTGATACAACTCATGGCCTTTGCCGGCCAGAATCAGAATATCGCCCCGCTGACCCTGCCCCAGCAAATACCGGATGGCCGCCTTTCGGTCCGGAATCATGATATATTCCCCCGTTGTCTCCGCCATGCCGGCCTGAATTTCCTGCATAATCGCTTCCGGTTCCTCATATCTTGGATTATCGGAAGTAATCACCGTAAAATCCGCATATTTTCCCGCCACCTTGCCCATTTCTCTCCGCCGTCCCCGCGCGCGGCCGCCGCCGCAGCCAAAGAGCACCATCAGACGGTAAGGGTGATAACGGCGCATGGTCGTTAAAATATTTTTCAGGCTCATGGCATTGTGGGCATAATCAATGAGCACCATATACGGCCGGTCGGTTTTGATGACCTCCACCCGTCCCTTCACCATCGTTTCAGACAAAGCGCTGCGCATCACATCCGGCGAAATACCGTAATAACTGCAAACGGCAATGGCCGCCAGCGCATTATAAACCGAAAACAGGCCCGGAACAGCCACGCTATATTCTTTACTGCCGACACTAAAGAGCGTACCAAGCCAGCCATCCCGGTTCACAAGGGTAATATCCTCCGCCCGGAAATCCGCTTGCGTTTCACATGAAAATGTTTCCCGCTTACAGGTTGCCTGTTCAAATATTCGATCATACCATGCATCATCTTTGTTGCCGATACCGATACGGCATTTCTGGAACAGCATCGCCTTGCATCTGGCGTACTCATTCATGTCCGCATGTTCCCTGGCGCTGATATGATCACTGCCAAGATTGGTAAATACCCCCACATCAAAACGAATATGGTCAGCCCGGTGCAGCTTCAGCCCCTGGGAAGACACTTCCATGACAGCAAACTGACAGCCATTGTCCGCCATATGCCGCAGATATTTCTGTATATCGATGGCCTCCGGCGTCGTTCGTTCCGAAGCCAGACGCCTGTCTCCCAATCCATAATCTATCGTACCCAAAAGCCCCGTTTTATATCCTGCTTTTTCGAGGATCGTCCGTACCATATAGGATGTTGTTGTCTTCCCTTTCGTTCCGGTAATCCCGATCACCTTCAATTCTTCTGACGGGTACCCGTAGTAGGCCGCCGCCGCTGCCGCTGCCGCCTGCCGTGTGTCCTGAACCGATACAACCGTCACGGGACCGCAATTTTTCAACTCATTCTTATGGCTCTCATAATAATCGTTTTCCACCAGCAGCGCCGCAGCGCCTTTTTTTAACGCCTCATGAATATACGCGTGTCCATCCGTCTCCATGCCCCGGATACAGATAAATAAACTGTCCTCACGCACCTTTCTCGAATCATCGGTTATATCCTTTATATCAATTGCAGGGCTGCCATGACGCAGTGTCACAGGGATCTCCCGCAGGATCGCTTCAAGGAACATAGACACTCTCCCCATTACAGGATTATTGACAGTATATGCAAAAAAATAGCCGGCGTTCATAAGAATCACCGGCTATGCCTGTTTTTATCCAATTAAATCATATTTCACAACATCCATTTTGACCCGGCCATCGGCAAAGAACGAAATGCCATCAGCCTCTTTTTCCGTATAAATCGTGGATGTCATGACCTGTTCGCCGTCGTTGACAAACACTTCCACACTGAACTGATCCAGGATCAGACGCAGTCTGAGGCAGCCATTCCCGCTGTTCACCCGGCTTCTGCGCTGATGAATAATGGCCCGTCTGGAACCGGAAAACTTTCTGTCGATCTTCAGTATATTTTCATGGGGCCTGAAGCTGACCGCCGTCTGATACTGCGCGTTTTGCGCAAACCGGATGGCAAATTTCTGATACAGCTTCTGCTCATCCCCCGGAGAGATCCAAAGTTCAATATCCACCTTTCGCCCTTTGATCCCTTCCAGATTGACGATTCCCGATACCATAACCGATTTGTAGGCCACTTTTTTACAGCGCATAGCTTCCAGCTCACGCAGGGGCTTTTGATAAAGTCTTCCGTTTTTGACGGACAACTCCCTTGGCAGGCTTATCTGTCCAAACCACAATTCTTCATGGCCCCGGATGGCACATGTGTCCCAGTTCTGCATCCAGCCGATCATGACTCTGCGGCCGTCCGGCATTAAAACTGTCTGCGGCGCGTAAAAATCAATGCCATAATCAATGGACTGATTCATCTGTTCCGTAAAGGTATCCGTCGATTCGTCATAATCACCGATCATGCACAGCGTCCCGTTACCGTTGTGATACTCAAAACCCTGAGGCAGCATATCCTGCGGACTTGTGAGCAGCACCCATTTACCATCCAGTTCAAAGAAGTCCGGGCATTCCCACATCTTGCCAAACCGGTTATTGTTCGCGGCCAGCACCTTTTTATAATGCCAGTCAAAACCATTCTCACTGGTATAAAGCAGGATCTGCCCGCTGCCGTCTGCCGGTCGGTTGCCGATGGCACAGCAGTAGGTGCCATCCGCCTTTCGCCAGATTTTAGGATCACGAAAATCAAACCTGCTGCCGCCTTCCGGCAGATCATCCGCATCCAGCACCGGATTCTTTTCATATTTTTCATAATCCACGCCATCGCCAACGGCCAGGCACTGGGTCTGTACTTCCATCACGCCGCCGTTCTTCTGACGTTCCTTGAGAACGCCGGTATACATCAGAAGCTGCCTTCCGTCAGGAAGTTCAATGGCGCTGCCCGAAAAGCAGCCATCCCTGTCATAGCATTCATCCGGTGCAAGAGCCGCCGGCAAATACTCCCAGTGCAGGAGATCTTTACTCACCGCATGACCCCAGTGCATCGGTCCCCAATGGGAATCATAAGGATGATACTGGTAAAACATATGGTACTGCCCGTTATAATATGAAAATCCATTCGGATCATTCATCCAGCCTGTCCGCGAGGACAAATGAAAAGCCGGTCTGTCTTCTTTTTTGATAAACTTTTCAGAAGCTTCTTCGTACTTGCGTGCTTCGCGTAATGTCTGACTCGTCATAATCTTCTCCTAAAATCCTGTCATTTTATATCGTCTGGTCCGTTCCTGCGCTGACCGGATAAAATTCAACGGAAACTATTGCCGTTACTCAGCCTCCTTTGCCTCCACATAACGGTCGTAAGCTGCCTGATAAACTTCCAGCAATTCATTCATGCCACATTTCTCCGTCAGTTTGTTCAGATAACTCTCCCATTCGGCATCGTCAGGACCGCCCTCTTTCAGCCACAAACCTTCCTGCTCGGAAACGGTACTCTCAAAATCAGTCTTGAACCGGTCGATCACATCCAGTTCTTCTTCCGTATACACACAGTCTACAGGATAAGACACCGGATTGTCAACATATGGCATCCAGAAATAATACAAATCTTCCAGACGCTCAATGGCGCGGTCCTCCATCTTGAATGTCGTACTATAATAATCACTGAGGATCAGCTTCGGTCCGTACACCTCATACTCGCCCTTCAGCTCTCCGGCGGTCTTGCCGAATTTCTCCTTTGCCGCGTCATCAGAAATACTGTTCCACACACCGTTTTCATCCTGATCCACAAAATAGGTTCCGATGGGGCCGTACTGAAGCTGCATGACATTTTCAGGCGCATACCACTGATCGAAGAACTTCAGCAGATTGGCCGGGCTCTTGCATGCGCTTGTAATACTTAAATTGCCGCTGTTGATACCGCCGCCTGTACGCACCGTCACATTATGGGTACCATCCGGTCCGTCAAGAATCGGCAGGAAAACGTAATCCTTTGCATAATCGCCCATAACTTCTTCTATATACCACCATGTGGCTACGCCCACATATCCCTGTGAACACTTGGAAATCAACTGGGTATCGCTCTGGCTGAACATTTCCACGTCCATCAGCCCTTCTGCGTACCAGTCATGGAAATAAGTCACCGCGTCACGGTATTTATCAGAGGTACAGATAAATTCTGTCGTACCATCCGGGTTTAATACCAGGTCATTGATGACATCATTCGGCCAGTTGGTAAAACCAAAGCCTGCATAGAAAATATTCTGTCCCCAGCACCACTGGTCAAAACCGGTACTCATCGGGATCGTGCTGCCGGCTGCATTGCCATAATAGGTTGCGCTCATATCATTTTCCTTAAAGGCCACCAGCGCTTCATGCAGTTCATCCAGAGTCGTCGGTACTTCCATCCCCAGTTCGTCAAGCCATGCTTTGTTGATCATACTGAACTGCGGAATCGTATAGATACTATAATCATCTTCAACGCCAATACCGGCCGTTCCCATTCTCTCACCGGCCGGAAGGCCATAAATGCCGCCGTCACTCATGGTGATGGCACTTCTGATATCCGGATTTTCCTCAAGGATCCTGGTCAGATTCGGCATATATTCCTCCGTCAGATACGGCGTCAGATCAATAAAGGCGCCATCGCTGCCGTAGGTCGTCAAGTCATAATTGTTAAAACCAACACCCAGAAATGCGTCCGGAAGCTGCCGGCCCGCAATACGGATATTGACCTGCTCACTGAGGGAATCACTCATGACATTCCAATCAATATGAATGCCCGCATCCTCCTGCAGCTTATTTAAAACTTCATTATTATCGTAGCCTTTGCTCAGCGCGCTGATGCCGCCCATGATCGTAAATGATGTCTGGGAAGTATCTGTATTGGCCACACCAGGCTCCATGATATACTGTTCCTGCTGGCTGCACGCTGTCATCGCAAACAGCATACCTGCCGCTATGACACACGAAACCGCTTTTTTCCATGTCTTCAAACTTCTCACTCCTTCCACAATCATCAGCCCTTGACTGCACCGGCCATAAAGCCCTTCTCGAAATACTTCTGTACAAACGGATAAATGATCAGCATCGGCGCAGCCGCAACAATAATTGATGAGAATTTGATCATCTCAGTCAGTTTGTTCAATTCCGCGTAACCGCCGGAAATCGTGCTGGCCTGGCTTGCGCTGGCCGAACTCTTGATCAGGATATTTCGCAGTACCAGCGGCAGCGGCGCATTTTCCTGTCCCGGCAGATAGATCAATGCGGTAAACCAGTCATTCCAGTAAGCAACCATACTGAAGACGACCATAACAGCCATGATCGACCGGCTAAGCGGCACGACCACTTTGATAAAAGTTGTCCATTTTGAAGCACCGTCAATTTCCGCCGCCTCGATCATTTCCTTTGGAATGCTGTGCTCAAAGAAGTTACGGACAATGATCATATTGCCGACAGCAACGCCGCCCGGAAGGAACAGTGCCCACATGCTGTCGATCAGGCCTGTATCTCTGACGATCAAATAGGTTGGCATCAGACCGCCGCCGAAATACATGGTAATAATGAAGAAAATACTCAGGAATTTCCTTCCCGGCAATTCCTTAATACTCAACGGATAAGCTGTCAGATAGACCATCACCACTGAAAAGATGGTTCCGACAACCGTATATTTGATACTGTTGATATAACCGGTAATGATACTCTTATCCGCGAATACCGCTTTATAACCATCCAGCGTAAATCCGCTTGGCAGCAAAAACGTCTTTCCCGCATACACATCATACGGATTGGAAACAGAAGCAATCAACACATAGTACAGCGGATAGGCAACCAGGAGTACAATGAAAAGGCAAATCACAACCAGAATAATATCACTGGTTTTATCTGACAATCCCCGGAGCTGTCCGGCTTGTTTTTTCTTTCCCATGCTGCACCTCCTATACAAAACTTACATCATCAGAAATTTTACTTGTTATCTTGTTCACGATAATCAGCAGGATGACGTTGACGACAGTGTTGAACAAACCGACGGCCGTTGAATAACTGTACTTGGCATGTTCAATACCTTGCTGATAAACATAAACGGCAATGACATCACTGGTTGCCTTGTTCAGATCTGTTTGAAGCAGGAATACCTTTTCGAATCCGACATTCATCAGATTACCGGCGCTCATAATGAGCATCAGCACGATCTGCGGCACCAGTTCCGGCAGGTCAATATACCGGATACGCTGGAACATGGAAGCGCCGTCAATTTTAGCCGCTTCATAATGGGAAGTATCAATATTGGCCAGCGTCGCCATATAAACAATGATCCCCCAGCCTGCATCCTGCCAGATACCCGATGCTATGTAAATCGTTCTGAAAGCAGATGCCTCAGAGAGAAAATCGATCGTCGTTCCCGCAAGCAGGTTGATCAGACCGCCGGACGGGCTTAAGAATATACGCAGCATACCACATACAACCATGATAGAAATGAAATGCGGTGCGTAAAGAACCGTCTGTACCGTTCGCTTAAACTTATTAAAACGAAGCTGATTGATCATCAAAGCCAGTATAATTGGAATCGGGAAACTCCAAAGCAGACTGTACAGGCTCAACAAAATCGTATTTTTAATCATACGCAGACAGTTTGGTGAACTGAAGAAACGGGCAAACCATTTGAAGCCAACCCAGTCGCTCCCCCACATTCCCCGAACCGATTTGTAATCCCGGAATGCGATCTGAATGCCGTACATTGGTATGTACTTATAAATAATCGTCAGTAACACAGGAATCAGAAGCATTAAATACAACTGCCAGTAAGCGCCTATACGCTGTGATAATGGCTTCTTGCCAATACTACCCGTCGGCGCTGCTGTTTTTACCTTACTCATAACATCTCTCCTTCCTTTTCTATGCCGGAAAAAGCGCGCGGTCTTCCCGGCCATGTTTCTCTGGCGGTTAACTGGCCATGTTTAACTGCCTCAGCGTTTTAAATCATGATTTTCATGAAACGTTATTTCATCGCTGTAATAAAAATAGCATCGTTTTTCATTTTCGTCAAGCAATTTGCCTAATTTTTTTGTACAGAGTTCCATTTTTATTCGTTTTTAACAATAATTCTCTGGCCATTTTGTCTATTATTACTTCGTGTATCGTTTCATGAAATTTTATGAAATTATACTTTACAAATTCATGAAATCGTACTATAATAGTTTCATGAAATAAAAAAAGAGGTGTGTTTATGAGAAATAAAAATTCGGCCCCTACCATGAAAGATGTGGCTTTAGAAGCCGGCGTTGCCCTTGGCACCGTATCCAAGGTCATTAACGGTCTGCCCGTTGGCGAATCCTACCGGCTGCGGGTGGAAGAAGCGATCCGGAAATTAAATTATCAGGTCAACAGCTATGCTCAGGGATTAAAGGCCAGCAAAACCTATACAGTGGCGCTGCTCATTCCCAATACATTCAATCCTTTCTTTGGCAGTCTGTCCTTTCAGATCAATCTTTCCTTATTAAGAAGGAAGTACCGGATGCTGCTGTGCTGCACCGACGCGAATCTCCAGGCTGAACAGGAATATATTACGATGGCTCAGCAGAACAAAGTTGACGGTATCATAGGGCTCACCTACAATCCCGATCTGCGGGTGGATGAGAACATTCCTTTTATATCCATTGACCGTTCCATGGGCCCCCATATTCCATGTATCGCCAGCGACAATTTTGCCGGCGGACAGATGGCGGCCGAAACGCTGGCCGATCTTGGCTGCAAAAATGTTGCCTTCCTGCGTATCGGTTCTTCTCTGAACAATGAACCGAACAAGCGGAAAGCCGGGTTTGAAAACGGCTGTCTCGCAAGGAATCTCAGCTATAGTATGAAGATTTTGCAGGATGGCGAACCGATCGATGAATTTGAAGCCTTTCTTATGGAACATATCCATGATGGCAAGCTGGATTTTGACGGTCTGTTCTGCGTCACGGATCTGATTGCCTATGAAGTTCTCGGCATATTAAAAAAGCTGAACATCCGGGTTCCGGAAGATGTTCAGGTCATCGGTTATGACGGCGTCCGCATGTTTGGCGAAGGCAAATACATCTGCTCCACCATCGTGCAGCCTGTTTCCGCCATTGCTGAAATGTGCGTTGAACTTCTCCTTCAGGAAAACATGACCACCAAACCGCCGCTTGTCTGCCTGCCTGTATCCTACGCGTACGGCGGTACCACCAGAGAAATGCCAAAAGGGCAGGATTGATGCCTATGAAGAACTGGTGGTACTATCACAAATGGTATGTTATCTGCGGTGTAATTGTTCTCGGTGTTATCATTCACCTGCTTGGCAACGGTCTGGGTCTGTTTAAAAAAGCACCGGATATCCAGATCGCTTACATAGGTACAATAGCCCTGCCCGATGATACTGTGACCGCTCTGGAAGATGCTTTTGCGGCCTGCGCAGGGGATTACAATCAGGACGGCGAAATACGGATACAAGTCAATCAGTTTGTCAACGGCGCTCCAAATGAGACGGATGCTGACGCCATGGCCCGCAAAGAGGCCGCCATGATCACACTCATGGGCGATATCAACGACTGTGAGAGTTATTTCTTTCTCATGGAAGATGCGGAAGCTGTTCAGCAGGAATTTCAGGTATTGGCAGAACCCGATGGCGGCTGCCCCGATGACACGGATTTTTCCGCTGAAGGCAAAGTCTTTCGCTGGTCGGACTGCCCGCTTTTATCCGAAATGTCCCTTGGCAGCTACAGAATAACGCTGCTCGGCGAGGAAACAGCCGGCAGCAATCAGGAATTGCTGGCGCCTTTATATCTTGGACGGCGCTGCTTCTACGATGACCGGCGCTGCGATCATGCCGACGACTGCAGCCAGCTCTGGGATCAACTGCAAGGAGGAATCAATCAATGACAAGATCAATCATCAGGAAAATCAAATTACTGCTGCCCCTTGGCCTGCTTGTACTGCTGGCCGGCTGCGCATCCTCAAAGACTGTCTCCGGCAGCAACGGTGCAGAGGAGGAATCCGTTCAAATAGGTACGCATCTAACGGTTGACGCGCCCGACGTGCTCACACTGCTGGACAATAAAGAAGTTCTGGCCGCCGATGGCTTATACTACGCCACATGGACTGCCGGTGATTCCGTCCCTTACGAAAACAGCGAGGGGGACACCATCGACCTCTATGACGCCCAGCTTTATTTCCTTACAAGTGAAAATGCCAGTGAAGATAAAGCCTCCGGCAATTGCGCTTCCTGGCTGGCCGCCGCCAGAGAAAATTATGACATACAGTCGGAAGATGAACGCACTTTCAACGGACAGACCTATACCTTACTTACCTACAACTGCACAGGTGAAAACAATCCTTATGACCGGGGCGTATCCGCATTCACCGTTCACGGCAGCACCGCCGTCTGTGCGGAACTGACCTGCCTTGAAAATTATACAGAAGATTTGGAAACATTATTGACTGATTTTTTAAATGGCTGCCATTTTACAGCCGATGAGGAGGAAAACTGATGGGATCTTTATTTCGACCGGATGCTTATATTTCAAACGGCAATCGTCTGACAGGCTTTCCAAGATATACGGATGTTTTAGAACGGAATATTAAGAAGTTTCTGATAACGAATTTGCTGACGCTGGTTGGTTTTCTGCCTTTTGGCATCGGTGTCGCACTGGCCATTCTCTCAACCAGTGTGCTGATTCTCATCCCTGCCTGTATCATTGGCGGACTTTTCGCCGGTCCGGCTCTTTCCTGCATGTACGATGCCGTTCTCCGTGGACTCCGTGACGCGCCGGGGAAATGTCTGGAAAACTACCGCCGCGCATGGAAACAAAACTGGCGTCAGTCCCTTTTGCCGGGTGTTCTTTTCTGCCTGATGCTGGGATTTTACATTTTTATGCTCATGCTGTTCTGGTGGTCCACCCGTTTCCCGGGATGGGGAACCATTGCCATCTTTATTTTCAGCCTGCTGCTGTTCACCATGCTGTTTTCTATCTGCTGGCCGCAGATCGCGCTATTCAGTCAGCCGTTTCGCCAGTGTGTCCGCAACAGCCTGCTGTTTATCCTGCGTTTCTTTCCAAAGACGATCGGCATCACATTGCTTCAGATCGCCTACTGGGCCGTCATGGCACTGTTTCTGCCATGGTCCGTCGTGCTGCTGCCCCTGATCGGTTTCTGGTTCATCCTGTATACCGTCAATTTTCTGATCTATGATACTTTAAACGACAGTTTTCAAATTGAGTCAGGCATCGCTGACGCGTTCCCGGAACAGGTTCCTTTCTATGAGGACGATGAAGCATGGCTCAAACGCAAACAGGAGGAAAATCATGCATCCAACGATACCCATTGCTGAAAATCATATCCGTATCTCCCGTGCCTTATTTGATGAAGCCATGAGCGTCACGGCCGACAAAGCCTATAAAAAGACCATCCACCGGCTGGCCTTCGCGCTGCTGATCCTCTCTCTGGCCGCAGCCGCCTGGCTTGTGTACACCGGCGGCTCCCTGGTTTTTCTTCTTGGTGAATCCGTCTTTCTCGGCGCATTGCTCGTGTGGCTGTTCGTCATGCTGCCGGGCAGCAAACACCGGAACAGGTACAAAGTCATGACCCGTTCCGGCACCGTGATACCTGAAAGAACGATCAGATTTTATGACACTCAGTTGTCTGTCACCGACAGCACCGGACAGGAAACGATCATTCCTTACGCCGAAGCTGAACAATGGCAGGAAACAAAGCATTTATACATCCTGAACTGCAGTCAGAACCGCAGCGTCCTTCTGGATAAAAAAGGATTTGTCAAAGGGGACTTTGACGCTATAAAGTCACTGCTGCCTTACAATTAATCCTCTATGGCATGAAACGGGGCGCTGTCATATTCCTCCAGATAGCGCTTCACATAGGCCACATCAGACGGACAATCCGCATAGATCGTGCCGTATTTCTGTCTTGTCTCATTCCCTTTGCCGGTGATCAGCAGAATCGTCGGCCGTTTACATTCAAAAATTGCCTTGTGGATGGCCACGCCCCGGTCTTCGATGATCTCATACGGACAGTTTTCAGCCGCCACATACTGGGCGATATCTTCCGAAATCTGCTGCACCGGTTCTTTGCCCGGATCTTCCGCCACCAGATACACTTTCTTTGAGTAGCGCCCGGAAATCGTACCAAGATCACGTCTGCGGATATAAGCCTTGTATCCCGGGCAGCCAAAAATGGCCACAATATCATGATCCGGGTATTCTTCCCTTGTAGAACCGAATAATTTTTCAAAGCTCAGTTTATTGTGGGCGTAATCCACAACCGCCGTCACCCGTTTGTCCTTACTCGTATAAAGCTCCATCCGGCCGCTGGAACGGGCACGGTACAGTCCCGATTGAATATAGGCCATCGGAATATCAAGAAGGGTCGCGGCCGCCACCACCGCCATTGCATTTTCCACGTTAAACAGACCCGGCATAGTCAGCCGGAATGTCTCATCAAAGCGGCTGCATTTCACAGAAAATACAATTTCATCATTTTCTTTATGAATATCATACCCGTAAAAATCCGCCGACGCGTCCTTCAGGCTGAAGGTCACAAAACTGCCCGCATCCTTCGCCGCATCCAGCACCCGTTCGGCAAAATCCGCGTCCAGATTCACAACGGCCTGATCCGCCAGCGCGAACATTTTCATCTTTGACGAAAGATAATCCTCAAAATCTTTGTGCTCGATCGGACTGATATGATCCTCCGAAATATTCAGATAAACCGCCACATCAAAACGCATATTGTCCACACGGTCATATTTTAATGCCTGACTGGAAACTTCCATCTCCATAAAAGTAATGCCGCTATCCACTGCATGACGCATATGCTCATGCAGTTCCACCGACTCCGGCGTCGTAATATGGGATTCCTGCCGGATCACGCCATCATAAATATCGATGGAAGACAGAACCGCGCTTTCCCTGCCGCCTGTGGCTGCCATATAATCATCTACAACAGCCTTCATATAATAGGCCGAAGTAGATTTGCCTTTTGTCCCGCCAAATCCAATAATGGTCAGATCCCGCCATGCCTGGTCAAAGAACCTCTCCGCCAGAGGCGGCATCGCCTGACGGATATCTTTCACAAGGATACACGGCACCGGCCGGGCCAGCTCGTAACGCTGTTCCGACACATAAGCCACAGCTCCGCGGCAGATCGCTTCCTCCAGGTACGCCGGTTTAAAGGCCGCGCCCTTACAAATAAATAAAGTGCCCGGCACCGCCGCCTTTGAGTTGTAGGTTAAGTATGTAATGACCTGATCCTCCTGTCCCAAAAGCTCACTGTCCGCAAGCATACCAAGAGATGTCATCAAATCTGCATAGGTTTTTAATGTATCATTTTTCATCTGTGCTGCCTCCTCCGACTATTCAGTATAAACCGCCCCTGAACGCACAATGGATTCCCTGATCAGAACATCCATGGCGTCAAGGCATATATCCGGCACAGTATAATTCTTTTTAAATACAGAAATCTCCGTACAGGCCAAAAGGATGACATCGCATCCTTTTTCTGTTAATTCAGTAAACGTACGCTCAAATTTGGCCGGATCCCCCGGCCTGCCGCCTTTGATGTCATCATAGATCAGGGACATGACATCCTGCTGCCGCTCTCTGGATGGCACAACCGCCTCAAGCCCCAGCGCCTGACATTCCCTGGCATAGATCCCGGCCCGTATGGTACCGTCTGTCCCCATAATACCGACACGGCGGACATGCTCACCCATCCGCGCCGCATCATGCACGCTTTCCCGTACCATATGAATGATCGGCACGCTGGTTTTTGCCTGTATCTGATCATAAAAATAATGGGAAGTGTTGCATGGAATGGCGATATGCCCTGCGCCCCAGCCTTCCAGCAGCTTCACATCCTGTCCCATTGTTTCAAGGAGCAATTGCTGTTCTCCGGTGATGATGGCCTTTGTCCGGTCAGGCATGGACGCATGATTCAATATAAGCATATCAATATGATCCTGATCGCAGGACGCTTTTGTATGTGCAATGACTTCCTCATAAAAATAGCTGGTAGCCTCCGGCCCCATACCGCCAATAACACCTAATTTTGCTCGCATTTGCTGTCCTTTCTATACTAAACTTGCAGCCTGCTTCCGCAGGCACTGCCATGCGTATAAGTCCACGCCTTGCTTCGTGCATACGCACTCCCGCAAGGCTACAGGCATTCGGAATCCGGGCTGAACTGCAAGCAGCCCATCCGTCTCTGTTTTGAGACTGGACTTATACAGTAAATTAACTATAATACTTCTTAAATTTCTTATAATGGCTGAGGTGGGTTTTGATCATGCGCGCCAGTCTTGGCATTCCCAGATCGCCTTTCATAAAGCATGGATTGACGACTTTCTTTTCTTTGATCAGCCGTTTCATTTTTGCTTTTGATTTCGGGTCTTTGACGTATTTGAAGGCTACGGCCTTCGGTACGACCATCCACAGATGTTCTTCTTTTGCATAGCGCAGCGGCAGTTCCCTGCCGTAAACATAATCTTCGACGATGTATTCGGCCACGTTAAACCCTGAACCGGTGACATAGTAATTGCTGCGTCCCTGGCGGGTATTGATCTCAAAGAATTTGAACTTGCCGTCTCTCTGGTCGTATTTGATATCAAAATTGGAGAAGCCCACATAATGCAGTTCTTCCAGTAAATTTTTCACACGCATCATCAGTTCTTTATTCGGCTCTGTGATGATGACCGCATGATTACCCAGGCCATGCGGCGTATGTTCCTCCAGCAGCACATGACCGAGACACATCATCTTCACCTTGCCGTTATGATCGGAATAAGAGGTGAGAACGCGCATATACTCATCATTGCCCGGAATCATATCCTGTATGATCAGTTTGCCGTTGTAACCGGCGCCATATATATCATCCAGTACCTTCTCCAGTTCTTCTCTGTCATGAATGGTGTATACCTTGTTCTGAGTGGCAAACGGATGCTCCCAGTACTGAATACCGTCCGATGGCTTTAAAATCACCGGAAACGGGAAATCCAGTTTGAAATCCTTCCCCATCTCTTTACTGTGAATAAAGGTGCCCGGATAATCAACGCCATGCTTCTCACAGAGACGGTAAAAAGTCTCTTTCTGCTGCAGGCTGTTCATTAAATCAAAATCAATATACGGCGCAATAATATTGGCAGCCAGGTCGTTCTTATGCTTGCTCACCAGCGCCACGTAGCTGTCACCGCAGCCCACCAGCACGATCTTCTTGTCCGCATGTTTTTTCGCGAATGTATTGACCGTTTTCAAAAAAAAGTCATCCGTGTCGATCTTCGGATTCGCCTTATACTCAATGATCTTACTCTGATAGCTTGGCCCTGTTGCGTATTTGCCAAATATATAGGATTTTACCTGATACCGTTCATAAAAAGCGCGGGCAACACTGTAGGTGTTGATATCGCCGCCGAGCAGTACCGGAATAAATTCTCTCTCGACAAAATTCATGTATCTCGCCTTTCCTTTCCATTTGTATCCATACATTATAACTTAAACGCAGGTGCCCTGTCAACGTCCTGTGCCGTCCCTCCCGTTCATCTTTAGAATTGTATCCTGTATATCCGATTCATATTTTTCCATTTCAATTTCAATCGGTGATGGTTCCTTCCGCTGCCTGGACGCCGTAAACGGATTGAAAAACAAAAGGACTCCGATGGCCAGCCCAATGGCATAGGCCGCTTCCAGAACTCCCGGTGCTTCTGCCTCCCGGCCCAGTACCATCGGATAAACGAGCGCAAAGACGCCTGTCACATCCACATCCTGATTGTAAGTCATGATCGTGAATGCTGCCCCCACAAAAACAACAAGGCTGGTAAAAGCCACTTTCAGACCTGTCAGCCACCACTTCTCCTTTGCAGGCATTTTCCGTTCAATGATCATCTGCTGTTCTCCCAGATTTTCACATTGCAGATGCAACTTGGGATACCGTTTTGCTGCCGCCTGCAGCACGGTTTCCACGATATCCATGGCCGACAGCACCAGACGCCCGTTGGCATCCGGCCAAACGGCTGTTACCGGTATCCACTGCACGTAATCCTGCACTTCTTTGTTCTGGCAGTAAATCTGGCAGATATCACCAATATGCAGTACCGGATGGTCATTTTGAATATGCGCATCGGCCATTATATAAATGATGACTGTGTCCATGGGCTCTCACTCGCTCCTTCAGGCAGATCACAGGCAAACACGGCTCCCTGGTACTCTCTGGAAGTTCCGCTTTTCCTCGCTGCCCCCATCATCAACATCATGGCCAGCATCATCCCGATCAACAGGCAGGTCCCTATGAATAATCTGATTTTACCATGTTTTATCATCTGCTCACTCCTAACCAACATTTTCTTTTCAGGTTTATTATTCCTAAAAGAAGAAAATTTATGCTTTAGCTGATCAGCATTTTCATTTTTTTCAAAATTCTTTTTTCAAGGCGTGACACCTGCACCTGGGAGACGCCCAGACGCCTGGCAATCTGGGACTGTGTCTGGTCAAAATAAAATCTCAGCACGATCAGCTCCCTCTCCTTGCTGTCAAGGGCCGAAAGCGTGTCCGCCAACAGCATCCGGTCCAGCGCCATATCCCCCTCATTGCCTTTCATGGCCAGCTTGTCCATCAGACGGATACTGCTGCCATCGCCCTGATAAATCGTCTGATGCAGTGATTCCACTTCCTGTGCCGAATTCTGTGCCAGCAGCACATCCTCCATGGTCAGCCCGCTGGCTTCAACGATTTCACTTAAAACCGGCTCCCGGCCAAGCTGTGCCATCAGCTGATCCTTCGCCCGATTGACCAGCACCCGGTTATCCTTGATGGAACGGCTCACCTTCACCATCCCGTCATCCCGCAGAAAACGCCGGATCTCTCCGGTAATCATTGGTACCGCATATGTCGAAAAACGAACATCATAATCCAGGTCAAAATAGTCAATCGCTTTGATCAGTCCGATCATGCCGATCTGAAAAAGATCTTCTTTGTCAACACCTTTGAGGGTAAAACGGTTGACAATGCTTCTGACCAATCCCGTGTTCTGTTCAACCAGCCTGTCCCTGGCTGATTTATCACCCGCCTGTGCCTTCTGAAGCAATTCGCGGACTTCTGTCACAGCATCACCCGTTTTTTCCCTTTCACAAAGGCCGGATGCGCAATGCGTTTCTTCATATGCACGACCGTCCCCCGCCCCGTCTCGGAATCCACCTGCAAATCATCCATAAATGCCTCCATAAATGAAAATCCCATGCCCGCATGGGTGCTTTCCGGCTTGGAAGTATATAACGGTTCCATGGCCTGTTTCACATCAGCGATCCCGATGCCCTCATCGGCAATTTCCAGATAAAGCCATTCCTCCTCAATTCTTCCGCTCATTTTGATCGGGCCGCCCCTGCCTTCATAGCCATGGACGACCGCATTGGTCACGGCCTCCGAAACAGCGGTTTTGATATCCGACAGTTCCTCCATGGTCGGATCCATTTTGGCTGCGAAAGCCGCCGCCGTTACCCTTGCGAAATATTCATTTTCCGATATACCGTTCATGATAAGCTGCATTTCATCCCTCATTGATCAATTCCCCCTTCCGCTTTCAATGCCATCATCATCTGCTGCTCATCCTCATAACAATGAATAATTTTCTGCAGTCCTGCCATCTGATAGATCCTGCGGATACTTTTCTTCATATGGATCATGCCGACTGCCCCGCCGCGCGCATGCATTTCCCTGTACAATCCGATCATCATACCGACACCGGCACTGTCCATAAAAACCGTTTCCTCCATATCAAAAATCAGCAGACGCACCGGCCTTTGGCGGATCAGGTTTTCCACATAACGGATCATCGTCTCCGCCTGATGATGGTCAATCTCCTCCCCCGGCACAATGATCAAAATTCCTTCCGACATTCGATATTCCACATCTGTCACCTCCCGTTAAAAACAAAAGAAAGACGATCGCAGATATACTGCAATCGTCTTTCTTTTGTGTCTTTGATGACGCATGATCTCTACTCGCCATCGCCGTTATTATCATCGATGTTATTATCATCGCCATTATTATCAACGCCATTGTTATCATCGCCATTGTTATCATCAACAGGATGATCATCGGTCGTGCTGTCCTCTGTACCATTCCCATTCTGCGGAATCTGATCCAGGAAAGTCTGTGCCTCGCTCACATAACGGGAATCCGGGTAGGACTGGATCAATCTCTGATAATAGCTGGCCGCATTGACCGCATCCCCTAACTGATGATAGGCCCGTCCCATATAGAAAATGGCGCCCGTATACGTCTCATCCATGCGGAGGACCTTGGTCATACCTGCGATCGCATCCACATACTCCCCGCTTTCATAAGCTTCATAAGCGGTATCAAATAAATCTTCCGTAACATCATCCTTCGTTGCCTCCCGCAGCAAATTGTATATCTTCTGCATTCTGGCATCGGTGATGGCCGCCGGCTCGATCTCCGCTATGGCCTTGCCTGCCTCCTGATTATTCTCCTGCAGGTAATTCACCATGGCTTCAATCAGATATTGTTCGCTGGCTCCGGCATCATCCACCGTATCACCCACCGTCGTTTTATACTGATCCAGTTCGCTCTGCAGCTCCTGTATCTGATTCTGCAGATTCGTCACTTCCTTATTGCGTTCAGATATCTGCGCGCTGTAAGCCACAACGGCCTGATTGTATTCTGTCGCTTTCCCCTTCGTAATGGAAGGAACGACCAGCAGCCATATAACAGCGGCGCCAATAACAATGCCGATCAATACATTGATAAATGACAAAAAGCCCGTATTATAATCATTGTATCCCTGACCTGACCCTTCCTCTATAACGACCGGATTCGGGTCATTGATACGCATAAATTCCTCTTTGTTTGCCTGATTTTTCTGCGGTTTCCCGTGCAGTTGGTTCAATTCTTTCAGATAGCGAAGGGTCGTCATATTATTTCTGTCGACCTTCACCGCCCGGGTCAGTACCTTTCGGGCTGCCGCGTACTGTTTGCGCTGAATATACAAAAGGCCCAGTAACTGATAGGCCCGGATATAGGTCGGACTCAGATTCACGACCTTTTTCAGCTCAATAATCGCCATATCCACATTATTTTCCTGCACATAATTCAGAGCCAGATTGTACTTCTGAATCACTTTATTGGCCTCCTGCAGCTGCGCAGGACTGTTCTGGATCGCCTGAATATACCCGGAGGCGGCATTATTCGTCTGCTGAAAATGGACACTGATGACCCACTCACTCAGCGCCGATACGATCTCTCCCATCTGGTAATAGATCAATCCAAGCAGATTTCTGGCATCTGTATTGCGCTTGTTATATTTCAGCGCCTGCAAAAGCGAACTCATGGCGCCGCTCAGGTCTCTGACCCTTGCTTTGGCCAGACCCTGATTGTAATGCCAGTTCGATGAATAAATAATTTTCTTCGCCACTTTATCTTCATATCCGCAATGGGGACATATGTAATGATTCTCAAGCGGCATATTACATTTGAGGCAATTCATCCAATGACCCCCTAAAAACGCTTGCTGCCTGCTGCTGCCTTCAGTTCCTTCATCATATCCTCCATAATATCCGTCACATCACGAAGGTCATTTTTATAGATCGCTTCCTCCGCCTGATCGATCTCCAGGCTTGGCTTAAATTTCTTCAATTCTTCTTCAAAATTAATCATCTGACTGTCCACCTCATCTGACTGTCCGCTCCGCCGGTCTATCGAAGGGCCTCCAGCACACTGCCCGCCAGATACAATGACCCTGCGCACACAAGCAGACCGTCATCCCCGGCCAGTCTCCGCCCCTCAATAATGGCTTCACTTATATTATATGAATGTCTGACACATCCATGCCAGTTGTTTTCAAAAATTGCCGCGACGCCAGCCAGATCCGTTTTCCGGCTGTTCGTCAATTCCGTTACGATCACGCCCTTCAGATCAGGCAGGGCACAGAGTATCTCGATCATCTGCCTGTAATCCTTATCACTGGCCACCGCAAACAAGATCCAGAGCGGCCGTCCTTTAAAACCGCTGCGCAAAGTTTCGGCAAGCCTTTGGATACCGCCCACATTATGCGCGCCATCCACATAAACATCCGGCAGGACTTCTTCCATGCGTCCCGGCCACTGCATCGTCTCAAGGCCCTGTAAATATTCTGCTTCCGAAATGTCCTTCAGCCTGATATCCTGCGCCCGAAGCTGCTGCATGGCCAGCCAGGCCAGACTGCTGTTGGCCGTCTGATAAACCGCCGCCGTGTTTAAATGAATGCTGTACCTTTCATGATACATGTCTTCCAGCAAAAAATCAATGTTTTTGCCCCGATTTAAGATATTTTTAATTTGATGCGGCTTGAGCACCGTCATGGGACAATGCAATTCTTCCGCTCTTTTTTTAATCGCCGCCAGTGCTTCCGGTTCGCTGCCATCACATACCACCGGCACGCCGGCCTTTAATATGCCGGCTTTCTCCCCGGCGATCTCCGTCAGAGTCGAACCCAGTATTTCCATATGATCATAGCTGATGGATGTGATCACGGTCAGTACCGGATGCTCGATCAGATTCGTTGCATCCAGCCGTCCGCCCAGGCCCGTTTCTATAATGCCATACGCAATATGATTCCTGCCGAACCAGATCATAGCCATCAGATACAGCCACTCAAAATAAGTCGGATGAGGATGTCCCTGTGTCTGACGTTTTCTGACAACAGCCATCAATTCCTCAACAATACCGACAAAATCCTGCTCAGAAATGTCCTGTCCGTCCACTTTCATACGCTCCGTTGTCGTAATCAGGTGGGGTGAGGTGAACAGTCCCGTTTTCATGCCCGATTTCCTGAGCATACTGTCCAAAAAAGCACAGACAGAACCCTTGCCATTGGTTCCTGCCACATGAATATAGGAAAAGGATCGCTCAGGATGGCCAAAATACGCAAGTATCGCCGCCGTATTTTCCCTCGATTTCTCTTTGGAAAACTTTGGAATACGATTGATATATGTTTCTGCTTCTCTATAATCCATCAAATCTCTGCTCCTTTATATTCATGCGGCATCCCCGGGTCATTGTCTGTTATCTTTTCAATGCCGCCAGACGTTCCTGTATCTGTGCCAGCATCTGCGTGTATTTCTCCAATTTATCTTTCTCCGCCTGTACTTTATCAGCCGGCGCCTTGCCTACGAATTTCGGATTCGCCAGCATACCTTTTGCTCTGGCGATCTCTTTATTCATTTTTTCTTCTTCCTTTTTCAGACGCTCATTTTCCTTTTCAATATCCACCAGCTCCGCAAACGGGATATAAAGCGCTGCCTGATGGATCATCACGGATACGGCATCGTCATCAATGCCGGCCTTGTCAGCCTGAACAACCACTTCACTGGCATAGCCAAGGGTGGCAAAGAACACACGGCCTTTTTCAAAGATACGGCGAACTTCGTCCGATTCCGATACAACATAAACCTTTGCCTTACGGCTCGGCGGTACATTCATGCCTGTCCGTGTATTCCGGATGCCGCGCACCGCCTCCTTGATCAGTTCAACGGCCTGCTCATCCTCTGTGAAGCACCAGTCCGCTCTGTACTTCGGCCATTCAGAAATCATAATGGACGCTTCTTCTTTCTGAACATTACCAAAAATTTCCTCTGTGATAAACGGCATATACGGATGAAGCAGTTTCAATGCCTGGATCAGTACCGTTTTCAATGTCCAGAGAGCAGCGGCCTTTGTCCCGTCCGTCTCGCTGTACAGTCTTGGTTTCACCATCTCGATGTACCAGTCACAGAATTCCTCCCAGATAAAATCATAAATCTTTGATACGGCAATGCCAAGCTCAAACTTGTCAAGATTTTCCGTTACCTCTTTTGCCACTTCATTGGCTTTGGAAAGGATCCATTTGTCGGCCTGTGTCAGATCATTCAATGTCACATTTTCGATGGAAATTCCTTTTTCCTCCGCCTGTTCGAAGTTCATGAGCATGAATCTTGACGCATTCCATACTTTGTTGGCAAAGTTGCGGCTGGCCTCCACACGCTCCCAGTAAAATCGCATATCATTGCCAGGGGCGTTGCCTGTGATCAGTGTCAGACGCAGCGCGTCCGCACCGTATTTATCGATGACTTCCAATGGGTCAATACCGTTGCCAAGGGATTTACTCATCTTGCGTCCCTGGGAATCACGGACAAGGCCATGGATCAGAACGGTATGGAACGGTACTTTGCCCATATGCTCAAGTCCTGAGAATACCATCCTTACGACCCAGAAGAAAATGATATCATAGCCCGTAACCAACACGTCTGTCGGATAGAAATAATCCAGTTCTTCGGTCTTCTCCGGCCAACCAAGGGTCGAGAACGGCCAGAGGGCTGAAGAAAACCATGTATCCAATGTGTCCGGATCCTGGGTGAAATGGCGCTTGCCGCATTTCGGGCATACGGTTGGCATTTCCTTTGCAACGACGATCTCACCGCAGTCATCGCAGTAATATGCCGGGATCCGGTGGCCCCACCAGAGCTGTCTGGAAATACACCAGTCACGGATATTTTCAAGCCAGTGCAGATACGTCTTATTAAAGCGCTCCGGTACAAATTTCAGCTCACCCGTCTTAACGGCTTCAATGGCAGGCTTCGCCAGTTCTTCCATGGCAACGAACCACTGAGGCTTGATCATTGGTTCAACCGTTGTCTTGCAGCGGTCATGGGTACCGACATTATGTTCATGGTCTTCTATCTTCACTAAATAGCCCTGGGCTTCCAGGTCCGCAACGATTGCTTTTCGCGCCTCATAGCGGTCCATACCTTCGTATTTGCCGCCTTCCGCATTAATAGTCGCGTCATCGTTCATGACATTGATTTCCGGCAGGTGATGGCGCTTACCAACTTCAAAATCGTTCGGGTCATGGGCCGGCGTGATCTTAACGGCGCCTGTCCCAAATTCCTTATCCACATAGCTGTCCGCAATGATCGGGATCTCTCTGCCAACCAATGGCAGAATGCAGGTTTTGCCGACAATATCCTTATAACGCTCATCATCCGGATGAACAGCGATAGCCGTATCTCCCAGCAATGTTTCCGGTCTGGTCGTAGCGATCTGAATGTACTGGCCTTCCATGCCGCTGATCGGATAGCGGATATGCCAGAAATGTCCGGCCTGATCAACGTGCTCAACCTCCGCGTCAGAAATGGATGTCTTACAAACCGGACACCAGTTAATAATACGGGAACCCTTATAAATATAACCTTTCTCATGCAGTTTGATAAAGACTTCGTCTACTGCCTTGGAACAGCCCTCGTCCATAGTAAAACGCTCTCTGTCCCAATCTGCGGAAGAACCAAGCTTTTTCAGCTGTTTGATGATGCGTCCGCCGTATTCTTCCCGCCATTCCCAGGCTCTCTTAAGGAAACCTTCACGGCCCAGGTCCTCTTTGGCAATACCTTCTTCCTTCAACTTATCAATGATCTTAACCTCTGTCGCAATACTTGCATGGTCTGTACCCGGCTGCCACAATGCTTCATATCCCTGCATTCTCTTATAGCGTGTCAGAATATCCTGCATCGTATTATCCAGTGCATGGCCCATATGAAGCTGTCCCGTAATATTCGGAGGCGGCATCACAATGGTAAAAGGCTTTCTGCTTCTGTCAACTTCCGCGTGAAAATACTTCTTCTCCAGCCATCTGTCATAGATCTTACCCTCAATGGCCGCCGGATCGTAGGTCTTTTCCATCTCCATTTTTCATTCTCCTCACTTTTTCTTTTATTTTTTTCGTTATTCACAGGAAAAAAGCTTCCGCCCCCAAAAAGGGCGAAAGCTCGCGTTACCACCTTTATTCACACAGTCTGCAGGAAATGCCGACTGTGCCTCCAAAGCCTTTAACGGAGCCACCCGTCATGGCCTACTGTTTGTTTTCTTTCAGCCACACCGTTCAAAAGCTACCTTCAATGTCCATTGCCCCAAATAGTCTTCCAGCCGCTGAACTATTCTCTCTGGCGGGATGCAACATCTACTCCTCTTTCTCATCACATTTACAATTTGCTGTGAATTTGCTATGTAATCTATCATATAATTCCGAATGTCATTTGTCAAGCCTGTTTTCAGCCTGATGTGACAGTTCAGCCTGTCATTTTGAAACACAATACGGACAGCCTCTACCTGTAAAACCCGTTCTCACTCGGAGAAAAACGCAGCGGATACTAAGACTTTTTGTTCGCAAAGCTCCAAAAAGTCAAGTACCGGCGTTTTTCTACGGTTTTCAGGTAGAGATCTGCCGTAATTGTGCAAACAAAAATGACAGTGCTGAACTGTTTTTTGGCTATTCAGTCACAATATTTTTGGAGTCAATAATTAGAAAGCTGAATAGTTACCTTCTGATCATCATCGACATTTTATTTCATTTTTCCTCATCTCGAACAGATTTATCAGAAAATCATCCCATATCTTGTCGCTATATGAAAGTATTTCCCGCCTCGTAATGGCCTGTGTCATAATATGCGATATTTTGGTTATTATTTTTGTTGAAGGTCTGTTGCTTTCTTTTCACCCGGAGAATATAATATCAAGTGAAACAAGCATTATTTACTTTCAAGAAATCTGCATATGCTATCAAACAGGAGGTATAATTATGGCAACTTCAAGTATCACCCACAATTTTGTTATATCCGATCCTAAAAGTGTCAAAAGATTGATTGCAGCTATTGAAGAAGCGGAATATGATCGTACACCCCAACGGACACTTCCCGGTCGACAACTGACTGATTCCAATGAAATCTTAACCCTTATGGCAAAAAGGAAAAAAGCAAATGTCTGATCAATACTTTACAGTCAACATTCGTGCATATTTGGATAAAGACAAACCAACCTATATCGGAGAAGATGGTCTTTACGAACTGCTTTCTGATTTTTCCTGCCCCAATAACCCGGATGTAGAATATTTTTTGCTACATAATGCGATTGAATTTACTAAAAAAGATCAATCTGTTACATATCTGGTATTTAATGCACAGGATGCATCCCTCGTTGGATATTTCGCTCTTGCTGTAAAACCTATTTCAGTTAACGTCTCTCATGTCAGTAAAACAATGGCTAAAAAGCTATCACGTGTCAGTATCCTGGATGAAAGTACACAATCCTATACGACTGCAGCATACTTGATTGCTCAATTAGGTAAAAATTATGCTCTTTCACCGAAAAAACGTATAGAAGGTGTTATTCTCCTGGATTTTGCATTAGAAATCATTACGCAAATGAAATATTCTATTGGCGGCGTTATGGAGTTTCTGGAATGCGAAAACAATGAATTTCTTATGAATTTCTATACCCATAATAAATTCAAAATGTTTGATGTACGGACTACAATACCAATAAACAGTATAGAATCTCACCAGTTAAATCAGCTATTGAAGTTTATTTGACTTACCTCTCTACCCAAGCAAAAACGGCAGGAAATAGCGAATCTGCTTTTTCCACCATGGCCAGTCATGATCCACATCGTACCCCCAGAAATCCACCCAGCCATGAATACCTTTTCTTGTGAAAATATCACGCATCTGAGCCGTTGTGCGAATGCCTTCGCTCTCCCACTGTCCTTGGCCAATACAGATAATGATCTTTCTTTGGTTGTACAATTGAATATATGGGTGGTCTAATGGCATATTCTCCAGGAAATGTACCGGAGAATTATTATAAAGGTTCTCGTCACACCAGCCGTCCCAGAAATGCGGCGCGTCATAGCAGCCGGACATCGCCAGCACACCTTCAAACAGATCCGGCCGTCTGAAAAACACGATTGCCGCATGGGTCGCGCCAAGGCTGCAGCCGGTCGCGATCGGACGCTGCCCGGTTCCATTGATCTCATAGATCATCGGAATAACTTCATCCACAATATAATGATAGTAGCACTCCTGAACCCAGGCACGGTGTCCCTTGTCGCCCCATATATCGGACCAGCTCTCCCGATCCACCGTATCGACTGAAAACAATTGAATCCGTCCGCTGTCAATATAGTCGGACAACAGATCAACCATACCAAAATTTTCAAAATTATCACACATGCTGTCCTGACATGGAAATACCAAAACCGGCACACCTGTATGGCCATGAACAAGTACATGCATCTCCCGCTGAAGGCAATGGCTGTACTGTGGTATAAATAATCTCTGCATTTTCTTATCCTCATCCTCATTCTCTTAAATGTCATAGATGTTTTAGCCATGCAGCGCATTGCAGTCACAGCCAAACAACTAAAGATATTCTAATACAGCATACATTCCCTGTCAAGCACCGGCTTCTTTCTAACATTGCGGCTGAATAGCCAAAAAAACCGTTCAGCACTGTCATTTTTGTTCACACAATTACGGCAGATCTCTACCTGAAAACCGTAGAAAAACGCCGGTACTTGACTTTTTGGAGCTTTGCGAACAAAAAGTCTTAGTATCCGCTGCGTTTTTCTCCGAGTGAGAACGGGTTTTACAGGTAGAGACTGTCCGTATTGTGTTTCAAAATGACAAGCTGAACTGTCACTATACCCGCCAGCTCAGGCCGCTCTGATTGACTTCATCTTCATCGGTGTTGCTTGACAGCACATAATACGTATTCTCACCTTTCATGATAGAAATCGAAATATTCTGCGGTACCAGATTGCCGTCATAGGTAATCTTAAACAGGTCAAACATCGGGTCGCCAACCTTACAATTCAGACAGCGGCTCATCTCCCTGTTGGCCTTCTGGACCTTCAAAACCTTGTAATAGCGTTCAAGCTTCACCCCGTATTCCTGCTGAATCATGTGGAACAATGCCACATCACCCACCAGCTTGTCATATAATCCTGGAAAACGGTTCACCGGCAGATAACTGGTATCGATCATCATCGGCGTATCATCCACAAACATCAGCCTTTTTAGATAAATCACATCATCCATGGGATCAATATGCAGATCTCTGGCATAGGCCGGTTTCGGTTTAATAATACTCTTTTCCAAAATCTCTGCCCTGGCCTTTTTCCCGGCCATCGCCATATAATCATGAACGCCCATTCCTGCCCCCCGGTCAATCCTGCGGTAATCCGTCCTGTCCAGCACAAAGGTTCCCTTACCCTGTCTGCGCACAAGAATACCTTCATCACACAATTCTTTCACAGCCCGCCGCACTGTAATTCTGCTGACCTTATACTGAGCTTCCAATTCCAGTTCACTCGGCAGTCTCTCCCCCGGCCGGTAGACCTTCGCCTCAATGCCTTCCTTTATGGCTGTTTTTAACTGCTCATACAATGGAATCGAACTATTCGTATCCAACATACTCCTTCTCTCACCCTATCCTATCCTCTTTCGAAATTCTCTCCGTTTCCGAAAACAGCTGATCTCTCTGAATCCAACCGCCGTCAGCATCGCTTCGGCCATTGAAAAACCGGCCGCCACATCCGGTCTGCAATGGGCATCAGACCCAACCGTAATAATCTCTCCGCCTTCTTCCCTATACCATTCCAAAATCGTTCTGGACGGAAACATTTCTTTCACCGATTGCCGAAGACCGGAGGTATTCAATTCCAACCCCTTGCCTCTTTTCACCAATGTCTCCAGAATCGTCCGTGTTAATTCTTCTTCATCCTCAGCTCTAATCGAAAAACCCTGTCCCGCTGCATACCGTTTGATCAAATCAAGATGTCCCAAACAGTCAAAGTCTCCACACATTGCAATCTGTAAAAGACCTTCCAGATACTTTCGGCGTAAAAGCTTCCGGTCCATCTCACCATAGTTCAGAAATTTAAGATCCACATCATCCATTTTATGATTGGACGCAATCACAAAATCAAACGGATACTCCCGCGTGACACGGGCTGCATCCTCCGGCTGCAAATGCCATTGTCCCAGTTCAATTCCAAACCCCACATACAATTGACCGTCAAACAACTCACGGCATTTCTCAACGGAATCCCGACACTGATCCAGATGACCCGGACGCCATGCCGGACACCCGTAAGCATCCGTAAACATTTCATAATGATCTGTCACCATAATCTCCGCCAGACCTGCCGCAATGGCACCTTTACAAATTTCGTCCAAAGGTTCCCGGCTATCCGGCGAATTTAAACAATGCACATGATAATCCTGCTGCAACATATTGATACCTCTTAAATCATTATATATTATTTTCCTTATTTCTTCAACAACTGCCGACAGAAAAAAGGAAGGCATTTGCGTTTACCTTCCTTTCTCTGTCCATTTCCCTTTTACTATCTGTCCTCATGAGGATGGCCGAAGCCTCCCCGGACCGTACATGTCAGCGCCGAACGCTCTGCCGCGTAATCCAATGCGTCTTCCATACTCCGGCCATCTCCATAAGCCGTCAGAAAACCTGCGATAAAGCTGTCGCCTGCTCCCATTGTATCCACTGCTTCAACCTTTTTAATGGCCTGACGGTAAAGCTTTTTGCCATCATAGAAGATCGCGCCCTTTGCGCCGCGGGTAACACCCACCACTGAGGTTCCCAGTTCATGCACATGATATAACAGACGCTCACATTCCTCCTCTGTCAGATCCGATCCCGAAAAGAACGCGAATGTCAGAAATGGACATGTCCGCTGCAGATAATCTTCATCACGCTGCTCAGAAAAATCAAAAGAAACTTTACAGATTTTCTGTAACTGAGGCAGCTCATATTCCAAATTAGAAAAACAACTGGTATGGCAGATGTCATATTCTCTGATGACCGCCATATCTTCCTCCACGATCTTGATAGCGAACAGATGCTGACAACTGTCTCTCGGGCCCCGGCCAAAAACACGGTCACCGTCTTTTAAAAACACTTTTGGCTGCGCAGTCGGCGCATAGACTTTTCTTGAACGGCGGCAGGTCACGCCTTCCTCAGCCAGACATTCCCTGATATAATCAGCTCTGTCATCATCCCCGAACACACCAATATAATTCACCTTTTCCGCGCCGTTTTTTTTGCAGTTGACAGCAACATTAACCGCGTTTCCTCCAGGGAAATAAACACCTTCATCCACATAACAATCCGTCACATTATCCCCGATAGCAATCAATTTCATGATATTCGTATCCTCCATCCTGTGGCTATACAGCCATTTTTCTAATCATACAATACTCCGGCCATTTTTACCAGACTGCAATGATCCGCAATCAGCCTTTCACAGCACCGGCTGTCATTCCACGTACAAAACTCTTTTGCATTAACAGGAACAAAATCAGAATCGGCACGCAGGATATAACCATACCGGCCATAACAACGCCCCAGTCTGTCATCAGGCCGTCTCTGAATACCATCAATCCGACCGGAATTGTACGGAGCTTGGAACTGTCCACAAAAATCGTCGCAAACATAAATTCATTCCATGCATAGTAAGCCGTCATAATCGTTACTGTAGACAGAATCGGTTTTGACAAAGGCAGATATATATGCGTATAAATCTGGAACAAAGACGCGCCATCAATAATTGCCGCCTCCTCCAGTTCCTTTGATATCCCCACAAAAAACGCGCGGAGCATCATGATCGAAACCGGCAGTCGGAAGGCAATATACGGCAGAATCATTGCCCACAGTGTATTCTTCAGATTTAATGCTTTTAAAAGCATAAACAATGGCAATACACATACCTGCGGAGCCAATAACAGCCCGCACAGGCAAAACAGGAAAATAAAATTCCCCAGCTTCCCTTTAAGCTGACATACGCCAAATGCTGCAAAAGAAGATATAAATACAACACCAACAAGCGTCACCAGCGTTACGATAATACTGTTTACAAAATACTGGGAAATTCCTTTACTCCATGCATTGACATAATTTTCTACATGCCAGACTTCAGGAAGCCCCCATACATCACCATAAATCCCCTGATAATCTTTAAAAGAAGACATCAGGATCCAGAACATCGGATACAGGATCATAATTGCGAAAATCACAAGAATGATAAAAGCAATAATCTCACCCGGCCCATATTTTCTGCGTCCCTTTACCTTTTTCCCTTCCATCAGCGTTCCTCCTTTTCCGTTCCATAGGTCATAAACTGTACGGAGGACAAAATCGCTGTAACTACAAAAATCAGCATTGCAATTGCAGATGCATATCCCATATTATTTTTCACGAAGCCGGTCTGATACATATGCAGCGATAATACCATGGTCGCCGTTCCAGGACCGCCGCCCGTTAAAATATATGGCTCATTGAAAACAGTGAAAGCACCCACCACAGTCAGCACCATTGTTACAAAGAACATCTGCTTCACCTGTGGAACCGTTATTGAAAAGAAACGTTGAATTTTGTTTGCGCCGTCCACCTCTGCCGCTTCATACAATTCACGCGGAATCTTCTGAATGGCCACAATAAACAGCATGGCCACATAACCAATGCTTTGCCACTGTGAAACCGCAATAACTGCATACATGGCTGTTTTCTTACTGCCCAGCCAGACTTTCGCCATACTATCCAGTCCTACCGCATCCAAAAAACTGTTTAACAAACCCATCTGCGGATTATAGATGAATTCGAACAACAGACAGACAACTGTCATGGATAAAATTGTCGGGATAAAATAAATACTTCTGAAAATCGGCGCCGACCTTCTGAATGCGACATCTTCAAGTACTGCTGCAAGCACCAGTCCCAATCCAACCTGGATAATGATGGATATGACCGCATACAAAATATTATTTTTCAGACAGATCAGAATGGTCTTGTCCGAAAAGAGCTGCTTGTAGTTCGCCAGGCCCGCCCAGTCCTTCGTTGTCGAAGACAGTGTAAAGGAATGGAAGCTATTGATAATATTGCTGATCAACGGCATATAAACAAATATTCCCAGTACGATCAACGCAGGAACTGCAAAAAGAAATGCTTCTGTTTTTCTCTTTTTAATCAATACAAATCATCTCATTTCTTTAGCAGCCGGAGCAGGACCTCTGGCCCCACCCCGGCTGGAACAAACAGACCTATAATTAGTGTAAGGATGCTGCAGCTTCCTGAACCTGCTGCATAACACTTTCAGGTGTTTCATCGCCTGTTGCAATTGCCTGTGCACCCTGTCCGTATACAGTGTAAACGGATGCGTCACATGCATTATCAAACCATGGTACCAATGTCGATGCATTGCTGATGATATCCATCGCTTCGAGCTGAGCCGGCAATGCGTTTGTCTCGTCTACAGCACCGGCCACACTGGAGATATCACCGCACTGAGTTGTCAGAACAGCGCCGCCATGTTTGCTTACGAGCCACTTTAAGAACTTCTGGCATTCTTCCGGATATTTTGTCTTGTTGCTGATCATAAAGCCTTCCGGTGCGCCTGTCAGACCGTTTGGATCACCCTTGCCTTCTTCAAAAGCAGGGAAGTTGAAGAAACCATACTCAAAACCTTCCGGCAGGGACTGCTCAAGCAGAGTGATCTCAGCAAACTGAAGGTACATGATCGGAGCTTCGCCTGTTGCGAAATAAGTATTTCTTGCTGTTTCATGGTCAATAGCAACACAGGTTTCACCCATGTAGGAAGTCAGCTGCTGCCATTTCTCCAGAACTGTCACATATGCAGGATCTGTAAATTCACCTGTTGCAGGATCATAATCTTTTGCAAGAACCTCAGGATCTAACATTCTCTGGTTCATTGTTCCAAGATAATGTAAAATTGCCCAGTTATCGGCAAGACCCTCAACGATCGGTGTCTCATAGCCGGCTGCCTTCAAAGCATCCAGAACTGCGATAAAATCATTCCATGTTGTTGGAACTTCCAGATTATTTTCTTCAAAAATCTTCTTGTTGTAATAGAAGACTTTACCATCCTGAGACCATGGTGCTGCATAGATCTGGCCGTCAAAAGTGAAACCATCAACACTGGCCTGAGCAATAGCGCCTGACCACTCAGGATCTGCCTCGTACATATCGTTCAAAGCTGCCACATTACCTGAATCGATCATTTCCTGAGCGAAAGTTCCGGACCATGAAGAGAAAATATCCGGAACTTCGTCAGTACCAACAACCATACGGATTTTTTCTTTATACTGATCATTTAAGATACAGTCCATATTAATTGTAACATTTGGGTTCTCAGCCATATATTCTTCAATCAATGACTGGAACATGGAATTCTTCGGATCATTCGGCCAACGATGGAAGAAGTTGATCACAACCTGCTCTCCCTCTGTACCCTCTGGTGCTGCTGCTTCTTCTGTTGCGGCTGCTTCTGTACCTGCAGCTGCTGCTTCTGTCTCTTTTTGTTCGCCTGCTGAATCACCGGAACCACCGCATCCGATCAAGGACAGTCCCATAACAGCAGCAACTGCGAACGCTGCAACTTTTCTTAATTTCATTTCTTAATCCTCCTTTAATGAATTGCTATATTGAAACCGCCGCTCCCTCTGGTTTTCGACGGCCATAGCCTTAACTTTCTTTCATCCCTGTCACTTAAATGGCAGAGAAAACAACGGGGTCTCCCGGTTATCGCCACCCGCATCCAGGAACCCCGTCGTTCTGACTGCTTCGTCTATAATCAGGATCTAATGTTTCTGCTCTCCGTTTGGAAAAGGCAGACTATTAGTATTCCATCTTCCACATATAACGGCGAACGCCTAAATCATGGCCTCTCTGATAAGCCAGTTCATCGGCCAGAGAACGAAGCACAGCGCCTGCTACCAGCGGTGCAAAATACTCTCTGACTTCTTCGTCAATGCCTGTCATATCAAATGTCTCACAATCTACCAGCATGATTGAATCACAGAACTTCTGACAGAAGTTATGCGCACGCTCATCAAGCGGTCTTGTTGCGCCAAGCCCCTTGATAATGATAAATGGCACATCATAATCTGTAACCTCAAACGGGCCATGGAAATATTCACCGGAATGAATGCAATTTGAATGGATCCACTGCATTTCCATCAGAAGACAGATTGCGAAAGAATAAGCCTCTCCATAGCAGGCACCGCTGCCCATTGTATAAATCAGTTTTTCTCTCTTGTACTTTCTGCCCCATTCCTTCACTGTATCCGCATACTGGGCTTTTGCTTTTTCAAGCACATCATTAATATTCTCAACAGAAGCGATACCCTTCTCGTATTTCTCACACGGAGCGATCGCATTCAGAATACGGAAAATCAATGAATATAATGCTGCTTTATTTAAATCGCTGGCATCCGCTTCCTTGCCCCAGTCATAATGGATCGGATATTCTGCTGCTTTCCACAGAGGGGAATCTACCAGATTGGATAACGCGATTGTTGTTGCGCCTTTTTCCCTTGCCACTTCAGTCGCCTTTACAGTCTCCGGTGTATTACCGGAATGAGAACATGTAATCACAACAGAATCAGGACCCAATGCCTTTGGCGCACGGTGTACAAATTCGTTGGATGTATAAATGCTGGTTGGAATCGCCAATTCACGGTCAAATATGTACTGAGCCGGCATCATGAATGCCTGAGAACCACCGCATGCTACAAAATAAAAATGATTGATGTTTGCTTTAGCGGCAACAGCAGAAACAGCGGTATTAATCTGATCAATATGTTCTTGTTTCATAAAATGACTCCTCCATTTTTTTGGAAATTTATGTTGTTATATAACGTTATATTATGTGTTATTATGATAACTCGTTTCACCCATAATGTCAACTACTTTTTTAAAAATTTGCCAGTTTTTCCAGTTTCAGCACAAAAAAAGCAGCAATCTGCACAATCAACAGATTACTGCTTTCGCACAATGCCCATTCAACCACTATGGCAGCGCATATTTTTTCTTTTCGTTTTTCAGATATTCCTCCACATAACGGCTGTAATCTTCCAACCGCTGCTCCTTTTTCAGCGCCAGGCCCGCTTTCATTTTTTCCCCGCGCGCAGATGTCTCATAAGCAGCTTCCGCTTTTTGATATTTAGCCAGGATCTCATCGATCATCGCAGACGGGATACTCTCCTGGCGGGCCGCCTCAAGGATCCGATCCTGCGCGCCCAAAAGCTGCAGGGTATAAATATAAGCTTCAAGATAGCTCTGCTCTTTCTGCAATTCGAAAGCTTTCTGCATACAGGATGCCGCCGAACGCACATGATGCAATTTGAGGAAAGCCACACCCATATTATGCCAGGTCTCCGCTCTGAACTGCCTGGTCACATCATTGCTGTAAACATGCTCCATCTGGTAAATGACATGATGATAGGTCTTTAAGGCCGCCATATACCTGCCAAACCTGCAGTAATTATCCGCAGCCATTCTGGCGTGCTCCGCCGGATTCTGCCGTTCGATCTCCGACAGCTTATTATATACACGGGCGATCTCGGCATTGCTCAGATAATCCACGGAATTGAGCAGCAGACGCACGATCTCTTTGAGCGGCTTTCCGGCCTCTTTGTAATTATTCAGAGCCAGTGCCAGAGAATGATTGCCGGTCACTTTATCCATCCAGTAAAACATCGTCTCATCAAAAAGTTCCATGGTAATGGCATAAACATTTTCCGCCATATACCAACATAATTCCTCCAGAGAATATATCCTCACCCCTGACATCTTCATATCAAGAGGCGTCACTTCTGCAGGCGCTGTCGCCTCGATCACCGTCCCGCGTTCCGAAACAGCGGGTGTTTCCGGGGCTTCGTTGACGTCAAAAGCCATCTCCCATACTTTGCCCGTACCTGCAAATATTTCACCGAATCCCACATCTTTCACCGTCATATGACAGATCGCCTCAGTATCAAAAACCGTCCGGATCAACAGTCTGGTCGTCTTCGCCGGCCTCTCTGGCAATCCGACGACGGGGAAAACCACCGTATGCTCCAGATTGGTCATCGTGTCTCTCACATGCAGAATCAACTGCTCACAGCCGTCCACCAGCAAATAGTTTTCACCGGCCGCACTGTACCATGGCGTTCCGGCCGGCACCAGCATGACCTTATGGGGCGCGTTCCTGTGGATCGACCGGATGTAGACTTCTTTCACCAAAAGGTCCGCATTCACCGCCAGAAAACCCGGGGTTTTGCCGGGCACAGACATATAGTAGCTATGATAACAGGCCCCTCTGGCATAAAGATTCTGCCCCACAAACACATGCCGGCGCATAGCGCATAATTGCTGCAGGGAAACATTCATCCAGCCGCTGCCCGCACCTGCATCCTCAAAGCCTTCTCCCACCAGATAGTACGTAGAGATCGTCCTTCGGGCCGAGACTTCCCTGATGGCCTCCAAAAACTTCCTGTCCATCTCAGGTCCCACCGGATTGTCCAGTTCACGACCATCCAGATAACCCGTCAGATCTGCCGTCTCACACGTGACAGCCGGCGGATGATGTTTCCAGGAAACTGACAGATGATGATAGCGCAGCCCCCGCCTGTCATATTCAAATAGCCCCACATCATGGGTCCACAATTCCCTTCGCTGGCACAGCGCGTAATACTCATAACTTAACCGGTGGCTCTGCATGGACAATCGCCCCGCAGGCAGGCCCAGCCTGCGGCCCGCCTGTCTGAGTGCGTCAGCCATGGCCAGATCCATTTTCACTGCCGTCAGGGTCAGAAAACCCACAGAAGCTCCCGGTATCAGATCTTTAAGCGCACGGAGGGTATCCGCCACAAACAGATAGATCAGCTCGGACTTTTCCATACGCTCGCCGGCCACATCCACCATCGGATCATTGCCTATATTCTCCGTAAATCCCCGAACCAGCACACCCTGTCCCGCGCCGGCCGCATCCAAAGCCTCTTTACCGCTCAGCCACCGGCCACCGGCAAAAACTTTGCACAGAGCCGTTGGTATCTGCATCTGCTGATTCACCGCCGCCGAATCCGGCTCCATTTTCTCCATATCAAAATAACTGATCTGTGAATAGTCCGCACACAGATCATATCCAACAATTAATTCCTGTTTTTCCATCTGTGCCACTCCTATTTCAGTTGAAACAATTGATCGGTCATCTCATCCAGACGGTCATATTTCAAAAGCGCCTCATCCAGCGCCAGATCATCATGAAAATCAACGTAATCCAGCATTCTGTTCAAATAGTCCACGCCCGTCTCCGGTTCTTCGCCGTCCCGCGCCGCAAAAAGCGTCTGCTGCGGCCCGGTCTTTTCAGTATTACCATCGGATTCCGTCACAAAGTATGTCATCTGCTCACCGGCAAACAGACGGAAACCTTTGACAAATATACCGCCGAACACATGCCGCATCGGCTCCTCACAAAACGCCCCTTCCGCCACATTGACCGGACGGAAATGGATGTTCACCGTATGCTTCGGGTCTGTATGATATTCCACATAAGTCAGATCCACCAGTTCATGCGGCACTTCGCCATCAGCCGCAAACTTCTTAAAAAACGGCAGTATTACGCCCTTATCCATAAAACGGGACACTTCCCGATGGATCCAGCCATAATATTCCGGTTCTATATGATCACTGCCTGAATAATATTTGAGCAGCGCCAGACTGCATATATCCCGTGCCTGCTCCATCTGTTCCAGTTCAATTTCCATCAACTGAAAAATCTGCTGACCTGTCGCCCGTTCATGCACAAGATAATGATAGGCATAGTATGCCAGAAACGCCTTCACATAACGCTGGGCCGGATGTTCACCGTAATAGGACGCAAAGACTTCACACCCTTCCGTCACCAGCGATTCCGTAAAGAGTATTTCACAGATCAACCGCTCCTCCAGTTCAAAGGCCGGAACCTCAAAATCTTTTGCCGCCTTCCAGATGGCATAAAGATTCTTTGTTGTCCCCGAATAAAATTTAATCAGATACTGGAGGATCGCTTCATCATATTTTCCCTGTGAAAATGCCAGATAAGCCAGTTCTACCAGCATATCGTCCTTCTCATAATTCTTCTCCCGGATAATTCGTGAACAAAGGCGCATGATCCGCTTGTCCTGAATCCCTTCATAACCATAGACCATCATTGCGCTGTACGCCTTTTCATACAGCCCCCGCTGTATAAAATACTCAATGATATGACAGCGCTCCGCATGGCCCAGCAGCCGGATATCGATCTGAAGCAGATATTTTTCCAGCGTCTCGCCCTCATAATTATCATAATAATAATCGATCAGATTTTTCAGTATCGTCTTCTGGTAGTGTCTGCTCACATCCTGAAGTTTCAGCGTCCGCTTATAAACATCAACGGAAACATCGTCCATCATCTGATATTTTAATGCCCGCTCGCTGCGGTTCAATAAAATCATCCGGTCACCACGACATTGTTCATAACATTCCTTCATATAGCGGCCCGCATCCAGAAGCTTTTCAACCGTATAGTCAACGGCTGCCATATACCGCCCGCCACAGGCATCCACAAAAAGAATGCGGTAATCATCCATAAACAGATCAATGTATGCATCCCCATTCACAACGGGATAATAAAGCTCTTTTTCAAGCTCTGAATAATCCACGATGACCCCCTGTATACCCGGATGTTCACAGTGCACACGCTGCTTGAATATGACAGAAGGCAGAGCTTTGACCACATGGGATGTCATGGCATCCCGCGTCAGATAATGCCGGTAAAGAACAGCAAGATGTTCATTAATACGGCCATTCTGCAATTGCTCGAAAGTAAAAGCTTTGATGATACCGTCGTAGACTTCAAACAGTTTTGAAAGTCTCTCCCGGTGCTCGATCACATAACGGAAAAGAAAAGCTTTCTGTTCAAATTGCAGCCGGTTATCATATTGAAAATAAATTAAAACAGAAGTCGGCAGTTCCGTGCAATTGGCCATATCAAGGGTCGCCATATAGTACTCGTACAATTCCGGCATCCTGATGGATGATTTAATCCCCAGTTCATACCAGTAATGGAACTGCATCTCTTTCCGTCCGCCCAGGATCAATAAATGCAGAACCGCCGACAGCAGATTCTTTGTCTCATAAATCCTGCAAAGGCTCATCAGTGTGCGCAGACATTCTTCATGATAATTTCTCATCCGCAGCACCAGATCCGCAAACTGGAAAACAGCCTCCCTGTTCAGGCAGTCATGACGCACACCCCAGACAAGCAGACTGATTTCAAAGCTGCTCATCTCCCGGAGAAGTGCCGGATTATCATTGATCATCCGCACCGCTTCCAGGTACATGACCGGCCCCGGCATCCGCCGTGCGTATATCTCTTTCATATTTCTGAAATACCGCAATGCATGTCGGTCTTTCCGTTCTTCCAGCTTCACCAGCATCAGCAGCAGTTCCCAGCGGTCGCTGTACTGCCCTTCCTCGTAAAACTGAATCGTATCCCGCACATATTGCGTATAATGCTCATCTTTTTTGCAGCGAGCGTTCACATACAAATAATAACTATAATCAACCGCCGACTGATAGCGCAATTCACGGCCGTTCACCGTTTCAAGAATCGCCAGTGCCTCCTGTTCTTCTCCGGCCAGTAGAAGATAATGGGCCTCCATGACACGATAAATGCTGTCCCCGCTATTATTGAGGCAGCCGTCGATTTCTCCCCGCGCCTCAGTCAGCCACTGTTCCTTCGAAATCTGTTTCATCTGCCAGGCACAGTATTGCCGCCCCATGGCCAGCCATGCCGGCTTCAGATTACTGTGTTTTTTTCCTCTCTCCCGCCTTGTTCGATCATGCCGGCAATGGACGGGAATCTCAATCTTCTGGTCAAAAGTTTCTAAAATCAGGCTTCCCTGCAGCGTACTGACGCCATCGGGCTGCACCTGATATTCCAATTGATAGTAGCTGCCAAGAAAATCCTCGTCCGTAATGGTCTGCTTGTATACATTCAGGAAACTGCCCGTTGTCCGAACATGGATCTCCACATGTCCCCACTGGTTCTTCTCGATGAGCAGCCGCTCGCTCACTGTATGATCGAGATTTTCAAACTCGATCAAATCCTGGGATACCCGGATACTCACTTTCTGCTTACGTTTCACCGTACAGAGAAATTCTTCCATAGCCAGCGCTGCATCATGGCTCTTAACCAACGCATCATAGATCCGCTGATTTTTCTTATGACTCAAAAACACGCGCCCGAAATCCGGAGATTTGAAAATCTTCAGTGCTTCCGCCCAATTTTCCCGGGCCAGCATCGTGAACTGATCCAGTTCATTCATCGGTCCCATGCTCGTCTCACAATAAGGGGTCCGCACATGGACATGATACGGGATCGTAATCTCCCCGCCATTACTGACAATGCTAAAACATCCTTCACTTGTCTCACCAATTTCCAGAGCCTGCGTATCAAACACATAATGCACACGCCCACTCTCCCCGACCAACGTCGATTCCAGACACTGCATCCACTTATTCGATGAGAAAACCATCGCGCGTATCTCAATATGATTGCTGCTTGTCACATCAAAATAACCGGAATACTTGCTGCCATATTCCACATCCAGCGTAATCATTTTCTCAGAAACATCAATCACCGGATTCTCATATTCAAATACGCCCTTCGACAATAACTGTATCTTCTCCTTCATGTTCTCTCACCTTCTTCTATTGTTGATCTGTCATTGATCTGTATCATTTTATCTCTTGCTTATCTTTTGTCGCATAATGTATTTTAACACTAAATCACGCTATCTTCAACCTCCGGTCTTTCTGTGAGCCATAAAAATATTGTCAGATATAAACAGCAAAAAAGGATTGCTGTATCTGAAAACCTCATTTACAGCAATCCCTGATCAATCATTGAGCCAACCGCATCGAAACTGTCTATTATGTCAATTCCGGTATCCACTGCTGCGGCTGACCAATATTCGCCAACCGGTAGATAATTCCCGGCATCTCCGCCGCCTGCTTGTAAGTCATCACGATCCGATGTTTCTCAAGTCTGTTTTTCTGCTCCAGCAGCGGACTGAGCAGCGTATCTTTTGTAAAAAGATACGTCGAACGAATGGACGTATCAAAAACCATATAATCCTTCCGGTTGTTCAGTCTGAATGTCTGCCTCGCATAATCGACCACAACACCCGGCCGGATCTGATTAATCGTCAACTGCAGATAAAAATCTCTCAGCAGCCCGTCACGGCTCGCTTTCATCCACTCATATTCGCCGTCAATCACCATCTCAAACTGCTTTTCTGATATATATGTATAACTCTTACTGATCAGACCTTCCCTGATACTTTTCTTCTCCAGTACCAATCGCGAACTATCCCAGTCTGCCATTACAAAACTGTATGTTTCAGAATTCTCCTGAGCAACACTCAACGCATCCGTCAGATAATTGATCTCTTTATTAAAAAACACCTTCCTGATAATGGAAGTCCTGGCCGGCTTAAAATTCCTGCCTTTTTTTAATGTTTCTATGATCTGCTCATATTCCTCCTCAGGAATCACATTATTCTCCTCATAATACATTTCATTCAGCATTTATCTCTCACCCTATCCCTTTCATACTACCCCTATATCTTCTCTATAAAGATTATTATACGCTGTAATTATGTCTTTATGATGATGAAATCCTTAAAAGAATATAAAGTTATTTTGAAACTTTTAAGCTATTCATTGCCAAAAAGGCAGTCCCGCGATCCGGACGAACGCCCGGAAACAGGACTGCCTTTGCCATTTATTGACGCTTAATAATTTCATGTCGGCCAGGGCCATTGGATACCATGGTAATCGGTACTTCCAGTTCTTTTTCAATAAATTCAATATAATTTCTGCAATTCTCAGGCAGATCCTCATATTTTGTGATTCCACGAATGTCCGTCTTCCATCCCGGCAGCATGGTATAAACCGGTTTTGCTTTTTTCAGCAGACGGGTCGTCGGGAAATCTCTCGTGATCTTGCCGTCAATTTCATAACCAACACAAACCGGCAGTTCATCCAGATAACCAAGCACATCAAGAACGGTCAATACGACTTCCGTTGCCCCCTGCACACGGCAGCCATATCTTGAAGCAACTGCGTCAAACCATCCCATACGTCTCGGACGTCCCGTTGTTGCGCCGAATTCTCCGCCGTCGCCTCCGCGTCTGCGGAGTTCGTCCGCTTCATCGCCAAAAATCTCTGATACAAACTCACCGGCACCTACCGCGCTGGAATAAGCTTTCACAACCGTCACAACATCTTTGATCTCATATCCCGGAATACCTGCACCGATGGCCCCATAAGAAGCCAGCGTTGAGGAAGATGTCACCATTGGGTAAATACCAAAATCCGGGTCCTTTAAGGAACCAAGCTGTCCCTCCAGAAGGATTCTCTTGCCCTGTTTGATCGCTTCATGCAAATAGGCTGAAACATCACAGACATATGGCTCGATCATATCTCTGTACTCAAGCAATGTTGTGTAAATCTCCTCCGGATCAAGCTTTTCCTTGTGATACAAATGCTCGATCAGCACATTCTTCATCTCAACAACACGATAAACCTTTTCTTTCAGGCCTTCCTCGTCAAACAATTCACTCACCTGAAAACCGATTTTCGCATATTTATCAGAATAAAATGGCGCAATACCGGATTTCGTTGAACCAAATGATTTGCCGCCCAGCCGTTCTTCTTCATACGCATCAAATAAAATGTGGTATGGCATCAATATCTGCGCGCGGTCCGAAACAAGAATCTTCGGCATCGGAACGCCTTTTGATGTCACATCCTTTAATTCTCTGATCAAATACGGGATATTCAGCGCTACACCATTACCAATGATACTTGTTGTATGATTATAAAAAACACCTGATGGCAGAAGATGTAAGGCAAACTTGCCGTAATCGTTGATAATCGTATGTCCTGCATTGCTGCCGCCCTGGAATCGGATAATAATATCAGATTCTTCCGCTAACATATCGGTAATCTTACCTTTTCCTTCATCTCCCCAGTTTGCTCCAACGATTGCTTTAACCATAATCTCAGCTCCTTCTATATTTTTGCATTACCTGCTCATAGTCTGTCGACAATACTCTATTATTTTATGCTATATTCGCACAAAAGTAAATACCGGATTCATATTTTATTCATTAGTCTTCAGCATACTGCAGCAAATCACCTAACTGAACGCCCAGGCTGTCCGCCATCACCATAAGAACACTCAGCGTCGGATTGCACTTTGCGTTTTCCATATCTGATATATAAGTCCGATGAAGTCCGCACATATTGGCCAGAGCCTGCTGGGATATCCTCCTGATCTTCCGGTAATGCTTGATATTCCTGCTCAGTACGTGCTTCATCTTCTCTATTTCTTCATCTATTGCCTCTCTCTGTTCATGCATCTATCATAACCTCCGCCTGTCAAATCTATACATACCTTACGTTTCAACCATTTTCGGACAGATTTCCTTAATGAACTCTGTCGAAATAAAAAACTTTTGCTTCAATGGTATCAAATCTGAGGAGGCTTTTCAATAGTCTATTTGCAAAAAGTAACTTTTTATTTAAAAATGAACAAAAAAACTGCTGTACGCTTACCCGTAATAAGTAATCGTACAGCAGTCATTATTTGATTATGTTTTCAGATCAGCGATTACGACCCATATATAATGCTGTCTGATAATGGCAAAATATTAATTGTATTTGTAGAAACCTTCGCCTGACTTCTGACCAAGCTTACCACCACGAACCATCTTCTTTAACAATGGATGCGGACGATATTTTGAATCTCCTGTCTCTGTATAAAGAACGTTCATGATAGCCAGACAAATATCCAGACCGATCAAATCTCCTAAAGCCAGAGGGCCCATTGGATGATTAGCACCAAGCTTCATAGCTGTATCAATACCTTCAACATCTGCAACACCTTCTGCATAGATACCAACTGCTTCATTGATCATTGGGATAAGAATCCTGTTAACTACAAAACCTGCAGCTTCTTTTACCTGAACAGGTGTCTTACCGATTTCAACAGAAATATCTTTGATCTTCTGTACAGTTGCATCAGGTGTATTAATACCTGCAATAACTTCAATCAGCTTCATAGCAGGAGCCGGATTAAAGAAATGCATACCGATAAGCGGTCTCTTTACGCCTGCACCAATCTCTGTAACAGACAGAGAAGATGTGTTAGATGCAAAAATAGTCTCAGGCTTGCAAATTTCATCTAACTGTCTGAACATTTCCTGCTTAACACTTAAATCTTCGTAAGCAGCCTCAACAACCAGATCACAGTCTACACAGACATCTACTAAACCTGTCGTAATCTTGCCAAGAATCTTATCGGCATCTTCCTGTGCCATCTTACCTTTTGCGACACGTTTTGCGAAACCTTTTGCAATCTTGGCTTTGCCATTCTCAGCAAACTTTTCAGAAATATCACATAAGCATACTTCATAACCTTCGGTCTGAGCAAATACCTGTGCAATACCTGAACCCATAGTACCAGCGCCAATAACTCCTACTTTCATTGTACATATCCTCCTGATAAATATATTATAACACTATAGTGTCTGAACCCTTAAACCAGACAATCCCCAAATTATGCGTTGATGAAGTTCTTTTCTTTACGTTTTGTAAGGAATGCATCCATACCCTCAATCTGATCATGTGTCTTGAAGCAGCTTCCGAACAGTTTCTCTTCCAGAACGATAGCTTCATCCATAGGAAGGTCAAGACCATCATTGATAGCTTTCTTGCAGGCACGAACAGCGATCGGAGCGTTCTTTGCAATTGCATTTGCCAGTTTTTCTGCTGCAGGCATTAATTCTTCCTGTGTGTAAACAGCGTTTACAAGGCCAAGAGCTTTTGCTTCGTCAGCTTTGATGTTCTTTGCTGTGTAGATGATCTGTTTAGCCATACCAGGTGCGATCAGACGAGCCAGTCTCTGTGTACCGCCAAAACCAGGTGTAATACCCAAACCAACTTCCGGCTGACCAAATACAGCATTGTCTGAGCAGATACGAATATCACAGCTCATGGAGATCTCGCAGCCGCCGCCTAATGCAAAGCCATTGATTGCAGCGATAACAGGGATAGGGAATGTTTCGATCTTTCTGAATACATCATTACCCTTTTTACCGAAAGCTTCGCCTTCTTCTGGTGTCAATGTGCTCATCTCACCGATATCTGCACCAGCTACGAATGACTTCTGTCCGGCACCTGTGATGATCAATGCTCTGATCGTATTCACATCTACTGCATCCAGAGCAGCATTCAGATCATTCAATACGTCTGAATTCAAAGCGTTTAATGCCTTTTCACGGCTGATAGTAAGAATAGCAATGTTACCTTTTACTTCGTATAATACGGTTGACATTTTTTTAACTCCCTTTCTTTGTTGAATTTTTACCTTCATTCTTATTCTACAACACATTAACCAATAAGTAAATAGTTTACATGTATTTTAAAAAAACTTTTTAGCGGTTTCTTGTAAAAAATCAAGATTCTACCTCTCTTTTACGGTCATTTTCCCCTGTTTTTGAATTTAAAATTCAATGGTTCAACCAATTCAAAAGTTAATGTTTTGTCAATTTTTCGAAAAAACTTGTGAATACAAACACAAAAAAAGCCCCTGAAACCAAGGGCTTTTAATGATTCGTGCGGATAACAGGAATCGAACCTGCACGGGGTTGCCCACCAGATCCTAAGTCTGGCGCGTCTGCCAGTTCCGCCATATCCGCTTAAATAAAGGATATCAGACTGCAAATTGCCTGATATAAGAAAAACAAGTCTTTGCAGACTTGTTCAATGAGACATCCGGGGCTCGAACCCGGGACACCTAGATTAAAAGTCTAGTGCTCTACCAACTGAGCTAATATCCCAAATCAATCATTTAGTTTAACTATTGTCTCTAACCAACTGCCTGATAGCTGGGCTAGTTGGATTCGAACCAACGAAATGCAGGAGTCAAAGTCCTGTGCCTTACC